>NZ_AP019841.1:667421-1001131 GCF_007990445.1 Leptotrichia wadei
GAAATGTGGAAGAAACTGGTAAAAGGGAAAATTATATTGAAGATTCAGGAAAAAAAACTGTAAAATTAGAAAGTATTTCGGAAATTTTAAAGAAAAAAATTAATTTTGTAAAAAGGAAAATGGTTATAAATCATTTGGAAAATCAGTTTTTAGATATTTATTTGGATAAAAGGGAAATTGTTAGGATAAAAAACTGCTTGAAAAAGTATTCTGCAGTAATTTCAGAATTGAAAGTGGATTTTGAGGCTGTTTATAATTATTATAAGGATGGAAATTTTGAAGTAAGTCAGAATAATGATTTTGAGAATGAAAAAGTTTCTTTTGAAAATGAAGAAAATTTTCAGGATGTTCATGAAAATACTGAAGAGATTCAAAAAATGGAAATTTTTGGAAATGAAGATGCTGATGAAACACAAGAAATAGAAATTATTGAAAATACGGATGGCAATAGAAATTTTGGCGAGATAGAGGAAATTGATGTAAATGAGGAATCTTTAGAAAATGAAAATAGTAAGATTGAAATTTTGCAGTTGGGAGAAGAAAATAGTCTTAGGATTTTAATTGAGGATGAGAAAATTGTTGAGGTTGAAAAAATTGAACTGAAAATTGAAGATGTGGACGATGTTGAAAATTTTGATTTTGGAGATATGGTAGTTGTTGGAGATGAAGAAAATGATGTAAAAGTTATATTTGCAGGAGAAGAACTTTCAAATAGTCTTGATTTTATAAAGAGAATGGCTATTTTTGATAAGGAAAGTGTAAAAAATATAAAAGTTTTGGATGTTGTTATTGCTGGAATTCTTATATTTGCATACTTCTTGATTTATAATTCGATTCCGCTTCAGAAAAAAACTGTGGAAAATGAAGTTATCCAGAAGGAGATAAAGTCGCTGGAGAAGGATTACTTGAAAAGAAAGGCTGAGGAAATTCCTGATTATTCAAAGGAACTTGCGACTCTTCGTGAGATTGATGGCGGGATAAAAAGGCGGGAGTATTATTCAGTAATAAAATTTTTAGTTGAAAATAGCAAAAATGGGATTGATTATACGAAAATTAATTATGAAAAGGCAAAATGGATTGTGCAGGGAGAAATGGAAAATTTTAACAATTTTGAGAGACTTGAGAATAATATTTTAAGAAGGTATCCAAATTCTGAATTGGGATATTTGAAGGATAATGACACGGCAACGGTTTTTGAATATGTGATTGAGCCATTTCAAAATTAAAAAATAATAGGAAGAGAAAAATGATAAAATTAAATTTTAAGATGATAATATTTGTAGTTGGAATTGTTTTTATGCTGGTAAGTATTAATAAAAAGTATGGGAAGTATAAGGAAATTTTGAATAATAGAAAAATTTTAATTGAAAATAAAAGGAATCTGGAAAGTAAAATTGTGAATGTGGTGGAAAGCAAAAATGCCGAAAGAAGTAAAATTATGGGAGAATATAACGAGATAATGGCAATTACAGAGAAATTATCGTTTTTATCCATAAAAAATGAATCGGAATTTAAGAAGATGATTTATGTATTTTCACATGATAGCGGACTGAAAATGAAGGAAATTTCAAAGTCTGAGAATGTATGGGAAAGAAATGGATATAGGCTTAAATATATTCATTTTACAGTATATGGAAGTTTGAATGATTTCGGGAAATTTGTTTATTTTGTGAATAAAAGCAGAAAATATATTGATACATCTAAAATGTTTATGGAACTTACTAGTGATGGGTTCAAAATCTCGCTGGGATTTATAGAGAAAGTTGAAGATAGAAGTAAAATTAATATTTAATGGCAATCTTTTGCAAAAAATGTAGAAGTTGAATTAATGAAAAGGAACGATTTATTGTTAAAAAATTATAAAGAATAAAGGGATCAAAATTGAAAAAAGGGGGGATTGCAATTTTGATGGAAAAGAAGAAATTTAAGTTTATGACCGCTTTAATTCTGTTTTTTTATTTTTCAGGAAATAATATTTTTGGGGCAAAAGTGGCTGACTATGTTAATAAAAGCGATGTGGAAAATGCTAAAAAAATATTTATTTATGAAGTTCCAAAGAAAGTGCAGACTGATAATAAAAAAAAGATAAATGATGGGAATAAAGCCAAAAATAATAGTAAGCAAGGTAGTAAAAATAGTCAGGATGGGCATAAAAATAATAATTCTGTTAATAAAAAGGAAGAAGATAAAAATAAAGGGAATAGTCAGAATCAAAGCCAAAATCAGGTACAGCAGACTGTAAAGGAAATAAAAAAGAAAACTGGGGAAGTTGATTTAGAATATAGAAACGGGAAAGATATTACTGAGGCGCTTAATGGATTCTTTGGATTTGAAGTGATTGGAATTGACAATAAGGTTATTTTTAGTGGGGATGAGAATAAAATTGAGGAGATGAAAAAGATTATAAAGTCGCTAGATAAGGAAAAGGAGCAGGTTATAATAAAAGGAACTATAATTGATACAAGTTCTAATTTATTTGAAAGGCTTGGAATTGATTGGAGCATAAATAGTGATAATGCGGGTGCGAATAAAGATAATTTGGTGGCAAAATTTTTGAATGGAGAGGTTTCGATGGCATCAATTTTTTCTAAAGGCGGGAAATTTTTAGGAATAGATTTTAATTTACTGAAGGAAAATGGGGATATAAGGATTGAGGCTATGCCAACACTTATGATTATGGAAAACGAAGAGGGAGAATTGAAGGTTACAGAAGAAGTCCTTGTTGGAGAAAAGAAAACTACGAAGAATGATACTGAATATGTAGAGCCGATTTTTTCTGAAGCAGGGATTGTTTTTAAAATAAATCCTGAAATTAGGAGAATTAATGGAGTGAAGAAAATTTTGCTTAAAATTGATACGGAAATAAGCAATTTTAGATTGACTTCGAGTTATAATGCTTCTTCTGGCGCTAAGCAGAAAAATCAGACTAAGACAACGATTACACTGAATAATGGCAGTTCAACTTTTATTGGAGGATTAAAGCAGGATGTAAGCAAGGAAACGATAAGAAGAGTTCCATTTTTGTCAAAAATTCCTATAATTGGTCCATTGTTTAAATATCGCAGAAATAATAGGGAAGTAAGGGATATTTATATTGAAATTGAAGCAATTATACAGGATAAAACTTAATGGATAAAATAATTTTTTAGATTTTTTTAATCCCTATAAAAAATTTACAAATTATACTGGAAATTTCAAAAAAATGTAGTATAATATTAAGTAAAGGTCAGAATTAAAAATAATTTTAAAATAAAAAATTTTAGTTAGGGAAAGGAAAAAGATGATTTCAATTCAAAGGATTGAAGAGATAATAAAAAAGTTTAGCAGTGTTAAAATAGCTGTTATTGGCGATATGATGCTAGATGAGTATTTGATTGGAAAAGTAAATAGAATTTCACCAGAAGCGCCTGTTCCGATTGTAAATATAGAAAAGGAAAGATTTGTATTAGGAGGAGCTTCGAATGTGGCAAATAATTTAACTTCGCTTGAAGGGAAAGTTTTTGTTTATGGAGTTATTGGAAATGATGCGAACGGAGAAAAGTTTGTTAAGGAGCTTGAGAATAAAGATGTAAATTCTGATGGAATTGTGAAGGATGGAACACGTCCAACAATCATTAAAAGTAGAGTTTTATCTCAAGGACAGCAGTTGCTTAGATTAGATTGGGAAAAAGATACTGATATTTCAGAAGAAATTCAAAATCAGCTTTTGGAAAATTTTGAAAAAAATATCGAAAATATTGATGCGGTATTGCTTTCAGATTATAATAAAGGATTGCTTACGAAGCATTTATCTAAAAAAGTAATTGAAATAGCTAAAAAACATAATAAAAGGATAATGGTTGATCCAAAACCGCAAAATTTTAAAAATTATGTTGGAGCAACTTCAATGACTCCAAATAGAAAAGAAATTTTAGATTATTTTGGAATGAAAAAGTTTACAAGTGAAGAGCAAATTGCTGAAAAAATGGCACAGTTAAAAGATGAACTTAAATTAGACAGCGTTGTGCTTACTCGAAGTGAAGAGGGAGTTTCGTTATTTAAGACTAAACATAAGAGAATACCAACTGTAGCACGAGAAGTTTATGATGTAACAGGAGCTGGAGATACCTTTATATCGACATTCTTACTTTCAATATGTGCTGGAGCGGATTTATATGAGGCTGGGGTAATTGCAAATATGGCATCTGGAATTGTAGTGGCAAAAATAGGAACAGCTACTGCAACACAAGATGAAATATTGGAATTTTACAAGGACAATGACAATATTTTGAAAAAAATATAAAAATTGTTTATTATTATTAAAATAAAAAATACAAATAGATAAAAAATATAAAAAAGAGAAAAGGAAGTGAAATTATGGCAGTTATTGCAGCAGTTGAAGCTGGAGGAACAAAATTTATATGTGGATTGGGGACTGAAGATGGGAAAATTATTGACAGAGTAAGCATTCCAACTACAACACCTGAAGAAACTATGGCTCAAGTCATTGAATATTTTAAAGATAAGGAATTTGATGTAATGGGAGTTGGAAGTTTTGGACCAATTGATCCTGTAAAAGGTTCTAAAACTTATGGGTATATTACAAAAACTCCAAAACCTTACTGGAGTGATTATAATTTGATCGGAGAATTGAAAAAATATTATGATGTTCCGATGGAATTTGATACAGATGTAAATGGTGCGGCTCTTGCAGAAAGCTGGTGGGGTGCTGGAGAAAATCTTAAAAATGTTATGTATATTACAGTAGGAACTGGAATTGGAGCTGGAGCGGTTGTTGATGGGAAAATGCTTCAAGGATTGACTCATCCTGAAATGGGACATATATTTTTGAAAAGACATAAGGATGATAAATTTGAAGGAAGATGTCCTTTCCATAAAGACTGTATGGAAGGAATGGCAGCAGGTCCTGCGATAGAAGACAGATGGGGTAAAAAGGGTTTTGAACTTGCTGATAGAGATGAAGTTTGGGATATGGAGGCATATTATTTGGCTCAGGCTGTGGTAAATTATATTCTGATTTTATCACCACAAAAGGTAATTATGGGTGGAGGAGTTATGAAACAAAAACAGCTGTTCCCATTAATTAGAAAATATGTTTCAGAATTTTTAAACAGCTATGTTCAAAAAGAAGAAATTTTGGAAAAAATTGATGATTTTATTGTTTATCCAGGGCTTGGAGATGAAGCGGGATTCGTTGGTTCGATTGCATTAGGAAAAGTTGCATTGGAAAACAGCAAAAAATAATAATTGAATTATAATTAATCAGAGGGGGGATTAATTAAAATGAAGAATATTATAAAGAATAAGGAAAGCAAAATAAGTGAAAAAGACTTGCTGTCCTTTACTAAAAGTGTGTATTATCTGTTGAATGGAAAGATTTCACTAATTGATACACTTGGGATTGTTGCACAGAATTATGATGGAGATTTGAAAATCAGGATAATTCGTACAAAACAGCAAATTGAAAAGGGAGTTTCGCTTCACAGGGCTTTTTCTAAGATTACTGCAAATAGGGAATTTATGGAAATGGTTAAAATTGGGGAAGAGACAGGAAACTTGGAAATAGTTTTTAAGAATTTGTATGAAAAGTATGAATTTAATCAGAAAATAAAAAAGGATATAAAAAGCTTGAGCATTTATCCAGTAACAGTTATAATTACAGCATTGGTTATTGTATTTATACTGTTAAAATTTGTTGTGCCTAAATTTGTCTTGATTTATTCAGATATTGGGCAGGAATTGCCGAAAGTTACACAAATTGTTATAAATTTCAGTAAAATAGCTGATAAATATGGGATTATTTTTTTGATTGCCATAGTTTTTTTATTTTTTGGTTTTAAAAAATGGAAAAAACAAAATGAGAAAATTTTTGAGAAAAAAATTTTAAGAATAAAAATTATTGGAAAAATGTATAAAAATATTTGTATATTAAATTTTACAAGAAATATGTATTCACTTACAGATGCCAATGTTCCATTAATTCAATCTTTAAAAATGTGTACAAATTCTAAAAGTTATGTTTTAAATGAGGAATTGAAAAAAATTATTTTGAAGATAGAAAAGGGTGAAAGTATTCAAAAATCGTTTAAAAATACAACTTTTTTTGATAATGAATATGTAAGTTTTCTGACAATTGGAGAGAAAACTGGAGAAATGAAAATATCATTTTTTAATTTGAATGAAATTTATTATGAAAAAGTTAGTGAAAAGATAAAATGGCTTTTGAAAATGTTTGAACCGATTTCGATTATTTTTATTGGAGTAATTATTGGAATGATTGTATTTTCAGTTATGCTACCTATTTTTAAAATGGGAGAAATGCTGTAAATATTAAAATTGAAAAATTTAATTTTTAAAATTTTAAAATAGTAGTGATAATAAAAATAAAAAAACGACTAAAATTAAAAGAAAAAGGATAATTTATTAAATAGTGCAAAAACACTCGCAACTTTAGTCGTGAGATAAATTGCACGAAAATTTTAGTAAGCATATAGGGAAACTTGTATGTAGACACGGAGCAAAACCGTGCAACAAAGAAACTGAATTGCTGGGAACTCTTAAAGCTAGTATAACCACAACATAATACCTTCGTTCAAATATGGTATAAGTGTGAAGGTAGCGAAAGCAGAAAAAATATACTAGATGATGCAAGGTTAAATTCTAAACATTATGATAATAGACAATCAGCAGCTAAGCCTGAAAAGGAAAGTTCAACGACTATCCCTCGTGAGGGGAGTACAATACAAGCGATTGGTATTGGAAGTGGTTTCGCCTAAGTCCTTGAAATAGGATATGGATAAGATATAGTCTGTGCTTGTTAGAGATAACAAGAGGTTCAAGGCTAATCTCCTTAATTTATTAAGGAGTATATATGCCATGAGAACTGCATAAGTAGTAGCGTACTTATGTGAACGACGCTTCCCACTGTTGTGGGGTTTTAAAAACTTTAAAAATATTTAAAAATATTACTTTTTTTGACAGATAAAATGTAGAATACATGGTATAATATCTCTGATGAAAGGGAGGTGATATCTATGTATTTAACATTAAAACAACAGGTAAAACATCTTAGTAAAAAAGAGTTTAGGAATTTAAAATATTTGTGCCATATAGCTAAGAATTTAAAGAATCAGGCTATATACAATATTAGGCAATACTATTTTAAAAATAAAAAGTATTTAAGTTATAATGAAAACTATAAAATGCTTAAAAATAGTGAGAACTACAAGAAGTTAAATTCTAATATGGCTCAACAAATTCTGAAAGAAGTAGACGGAAGTTTCAAATCATTTTTTGGACTTTTAAAACTTGCTAAGAATGGACAATATAAGGGTAAAATAAAATTACCTAATTATCTTGATAAAGATGGTTTTACAACTCTTGTTATAGGTTTTGTTAGATTAAAAGATAATATGCTGATAGTTCCTTATTCAAATTCGTTTAAGAAAACTCATCAGGAAGTTAAAATTAAGCTGCCACCAGTATTAAAAGTCAAGAAGATAAAAGAGATTAGAATAATACCAAAACAACATTCTAGGTACTTTGAAATTCAATATATTTATGAGGTAGAAGAAGTTCAAAGGGAATTAAATAAAGAAAATGCACTAGGAATTGATTTAGGTATAGATAATCTTTGTACTTGTGTAACTAATAATGGAGCTTCATTCATAATAGATGGTAGAAAATTGAAATCTATTAATCAATACTATAATAAGATGAATGCAAAATTACAAAGTATAAAAGATAAGCAAAACACTTCTCGAACAACATTAAGGCAAAAGAGAATAGCTAGAAAGAGAAATAATCGTATAGAAGATTATCTTTCGAAAGCAGCAAGAATGATAATAAATTATTGTCTTGATAACGATATAGGAAAACTAGTTTTAGGATATAATGAAGATTTTCAAAGAAATTCAAATATAGGAAATATAAATAATCAAAACTTTGTAAATATACCATATTGAAAATTAAGAGATAAACTAATATATCTATGTAAACTATATGGAATAGAATTTAAGCTGCAAGAAGAAAGTTATACATCAAAAGCAAGTTTCTTTGATGGAGATGAAATTCCAATATATGATGAAGAAAATTTGCAAGAATATATATTTAGTGGAAAAAGAATAAAAAGAGGACTATATCAAACAAGCACAGGTAAACTCATAAATGCAGATTGTAACGGAGCATTAAACATATTAAGAAAAAGTAAAGTTGTGGATTTAAGCGTCCTATACAATAGAGGTGAGCTGAACACGCCTAAAAGAATAAGGGTAGTGTAAAGCTATCAAACTTCTTAGAAAATTTTTAAATGTTTTTAAAGATTTTAGAACCCTGCGACTTTAGTCGTGGGAGGTTCAGGATAGAAAATTTTATAGAATCATCAAAATATGCACAAAATTTGTTTAAAATTCAAAATGAAATTATACAAAATGTGAAGGATGAAAGTCTGGCGGAAAATGTGCCGATTATTACAGATGAAGTGCTGAATTATATGATTTTTACGGCTAAAAATATGAAGGCTGGGAATATTTTGGAAATTGGAACGGCAACAGGATATTCTGGGCTATTTTTGGCACGGGTTGCTAATGAAAATGGCGGTTTTTTGACAACGATGGAAATTGATGAAAAACGTTATGGAAAAGCTGTGGAAAATTTTAAGAAATTGGGATTGTTTGAGAAGAATAGAATGATTTTGGGTGATGCTTTGAAGGAAATTCCAAGGCTTGATAAGGGTATAAAATATGATTTTATTTTTATTGATGCATCGAAGGGGCAATATTTGAAGTTTTTTGAGATGAGTTATGAACTTCTCAATGAAAATGGAATTATTTTTATTGATAATCTGATGTTTCGTGGACTTGTAGCAGTAAAAAAAGAAGAAATTCCAAAAAGATATAAGACTATTGTAAAAAGGTTAAAAGAATTTATAGAAAAGTTAAATGAAGAATATAATTTTGTGCTGCTGCCGTTTGGAGATGGAGTTGGGATAGTAAAAAAATAAGTTTTGCTTGACCTGTTTGGCAACTGTAAATATGATTAGATTTATTGTTTGAGAAATTAAGGTTTCTTGTAAAAAATGAAAATATTAAGTTGTTGAATATATTTTATTTGATGTTAAAACAGCTGAAACATAGAATTTTATGAAGAGGCAGGAAAGAGAAGTGAGAGAAGATGAAATTTCTTTTGTATAATATTCGATATGGAACTGGAAAGTATTTGAATCAGCCATTTAAGCATATACGGGGATATTTGGGACATTCTGTAAAGCATATTTATCGGATTGGGAAATTTATTAATAGGTATAAGCCTGATCTTGTGGGGCTTGTGGAAGTAGATCTTGGATCATTTCGGATGTATAGCAGAAATCAGGCTACGCTTCTTGGGAGAATTACGAGAAATAATAATGTTTATCAGTATAAATATGAGGAAGATTCACAGTATATGAAATTTCCAATGGTTAGAAAACAGGGAAATGCCTTACTTTCCAAAAATCCAATTTTAAGGGAGGAATTTCATTATTTGGATATTGGAATGAAAAAATTGATTATTGAAGTGGAAACAGAGGATGTGATTGTGTTTCTTGTACATTTGGCACTAGGTGGAAAAACACGGCAAAAGCAGATTGTACAGCTTTATGATCTTGTAAAAAATTGCAAAAAGCCAGTTATTGTAGCTGGTGATTTTAATGTCTTTTGGGGTGAGGAGGAAATTGAGATGTTTTTACAGGCTTCTGACTTGAAAAATATAAATACAAGAAAGGATCCAACTTTTCCGAGCTGGAATCCGAAGCGGGAGCTTGATTTTATACTTTGCTCAAAGGAAATAAAAGTTAATAGTTATGAAGTGATACAAACTCAACTTTCAGATCATCTGCCAATATTAATTGACTTTGATATTGTTCATAATCATTCATAAAAATCAAATCATTAATTTTATTAATGAAACTATAAAAAACTTATATATTTAACATATTGATTTTTTATAATTTTTTTGCTATAATAAATTTATCAAAAGATAAATAAAAAATAATCAGGAGGAAGTATTATGAAAATGATAAGAAGGATAAGGGATAATAGAATAGCTGCACAATTTAATTATAAGCCCTTGTCTTAGGTATATAATCATTTTTATAATGAATTTCTATTTTAATAAAAATAATTTTTGCCAATGACTTTTGGGTTGTTGGCTCTTTGTTTTTGTATACAAATATAATTTATTTAGAGCCTTTTAGGAAGGCTCTTTTATTTTTAAAAGATATTTTAAGGAGATGATTTTATATGATAAAAGCTGGTATTATTGGAGCAACAGGATATGCTGGACAGCAGTTGGTTTGGATATTAAATAATCATAAGGAAGTGGAACTTGAATTTATTTCATCACATTCAAATACTGGGGAAGATATGGGAAATGTGTATGAAAATTATAAAAAATATTTTAAGAAAGAATTAATTTCTTTGGAAGAAGCTGAAGAAAATTTTAAAAATATTGATGCATTATTTTTGGCATTGCCACATGGATTATCTGAAAAAATAACAAAAAAGGCACTTGAAAATGATGTGAAAGTCTTTGATTTGGGAGCGGATTTTAGATTGGATGATTCAGAAATTTATGAAAAATGGTACAAAGTGAAACATAATTATCCAGAAATCAATAAAAATGCAGTTTATGGACTTCCAGAAATTCACAAAGAAGAAATTAAAAATACGAAGGTCGTGGCTTCACCTGGATGTTATCCCACTTCTGCTATTTTAGGCGTGGCACCGTTACTAAAAAATGGGCTTGTTGATACGAAAAAAATTATTGTTGATTCAAAATCGGGAGTTTCAGGGGCTGGAAGAAGTGCTAAATTGGATTTAATTTATGCTGAAGTTAATGAGAATTTTAAGGCTTATAATATTTTGAAACATAGACACACACCTGAAATAAAGCAAGAAATGGATAAATTATCGAATGGGAATATTAATTTAGTATTTACTCCGCATTTATTGCCGATAAATAGAGGGATTCTTTCGACAATTTATTTGGATGTGAAGGATGAATTTAAGGAAAGTTTGACAGAAGAAAAAATTTATGAAATTTATAATGAATTTTATAAAAATGAGTATTTTGTGAGAGTTACTGAAAATTTGCCAGAGATAAAAAATGTGAAAAATAGTAATATTTGTGAAATTGGGGTTCGATATGACAAGGAATTTGGGAACATCGTTGTCGTGTCGGCGATTGATAATTTGATAAAAGGTGCTGGTGGACAGGCGGTTCAGAGTATGAACATTTTATTTGGATTTGATGAAAATGAAGGATTAGAATTTTTATCGATGTATTTATAAAAATATTTTGTTAATAAGATTTTATTAATAGAATTTTACAGATAAAAAAGAAAGGAGCGTGTGATTCATAATTTTTATAAAATTATTAAAAATTATTTATCATACAAAAGTTATATGAAAATAATAGAAAATGGAACAATTACTGATGTTAAAGGAATTAAAGTGACTGGAATATCAGCAAAATTGAAAAAAAGTGGAAAAAAAGATATGGCTTTGATTTATAGTGAGGAAAAGGCGGTTTCAGCTGCGGTTTTTACAAAAAATTTGGCAAAGGCTGCACCAATTATTTTGGATATTGAGCATGTAAAAAATAATAATACACAAGCGATTATTGTAAATAGTGGAAATGCAAATTCTTGTACGGGGGATACTGGACTTGCGAATGCGAAAAAAATGACCGAGATCGTTGCAAATAAATTAGGATTGAGTGCTGAGGAAGTTTTAGTTCAGTCCACTGGAATTATCGGAGTTCAACTTGATATGGAAAAAATTGAAAACGGAATTAATCAAGTAGTGGAAAATTTGTCAGAAGATGGCGGAATTGATGCGGCTACTGCGATTATGACTACTGACACCTTTGTTAAGCAGATTTGCTTAGAAATTGAGATTACTGGGAAAAAGGTAAAAGTAGCTGGAATATGTAAAGGTTCTGGAATGATTCATCCAAATATGGCGACAATGCTTTCATTTACTGTAACTGATGTAAATATTGAAAAATCTTTGTTGCAAAAAATGTTTTCTGAAATTGCTGACAACACTTTCAATATGATTTCAGTTGACGGAGATACAAGCACAAACGATATGGCTTGCGTTTTGGCGAATGGACTTGCAGGGAATGAAAAAATTGTTGATGAAAATTCAGCTGGATATGAAGAGTTTAAAAAGGCGTTATATAAAGTGAATGAAGAATTGGCTAAATTAATTGCGAAAGATGGAGAAGGTGCAACAAAATTGATTCAAGTTACAACAAATGGAGCTAAAACGCTAAAAGATGCAAAAAAAGTTTCAAAATCAGTTATCACTTCAAGTCTTTTTAAAGCGGCAGTTTTTGGTGGCGACCCAAATTGGGGAAGAATTTTGTGTGCGGTTGGATATTCAGAAGCTGATTTGATGATTGATAAAGTTAATATTTTCTTAAAAGCTGGAAATGATATGGTTCAAGTTGCGAAAAATGGGATGGCACAGGATTTTGATATTCCAAAAGCTGAGAAAATTTTAAAGGCTGAAACCGTTGAAATAATTATTGAATTAAATGATGGAGAGTTTGAAGCGACTGCTTGGGGATGTGACTTGAGTTATGATTATGTGAAAATTAATGCGGAGTATCATACTTAATAATTTTTAAAATAAATTTATGATTTTAAGAATTTTTTGTTAGTAAATTTTTCAAGATAATTTTTTAAAAGAATTATTTATAAAATTAAATTTTTAAAAAACTAAAAAAATAAGAAAAATTTTAATAAAAGAAAGGGAAAATATGATTTCAAATTTAGATAAAGCGAAAATTTTAGTAAAGGCGTTGCCTTTTATAAAAAAATATCATAATAAAACGATTGTTATTAAATATGGCGGAAGTGCGATGGTTAATCCTGTTGCTCGGGAACAGTTCATTCAAGATGTGGTTCTTATGAAATATGTTGGAATAAATCCTGTGATTGTGCATGGTGGAGGGCCTGAAATAAACGAGATGCTTCAAAAAATTGGAAAAGAAAGCAAATTTATTGCAGGAAATCGTGTGACTGATGAAGAAACGATGGAAATCGTGGAAATGGTTCTTTCTGGAAAAGTTAATAAAGGAATTGTGTCAGACATCAATAAATATGGCGGAAAAGCTGTTGGTCTTAGTGGAAAAGATGGAAATATGGTTTTTGTTGAGAAGAAGTTTGTTGAAGTTGATGGAGAAAAGGTTGATATTGGATTTGTCGGAGAGATTAAGGAAATTAATACGGAAGTTATAAAATTATTGGAGTCGAATGATACGATTCCTGTGATTTCTTCAATTGGAGTTGACAAAAATGGTCAGACATACAATATTAATGCAGATTATGTGGCAGGTGCAATTGCTGGAAAATTACAGGCTGACAGACTGATATTTTTGACAGATGTTGATGGAATTTTGCTTGACTATAACAATAAACAGACGCTTATTGATGAAATCGATGTGGAAAAAGTGAACGATTTAATCGAGCGAGGAATTATTAGCGGCGGAATGTTGCCAAAAGTTACGACTTGCTTGAATGCAATTGAAAATGGTGTGGAAAATGTTGTTATTCTAAATGGTAAATTGGAACATTCTGTAATTCTTGAGTTGTTTACAGTCGAAGGGGCTGGAACATTAATTAAGAAAGATGCAAATTTAGAGGATTAAAATTATTTGAAAAAAGAAAATATCTTAAAAGTAAAAATATTTTATAAAAATTTTGAAATTAAAAACTAGAAGATTGTCGAATATTTTCTAAAAAAATTAAGAAAGAAGTGATTTAATGTTATTAAATGTATATAGCCGTTATAATAAAATTTTTGAAAAAGGAAAAGGAACATATATTTACGATAATGAAGGAAATGAATATTTAGATTTTGTGTCGGGAATTTCAGTAAATTGCTTGGGACACGCAAGTCCTGTGATTACAAAGGCTTTAACGGAGCAAAGTCAGAAATTGGTGCATATTTCTAATTTGTATTACAGTCAACCACAATTGGATTTGGCTAATAAACTTACGGAAAATAGTAAAATGGAAAGCGTTTTTTTTACAAACAGTGGAACTGAAGCGATTGAGTTAGCTTTAAAAATTGCTCGAAAATATGGGAATAATTTGTCATACGATGAAAATGGAAATAAAATTGCTGATAAAACAGAAATAATTTATATGAAAAATTCCTTTCATGGAAGAAGTACTGGAGCGTTGGCAGTCACTGGTCAGCCAAAATATCAAAAACCGTTTGAGCCATTGATGAAAAATGTTACAGAATGTAATTTTAACGATGTCGAAGATTTAAAAGTAAAAGTAAGTGAAAAAACTGCTGCTATTATTTTGGAGCCAATTCAGGGAGAAAGCGGACTTGAAAGTGCTACTTCTGAATTTATGGAAGCTATAAAAGAATTGAGTGAAAAATATAATACACTTGTGATTTTTGACGAAATTCAATGCGGAATGGGAAGAACTGGAAAATTATTTGCCTATGAAAATTTTGATTTAGTTCCAGATATAGTTACAATTGCAAAATCACTTGGTGGCGGAGTTCCAATCGGAGCTTGTTTGACAAAAGGAAAAGCAAATGACGTGCTAGTTCCTGGCGACCACGGTTCAACTTACGGAGGAAATCCTTTGGTTTGTGCCGTTGCAAATGCTGTTTTACATGAATTAATTGACAACAAATTAATTGAAAAAAATGTTGTGGAAAAAGGTCAGTATTCTGTGGAAAAATTGGAAAAATTAAAGGGAAAATTTGATTTTATCGAAGAAATTCGTGGAAAAGGACTTCTTTTGGGAATAAAATTTGATGAGAAAAAAGTTTTGGCAAAAGACGTTGTTTTAAAAGCACTAGAAAATGGATTGTTACTAGTTGGAGCTGGAAATAATGTTGTGAGATTTTTTCCACCATTTAACGTAATAAACGATGAAATTAACAAAGCTGTTTCAATTTTGGAAAAAGTTTTTGAAAAAATTTCTTTTTAGTAATTGCAAATTATAATTGTAAATTAAAAATTATTAAGGTAAAATTATACTGAAAGAACGAAAAAATTGAGAGTTAAAGGGAGATTTTTATGAAAACCTTTAGAAAAATTGTGATACTTTTTCTTTTGGTAAGTTTGATGAATTTTGGTGCGTCGAATATTGAAGGAAAAATTGCTCAGATTAGGAAAGATTTTGCAAGTACTAATGCTGTGAAAAATTATGTTATTAAGGAAGTTGAAGATTCAGAGCAAAGTACAGATGGTGGCGTTGTGAAATATTTTTCGCAAAATGGAATTGTTAAAAAAATTGTGGTTGAACATTTTGGAGAAAGTTGGAATAGTTTGACAGAATATTATTTAAAAAATGGAAAAGTTTATTTTATTTTTGATAAAGCTGAAAAATATAATGTGCCATATTATGTGGATTCTAAATGGTATAAAGAAAATAAGCTAAAAAATGGAGAAGTTTTTGATAAAAGAAAGTCAAAATTTTTTGAACAACGATATTATTTTGATGAAAATGAAAAATTAATTCGGTATATTGGTGAGAATAAAAAAATTGTTGAGAATGGACAAAAATTGAAGGAAATTGAGAAAGAAATATTGAAAGAATATTATAGAATAAAAAATTAATATCGAGTTACAAATAAAAATTGGAAAAATTAAATAATAGCAAGGGACAGAATCTCTTGCTACAATATGATAAAAAATAAAAATTAAGGAGAAATTATGTTAAAAGGAAAATCATTTTTAAAATTATTAGATTTTACGACGGAGGAATTGCAGTATTTACTAGATTTGGCGAAAAAATTGAAAATAGATAAGAAAAATGGGACTGAGAAGAAAACGATGGTTGGAAAAAATATTGCTTTGATTTTTGAGAAAACTTCTACTAGAACGAGATGTGCGTTTGAAGTGGGAGCTTATGACCAAGGGGCAAATGTCACTTACATTGGGCCTTCTGCATCACAAATTGGTGATAAGGAGTCTATGGAAGATACTGCGAAAGTTTTGGGAAGATTTTATGATGGAATCGAATATCGAGGATACGGTCAAGAATTGGTCGAAACTTTGGCTGAACATTCGGGAGTGCCTGTTTGGAATGGACTTACAACTGAGTTTCATCCGACACAGATTTTAGCGGATTTTTTGACAATTACAGAGAAAAAAGGTAAATTGAAAGGAATAAAATTTGCATTTTTAGGCGATGGAAAAAATAATATGGCAAATTCCTTAATGATCGGTGCTGCCAAATTTGGAATGGATTTTAGAATTGTTTGTCCGAAAGAATATTTTCCTGAAGAAAAATTAGTTGAAGAAGCTAAAAAAATTGCCGAAAAAACTGGTGGAAAAATTTTGTTGACAGAAGATAAAATCGAAGGAGTGAAAGATGCCGATGTCGTTTATACTGATGTTTGGGTGTCGATGGGAGAACCAAAAGAAATTTGGAAAGAAAGAATCGATAAATTGCTTCCATACCAAGTAAATGCTGATTTAGTAAAGCATTGTGCAAACGATTACTTATTTATGCACTGTTTACCAGCATTTCATGATTTAAATACGAAAGTTGCGAAAAATATTGAAAAAGAATATGGTTTGAAAGAAATGGAAGTTACTGACGAAGTTTTCAGAAGTAAAAATTCTGTTGTGTTTGATGAAGCGGAAAATCGTATGCATACGATAAAGGCTGTGATGGTGGCGACTTTGGGAGAATAAAGTAAGAGTTCTTTTAATAGACCTTTTTTTTCATTAAAAATAGACAGAGTAAAAAATATAGGGGCAAATAAATTTAATCAAATTTTTAATTAACAAAAAAGAGGAAACCAGTTACAATATAATCCCTCAATCCTATTGAAAGGTGGTTTCCTCTATGATTAGAATATCAGATTTTTATTCAATTGTAAAGACTTTTTTTAAAAATATTTTTTCCTTCAAACTTTCGTTTGAGCAACAATTTAAACTATTTATCATAAAGGCTTTTGAAATACTGTTTAGAGTTTATGTTAAAAAAGTTGATGACAACTTTTTTATTCCAATGAAAGAAAGAATAGATTTAAAAGTAAAGGGTTTGTCAAAAGAACTGTCACTACTGCTTTTGGATATGTAACTTTTGAACGTCGAAAATATGTAGATAAGAAAACAGGCGTTTACTACTACATTGATGAAAAATTGGACTTAAACGGTACAGACGGCTTTCTGAGGAGCTGATTTTTACCATACTTTTTGAATATCAGCATACTGCAGCTTCATTTGTTGCAAAGACTTATGCTGTTTCAAAAGCTACCGTGTATAATCTTGTCAATTCTTTTGAAATGCCAAAACTTGATATTGGAAGGTTTGAAAAGGATGATGATTCGCCAGTGTATATGGAAATTGATGAAGACCATATGAAATGCAGAAGAAGCAGAAATACATATATGAGGATGGTTGCTATACATCGTGGAATTGAGAAAGTCTGCAAGGACAGGAACAAGCTCATTGACAAGCATACAGTAATGTTCCCTACATCTGTATCGCTTGAGGAAGTGTCGGAGTATGTGCTTAACTATCTTGAAAAAAGATACAGTATGGATAAGAAAAAACTGATTGTGAACTCTGATGGCGGAAAATGGATAGACAGCTTCGTAGGAGAGCTTAGAATTTACAAGCCGGTACATATTTATGACAAGTTTCATCTGGTAAAAGCCATAGGCGAGATTTCCAAAAGGGATAAGGAAATATCAAAAAACCTTTACAAATGGCTTGAGAAAGATAATTTTACAGAACTTGAAAACTTTTATGAAACTTTTAAGGAAAAGAAAATATAAGCCAGAGAAGAAAAGATCAAATGAAGATGCTGCTTAACCAGTATGAAAAGATAAGAAGAATCTATACAGAAAAAGATTACATAGGGTCAAGGACAGAACCTCTTGTATCCCATGAATGCTCAAGATTCCTTTCAAGCAGACCAAAAGCCTTTTCAAGAAAAAAGATAAAGAGAAGAGCAATATACCACACTTTCTTTGCAAACTACGGCAAGGACAGGGACAAGGCTCACAAACTGTATTTTAATGGGACAAGAGTGGGCTCAATGGAAAAAGTAATAGAAACAAGTTGTTTGCCAGATATTATTAGCGAAGCAGGAAAAGGGACAAATATTCCATATTTAAGAGGAGGAGAAAGTCTGATAAGGGAAGTTCTGAAGGAAATATCACAAAGCAGAATGATTTAAAAAAGACAGCCCAAAATTTTTATTATGTTATTTTGGCTGCCCCTATATTTTTTACTCTGTCCTTAAAAATAAAAAATTTGAAATAAATAATTATATATGATATACTAAAAAAAATAAATCTGGAAGTAATTTAATAGTAATAAAAATAGAAAATATATTGGGAGGAGTTTATGGATAATAATAGAATTAGTGAACAGAAGTCAATTGCAGGGCTGAGGGCTAATGCTGCCGCTTTTCTTGTAAATTTGAGTTTTTTTACAATAATTGGAGGGCTGATAGTTCCGATTTTTGCTTTGATTTTGGAGGATAAAAATAGTTTTGTGAGATCGTATGCAAAACAGACTTTGGCTATATCAGTTTTGTTAATTGTTTCAGGAGTGCTGAATTTTGTTATAATTGTTGGAAATATTCTGTATTTTGTAATTTTTGTCGTATTGGTTATAATGCAAATTGTCGCAGCTGTTTCATCAATTTTGGAAAAGGAATTTAAAATTCCTTATATTGAAAAATTAATAAATATTTTGTTTTTGCATTAATTATTATTATTTTTTATTATTAATTAAATTTAAAGTAAAATTTTTTAGATTTGCATATCAATTATAGAATATAATAAAAGTACACCAAAGCATATTATTTAGGTGTATTTTTTTGTATGTTGAAAAAAGTTTTACAGCAGTTCACAAATTATAGTAAAAATGTTATAATATCAAATGTATTCAAACTTATGTTTTGTTATGCTGATTATTAATGATGTCTGGTAATTGGAATTTTAGTCAATGTATTTATAAAAAAGGGAGAGAATATTGAATATTACGTTATATAGAAAGTATCGGCCGCAGAATTTTGATGAAATTGCGGGGCAGGAATTTGTGTTGAGGGCTATTAAAAATTCCCTTAGGGAGAACAAGCTGTCACATGCGTATTTATTTACAGGGCCACGTGGTGTTGGGAAAACTACTATTGCTAGGCTTATTGCTAAAGGTGTGAATTGCTTGAATAGTGAAGATGTGACGGATAATCCTTGTGGGAAATGTGAGAATTGCCGTGAAATTTCTTCTGGGATTTCAATGGATATGATTGAAATTGATGCAGCTTCTAATCGTGGGATTGATGAGATTCGTGAATTAAAGGAAAAGATAAATTATCAGCCTGTCAAGGGAAGAAAAAAAATATATATAATTGATGAAGTTCATATGCTTACAAAGGAGGCATTTAATGCGCTTTTAAAAACACTGGAAGAACCGCCGGCACATGTTATATTTATTCTTGCAACAACAGAAATTGATAAGATTCCAGATACGGTTATCTCCAGATGTCAGCGGTATGACTTTTTGCCAATTGATAAGAAGGATATAAAAAAACTGCTTCAAAATGTGGCACAAAAGGAGAACATTAAAATTGATGATGCGAGTCTGGATTTGATTTATCGTAAGTCTGAAGGAAGTGCAAGGGATAGTTTTTCTATTTTTGAGCAGGTTGTGTCAAATTTTAATAATGAGGAAATTAATCTTGAAAAAACTCAGAAGGCTCTGGGAGTAGTGCCTGATGTGATTTTGGAGGAATTCCTGAATTTAATAAAAAAAAGTGACAAGGAAAGACTTGTTGATTTTATTGACAAGATTTGGGAAGATGGGCTTGTAATTGAAACTTTTTTAAAGGATTTTTCCTATTATTTGAAGGAGCAGTTTAAAAAGCAGACGGATTTATCGGTGGATTTTTTGCTGGATACAATAAGTGCGATTTTTTTTACTTTGAATGAATTTAAGTATGAAGAGGATAAAAGGCTGCTTGGATATGTGCTTGTTTATGAACTTTATAAAAATCAGAAGAAAAATTCAAATAAAAATAAAATTTTGGAAACTGATGATTTTGCTTCAAATAAAGCGGTTGTTGACAAAAATTATATTAAAGATGTTTCGGATCACATTTATGAAAAAGTTATGAGTCAAATTTCAGAAAATTCCAAAATTATAAATTCAGATGTTACAGAAAAAATAGCTGAAACAGAAGAAGTAAAAAAAGTAGAAAATTTAGAAAAGATAGAAAAAGCTGCAAAAAATTATGATATTTCAATTTTTTCTAAAAACTGGAGAAAAATTTTATCTGAAATAAAGAGAGAAAGTGTAATGCTAGGAGCATTATCGGTGAAAAGCAAGCCGGACAGGGTGGAAGAAGGATTGCTTTTTATAAGGTTTCCAAGTAATCATAAATTTCATAGCGAACAGCTTATGATACCTGAAAAGAAAGTGAAGGTTGAAAAAGTTATTAATCAAATCTGTAATTCGGATATTGAAATAAAAACTTTTTTTGAAAGCGATGATGCTAAAAATGGAGAAGATAAGTTTTTGAAGGATGCAGTGAAGTTTTTTGATGGGGAAATTTTAGAAAAAAAATAAATATATTAAATAAATTTATTGACAATTGGTTTATTAATAAAAAAGAAAGGTATGGTAGATATGAAAATTAAAGTAATTTTGAAGGAAAATATAAAAGGTGTAGGGAAAAAAGATGAAATTGTGGAAGTAAAGGATGGATATGCAAATAACTTTTTATTAAATCAAAATAAAGCGATACTTGCAACGCCTGAAAATATTAATAAATTAAAGGCAAGAAATGAAAAAATCCAAAAACATCATGATAGGGATGTGAAAAATGCTAAAGAATTGAAGGAAGTCTTGGCGACAAAGGAAATTGTGCTAAAAGTGAAGGCTGGGGAAAATAATAAGGTGTTTGGTTCAATTAACGCAAAGGAAATTGTGCAGGCTGTAAAGGATCAGTTAAATATTGATATTGATAAGAAGAAAGTTTCTGCAGATTCTAAAGTGAAGGAAATTGGAGTGCATAATGTGGAATTGAAACTTCATTCGGAAGTAAAGGCTAACTTAAAAGTTAGAGTTGAGGCTAAATAGCAGAATTTTTGCATAAAATTTAAAACTGGAAAGTGAGAAAATTGAAAAATGGGGTTATATGACGAAGATGGGAAAAATAGCGAGCCATATAGCATAGAGGCTGAAGAGGCACTTCTTGGGTCTGTCTTTATAAATCCTAATGTTATGGGAGATGTTGTTGATATTATAACAGCTGAAGATTTTTACAAAAGTAATTATAAATTGATTTTTTCTGAAATGATTAATGCCTATAATTCTGGAAAAATAATTGATGTGCTTTTGATAATTGAGGCTTTGAAAAAAAAGGAATTAATGGATGAAGTTGGAGATGAAGAAGTTATTTATGATTTGACTGAAGTTGTGCCAACTGCTGCAAATGCTGTTAATTATGCCCAAATTATAAAGGATAAGTCTGTTCAGCGCCAATTAATAGCCATTGGGGAAAAAATTGTAAGAATGGCTACACGTGGGTATGAGGAAACAGATGCGATGCTTGATAAATCAGAAAGCATGATTTTTAAAATTGCAGAATCTAAGCAGAAAAAAGAAATTGTAAAATTATCTGAATTGGTTCAATCTAAAGTAAAACGGCTAGATGATGGTTCGGAAGCTAAAGGAAAAATAACTGGCATTTCTTCAGGATTTAGCAGATATGACAGTATAACAAGCGGGTTTCACGGGTCTGACTTAATAATTCTTGCGGCACGTCCTGCAATGGGAAAAACTGCATTTGCATTGAATCTCGCAATAAATGTTGCAAGGCAAGGTAAAGGAGTGCTTATATACAGTTTAGAAATGGGAAATGAGCAGCTGTTTGACAGGCTTGTGGCAAGTGAGTCGAGAGTTAGGTTAAAGGGAATAAAGGATGGAACTTTGACTTCGGAAGAGCTTGTAACTTTGGGAGATGGGCTTGGGCGGCTTTCTGAGATGCCAATTTATATTTCAGATTCTGCAAGTGTAACAATGCTGGAAATAAAGGCTAATGCAAGACGGTTAAAGGCTGAAGGGAAGCTGGATTTTATTAAATAGTGCAAGAACACTCGCAACTTTAGTCGTGAGGTGAATTGCACGAAAATTTTAGTAAGCATATAGGGAAACTTGTATGTAGACACGGAGCAAAACCGTGCAACAAAGAAACTGAATTGCTAGGAACTCTTAAAGCTAGTATAACCACAACATAATGCTTAAGTGAGAATATGGTATAAGTGTGATGGTGGCGAAAGCAGAAAAAATATACTAGATGGTGCAAGGTTAAATCCTAAACATTATGATAATAGACAATCAGCAGCTAAGCCTGAAAAGGAAAGTTCAACGACTATCCCTCGTGAGGGGAGTACAATACAAGCGATTGGTATTGGAAGTGGTTTCGCCTAAGTCCTTGAAATAGGATATGGATAAGATATAGTCTGTGCTTGTTAGAGATAACAAGAAGTTCATAAGAGAACTGCATAAATGGTAGCGTATTTATGTGAACGACGCTTCCCACTGTTGTGGGGTTTTAAAAACTTTAAAAATATTTAAAAATAAACAGATAAAATGTAGAATACATGGTATAATATCTCTGATGAAAAGGAGGTGATTATATATGTATTTAACATTAAAACAACAGGTAAAACATCTTAGTAAAAAAGAGTTTAGGAATTTAAAACATTTATCTCATATAGCCAAGAACTTAACTAATGAAGCTATATATAATATTAGACAATACTATTTTAAAAATAAAAAGTATTTAAGTTATAACGAAAACTATAAAATGCTTAAAAATAGTGAGAACTATAAAAAATTAAATTCTAATATGGCTCAACAAATTCTAAAAGAAGTAGACGGAAGTTTTAAATCATTTTTTGGACTTTTGAAACTTGCTAAAAATGGTCAATATGATAATAAAAAAATAAAATTACCTAAATATCTTGCTAAAGATGGTTTTACAACTCTTGTTATAGGTTTTGTAAGATTAAAAGATGATATTCTGATAGTTCCTTATTCAAATTCATTTAGAAAGACACATAAGGAAATCGCAATAAAACTACCACCAGTATTAAAAGGCAAGAAGATAAAAGAGATTAGAATAATACCTAAACAACATTCTAGGTACTTTGAAATTCAATATACTTATGAGGTAGAAGAAGTTCAAAGGGAATTAAATAAAGAAAATGGACTAGGAATTGATTTAGGTATAGACAATCTTTGTACTTGTGTAACTAATAATGGAGCATCATTCATAATAGATGGTAGGAAATTAAAATCTATTAATCAATACTATAATAAGACAAATGCAAAATTACAAAGCATAAAAGATAAGCAAAAGATAGAGCATATAACATTAAGGCAAAAGAGAATAGCTAGAAAGAGAAATAATCGTATAGAAGATTACCTTTCAAAAGCAGCAAGAATAATTATAAATTATTGTCTTAATAATGATATAGGAAAAATAGTTCTAGGATATAATGAAGATTTTCAAAGGAATTCAAATATTGGAAGTATAAATAATCAAAACTTTGTAAACATACCATATGGAAAATTAAGAGATAAATTAATATATCTATGTAAGCTATATGGAATAGAATTTAAGCTACAAGAAGAGAGTTATACATCAAAAGCAAGTTTCTTTGATGGAGATGAAATTCCAATATATGATAAAGAAAATCCGCAAGAATATGTATTCAGTGGAAAAAGAATAAAAAGAGGACTATATCAAACAAGCAAAGGTAAACTCATAAATGCAGATTGTAATGGAGCATTAAACATATTAAGGAAAAGTAAAGTTGTGGACTTAAGTGTCCTATACAATAGAGGTGAGCTGAACACACCTAAAAGAATAAGGATAGTGTAAAGCTATCAAACTTTTTAGAAAATTTTTGAATATTTTTAAAGATTTTAGAACCCTGCGACTTTAGTCGTGGGAGGTTCAGGCTAATTGACTATTTGCAGTTAATAAGCCCTTCAGCAAATTCAAGAAAGAGTCGTGAGCAGGAAATATCTGAAATTTCACGTTCACTAAAAATACTTGCAAAAGAGCTGAATATACCAATTGTGACACTTTCACAGTTATCCCGTGGAGTGGAGCAGAGAGTTGACAAAAGACCAATTTTATCAGATTTGCGGGAATCGGGAGCAATTGAGCAGGATGCGGATATGGTAATGTTTCTATATCGTGAAAGCTATTATAACAAAGATACTGCTACAGAAGTGAATAATGTGGATGTTCCAGATAAATATGTTAAAAAATCACAGGACTTGCCAAAAACTGGAGAAAAACAGGAAATGGAAAAAGTTGAACTGATAATCGGAAAGCACAGAAGTGGACCGACTGGTACGATAGAATTGGGATTTTTTCCTAATTATCAGCAATTTGTAAATGTTGTGGATGATGAATTTGCACCGTCTGCAGAATAAATCAGATTTGCTTGAAAACTGTATTTATTTAAAATTTAATAAAACAAATGTTCTGAAGCAGAGGGTCTTGAACCCATGTTAAATAAAAAAATTAAGAAATCTAACTAAATAGAAAAGATAGGCAATTATAAAAAATAAAGGTGATAAAGATTAGATAACAGCAGTATTTATTATGATTACAAAGGGTCAATATCTTTTGTCAAGGAATTAAACAATAAAACTAAAAATTTAAAAATATTGCGGTTATTGAAATTTTTATATTTTTACAAATGGATATGAGAAGAAAAGAATTAAGGAGAAAAAATTAGAGAATGGAAACAAAAAAAAGAGTAGAATTATTAGCACCAGCTGGAAATATGGAAAAGTTAAAGACAGCCTTTCATTTTGGAGCTGATGCGTGTTTTGTTGGAGGAAGCGCATTTAATTTAAGGGGAATGTCTTCAAATTTTAAAAATAAGGAATTAAAGGAAGCTGTGGATTATGTTCATAGTTTAGGGAAAAAAATATATGTAACTTTAAATATCTTTGCACATAATACGGAAATTGAATATATGCCGAGATTCATAAAAAAACTGGATGAATTTGGCGTGGATGCAGTGATTGTCGCTGATCTGGGAGTTTTTCAGATGGTTAGGGAGCATGCTCCAAATATGAAGATTCATGTAAGTACGCAGGCGAACAATACAAACTGGATGAGTGTAAAAACTTGGAAGGATATGGGAGCAAAAAGAGTTATTCTGGCTAGGGAAATGTCACTTAAAGAAATTAAGACTATACGTGAAAAAGTGCCTGATGTGGAAATAGAAGTGTTTATTCACGGGGCAATGTGCATGGCATATTCTGGAAGATGCTTATTGAGCAACTATTTTACAAATCGTGATGCGAACCGTGGAATTTGTGCACAGGATTGCCGTTGGAACTATAAGGTTATTGCAGAGGGGCATGAGGAAACTGGAGCTCATGATATTGTGGAAAATGAAGAAGGAACATATATGTTTAATGCTAAGGACTTGTGTTCGATAGAGTTTATTGATAAAATAATTGAAACTGGAGTGGATTCGTTAAAAATTGAAGGAAGAATGAAGAGCATTTATTATAACTCGACTGTTGTAAAACAATATAAGAGAGCATTAGACAATTATTATTCTGGAAATTATAAATATGACCCTGATTGGCTGGCTGAACTTAAAACGATCAGTCATAGACAATATTCAAATGGGTTTTATTTGGGGCCTACTTCTGAAAAGGATCAAAATTATGAAACTGGACTTTCTTATAGCCAGACTTATAGACTTGTTGCAAATGTGCTTGAAAAAGTTGATACAAATAAATACAAAATTCAAATAAGAAATAAAGTTTATGCAACTGAAACTTTGGAATTGGTTCGTCCAATTGGAGATGCAATTAAATTTAAAGTGGAAAACTTTTTCAATACAAAAAATGAAGAGTATCAAGAATATGTAAACCCAAATACAATCGCTATTATTGAAACAGATGTGGAAATGGGGCCAATGGATCTTATTAGAATAAAATTGCCTGAAGGGCAATCGGATAGCGATATGGATACATCAGAGTTTTAATTATATTAAATAAAAAATTAATTATAATTTTAACATAAAAAAAGCAATATGGATAAAAAGCGTTGATTTTTAATCTTAAATAAATCTTTTGTTTATTGAAAATTGTTGAAAAAAAAAGATAAAATACTATACAAATCAAAAAAAATGAGTTATAATGACTTGTAAGATTATAAACCTTTACTTTGTATCGAAATTTTAAAATTAGTTTTTATAATAAATGGATATTTTAAAAGGTAGAAGATAATAAAGTGAGAAAAAATATTAGAACAGAAGTGGAGATAACTATGAGAGAGAAAATATTAGTAATTGAAGATGATCCTAAAATTTCAAGACTTCTTGAAATTGAATTAAAATTTGAAGGATTTGACGTGTTTTTTGCATACGATGGTAAAGAAGGGCTTAATATGGCTAAATATGGTTCGTATGACATTATCCTTCTGGATGTAATGCTTCCTAAAATGAGTGGAATGGAAGTTTGCAAAAGAATAAGGGAAACTTCGCAAGTACCTATTATTATGCTTACAGCTAAGGATGAAATTAGTGATAAGGTAGTTGGATTTGATTATGGGGCAGATGACTATATGACAAAACCATTTTCAAATGAAGAATTGCTTGCTAGAATAAAAGCGCTTCTTAGAAGAACTAAAAAATCTGTTGTTCACAAGGGAATATTTGAATTTGAAGATTTAACAATAAACTATTCTACTTATGAAGTATTTAGAGATTATGGAAAAACTCTTATTCAACTTTCAAAAAGAGAATTTGAATTGCTTGACTTTTTAGTATTAAATAAAGGAATTGTTTTATCTAGAGATAAAATTTTAGAAGAAGTTTGGGGATTTGACTATATTGGAAACGATAATATCCTTGATTTGTATATTAAATATTTAAGAGATAAAATTGACAAGCCTTATGAAAGAAAATTCATCCAAACTGTAAGAGGAATTGGATTTATTTTTAAATAAGGAGTAAAAAATGAAAAATTTGAAATTAGAAGATCGTATTTCGGCAAATTACGCTCTTCTATTTTTGGTATTAATATTAGTTTCCAATATTATTTTAGTTTATTCGTTGCAAAAGCAGTCAAATAAAGTGCTGGAAGTTTCGGCTAGTGACAAATTGAAGGAAATAAACAGTTTTTTGGACAAGGTTGGAATTTTTTCAGATAAGACAAATGTGCTTACGCTTGATTTCAATCCTGAAGTTGTGGAAGGAAAGAAGGTAATTCACGTAAAGCCGTTTAATCCAGGAGAAGACAATTATTTGTATGTTTTGGAAATAAAGCAAAACAAGGATTCAGTAATACCGATTAATACAATTGGAGATACAGATACTGAAGAGGCTTCGATGACTAATGAAAGCATGGTTGAGCTGCTTGAAAGTTATAATTTGAAAGATAATGTTTCAAGTGGAAAGACAATAAATATTGAAAAAAATAAATATTTTGTATTTAAAGTTAGCCGTGTAATAAAAAATTATAAATTTAATATTTATACTTTGAAAAATGTTACAAATGAAAATAAAATTTATAAAAGACTGGAATATCTTGTTATTTTATTTACAATAATTGGAGTTGTCATAACAATCATTGTTTCAAAAATAATGAGCCGAAGAATCTTAAAACCAATTAATAATGTAATAAAAACTGCTAAAAGCATTTCAACAGATGACTTGAGCAAGA
This sequence comes from Leptotrichia wadei, assembly GCF_007990445.1. Taxonomy (NCBI): domain Bacteria; kingdom Fusobacteriati; phylum Fusobacteriota; class Fusobacteriia; order Fusobacteriales; family Leptotrichiaceae; genus Leptotrichia; species Leptotrichia wadei. The sequence goes on from NZ_AP019841.1 coordinate 695,181, forward strand.
GAATAGAAATACCAAAAGAGGAAGATGAATTGCAAAATCTGACACTTATTATAAATGAGATGTTAGACAGGCTGGAAACGTCATTTGAAAATCAGAAAAAATTTGTATCAGATGCTTCGCATGAATTGCGGACACCGCTTGCTATAATAAAAGGTTATGCGGAAATTATACGTAAGCGTGGAACTACAGATATTGATATATTTGTAGAGTCAATTGATTCAATAATCAGTGAAACTGATAATATGCGTAATTTAATACAGAAATTGCTGTTTTTGGCTAAAGGTGAAATTACAAAAATTAATACAAAATTTGTAGATATTGATGCAAATGAAATGGTACATCAAATTCATTCTGATACAGTAGTTTCTACAAAAACTCATAAATTCCATCTGGAAATGGGGGAAGACTATAAAATTAAAGGTGATGAAACATTACTGCAGCAGGCAATTAGAGCCTTAATTGAAAATGCTGCAAAATATTCAGAGCCAAATACAAATATTTATATAAAATCTTTTATAAAAGATGGATTTGGGCGAATTTCAATTCGAGATGAGGGAGTTGGAATTTCTGATGAGGATGCAAAGAGAATTTTTGACAGATTTTACAGAGTGGATTTGTCGAGAACAAAGGCGACGGGTGGAACTGGACTTGGACTTGCGATAGTTAAACGAATCGTAGAAATTCATAATGGAAAAATCGAAGTTGATTCTAAAATGAATGAAGGAACAGAAATTTCAATTGTTTTACCTATTGGAGATGCGGTTGTAAATTCACAGAAAGAAATTAATAAAAATATAAATAAAGAAAAAATCGAAAAGAAAAAAAGTGTTTTTGGATTTTTAAAAAAGAAAAATAAGAAAAGTAAGAAAAAATAAAATTATAATTTATTTGTTCAGTAATAAATTTTACTAGATAAAAATTAGCAAATTTATTTTTAAATTTAAAAATAGAAAATAAAAAATAGAGAGGGAAAATAATGGCTAGAAAATATTTTGGAACTGATGGAATGAGAGGAGAAGCTAATAAGGACTTGACAATTGATTTAGTTACAAGTTTGGGGCTTGCTCTTGGGTATTATTTAAAAAAACATAGAAAAAAAGCTGGAAAGCCAAAAGTTATTCTTGGAACAGATACAAGAATTTCAGGGTATATGATTCGTTCAGCACTTACAGCGGGATTAAATTCTATGGGTGTAAATATTGACTTTGTTGGAGTGCTGCCTACTCCTGGAGTTTGTTACTTGACTAGAAAATTAAAGGCTGATGCGGGAATTATGATTTCAGCTTCACACAATCCTGTAAAGGACAATGGAATAAAAATATTTAGTCAAAATGGTTATAAATTGCCTGATGCAGTTGAGGAAAAATTGGAAGAGTTGATGGGTAAAAAGGATGAACTTCTTGAAAAACATCAAGTTGCAGGAGATGACCTTGGAACATTTAAATATGTGGAAGATGATATGAAAATCTATTTAGATTATTTAACTTCTACAGTAAAAACTAATTTTTCAAAATTAAGAATTGTAATTGACACTGCAAACGGTGCGGCATATAGAGTGGCTTCAAAAGTATTTCAAAATCTAGGTGCAGATGTTATTGTAATTAATAATATTCCAAATGGAAAAAACATCAATGTAAATTGTGGATCAACACATCCAGAACTGCTTCAGGAAGTAGTTAAAGTTTACAAGGCTGATTTGGGACTTGCCTACGATGGAGATGCCGACAGATTAATCGCTGTTGACAATACAGGAGCAATTATAAACGGAGATCTGATTATTGCAATTATCGCAGAATATATGCAAAGCAGAGGACTTTTAAACGATAATAAAGTTGTAACTACAGTTCTAAGTAATATGGGATTTGAAAAATATCTGGATGAAAAGGGAATTGGATTAATTCGTGCAAATGTTGGAGATAGATATGTTCTTGAAAAAATGAAGGAATATGGATTAAACATTGGTGGAGAACAGTCTGGGCATATTTTAATGCTTGACTACAATACAACTGGAGACGGAGTATTGTCATCAATTCAGCTAGTTGCGGCTATTTTAGAAAGCGGAAAAACTTTGCATGAACTTGTAAAAGATATTAAATTATGGCCACAAGATTCTAAAAATATTACAGTTGCAAAGGAGAAAAAGGCAACTTGGGAAACAAATAAGGAATTAATTGACTTTATCAAGGCAAAAGAGAAAGAAATCGCTGGAAAGGGAAGAATCCTTGTAAGAGCTTCTGGAACAGAATCTTTAATAAGAGTAATGGTTGAGGCTGAAAGTCAGGAAACTGTGGATAAATATGTAGAAGAGCTGAGTAAAAAAGTGGAAGAAATTCTTTGTTAATGAAAGATAAAAAAGAAAAAAGAATAAAAAATAATTATGAAACTGGGTTTTTTCCCCAGTTTTTTTTGTATGTAAAAAAAGACTATTTCAATACGAAATAGTCTAATTTTTTAAACCGCTTTGAGTTTTATAGTTATATTTATCTCATTATAATTTAAATAATAAATCAGTATATGTTGGGAATTTCCATAAGTCTTTATCAATAATTTTTTCCAAATTATCGCAAGGAACTCTCAATGCTTCAAGTCCTGATACTAACTTTTCTTTTGCTAAATCAGTTTGTTTAGGTAAATCTTCTTCGTTTGAAACTCTTGCAATTTCTTTTTCAAGTGATTTTGTTTCTTTTCTCAATGCTGTCACATTTGATAAAACATCTTTTAGCAATTCTTCCTGTTCTTTTATGAAGGCTTTTCCGTATTTTGAATTTTTTTCAATGTGGTCTGCCAATAAGTTTGCAAATTTTAGAGCTGATGGCAAGATGTTTTTGTTTACGATATCAATTAATGTTCTTGATTCAATGCTAATTTGTTTTACATATCTTTCAGCATAAGCATTGTATCTTGCTAATGATTCTTGTTCTGACAGCATTCCAATTCCATCTACTAATTCCAAAATTTCTGGCTCAACCATTTTTCTAAGTGCTGTGTTTGCAGAAACTTCGTTTGTAAGTCCTCTTCTTTTTGCTTCTTTAACCCATTCTTCGCTGTATCCATTACCGTTGAAAATAATTCTGTGGTGTTTTTTGTAAGCATTTGCGATGATTTCATTTATTACTTTTGGTAAAGTTTTTTCAGTCGCTTTTTCCAATTTGTCAGCATATTCAGATAATACTTTTCCAACTGCTGCATTGATTACTGCTGCTGTTGTTGCTGGAGTTGAACTTGAACCTGGCATTCTAAATTCAAATTTGTTTCCTGTGAATGCGAAAGGTGAAGTTCTGTTTCTATCTCCTGCATCCATGCTGAATGTTGGAAGTACATCAACTGACAAGTTTACTTCTGAAGCTTCTGACACAGGTGCATCTTTTTTGTTGGCAATATTGTCTAAAATTGTTGTCAATTCTTCACCTAGGAAGATTGAGATAATTGCTGGTGGTGCTTCGTGTCCTCCTAATCTGTGGTCATTTGTAGCAGTTGCAGTTGAATATCTCAACATTGGATAATATCTGTCAACAGCTTCAATTACTGCAGATGTAAAGATTAAGAAGTTTGTATTTGTTTTAGGGTCTTTTCCTGGACTGAATAAGTTATCTCCATCATCAGTTCCAAGTGACCAGTTGTTATGTTTTCCTGAACCGTTTACCCCATCAAAAGGTTTTTCATGAAGTAATGCAACTAATCCGTGTTTTAGTGCAGTTTTTTCAATTGTTTCCATTATAATTTGATTTTGGTCTGAAGCCAAGTTTGCAACTGAGAATAATGGTGCAACTTCAAATTGGTTTGGTGCAACTTCATTATGTCTAGTTTTTGATGGAATTCCTAATTTCCATAATTCAACATCGACATCACTCATAAAGTTAATAACTTTATCTTTAATTTTTCCAAAGTAGTGGTCGTTCAATTCTTGACCTTTTGGTGCTGGAGCTCCAAATAATGTTCTTCCTGTAAGAAGTAAATCATCTCTTGCTTCAAACAATTCTTTTTTAACCAAGAAATATTCCTGTTCAACTCCAAGTGTGTTAAATACATGTTTTGAAGTTGTATTTCCCAATGCTCTTAATACTCTTAGCGATTGTTCGCTTATATATTTCATTGTTCTAAGTAAAGGAACTTTTTTATCCAATGCTTCTCCTGTAAATGAAATAAATGCAGTTGGAATATATAATGTAACTCCATTTTTATTTTTTCTTATAAATGGATATGAACTTGTATCCCAAATTGTGTATCCTCTTGCTTCAAATGTGCTACGAAGTCCTCCATTTGGAAATGATGAAGCATCAGGCTCACCTTTTATCAAATTGCTTCCTGAAAATTTGTAAATTAATTCTTCACTTTCAGTTGGTTCCAAGAATGAATCGTGTTTTTCAGCTGTTAAATCTGTTAGCGGTTGAAACCAGTGGCAGTAGTGAGTTGCTCCTCTTTTAGTTGCCCAGTCTTTTATTGCATTTGCAATTACTTCTGCTGCTTCTTTTGATAATTCTGTTTTTCCTAATTGCGATGCTTTAAATTCTTTGAAAACTTCTTTAGAAACTCTTTTTTTAAGGTTGCTGTCTCTAAAGACATTTTCTCCAAAACTTTTCATAGCATTTTCCATAAATTTACCTCTTTTCTAATTTTCTAAATTTTACATTTTTTAAAGATTGAAAATGTGGTAATAAACTACACTTTTTCAAAACTCTTCCAAAACTTTTCATAGGCTTATTATACAATGTGTAAAATTATAAGTCAAATAAAAATTTTGATAATATTATATTTTAAAAAATCTTTTTAAGTTTAGTGTTTATCGTGTTTTTATCCATTTTTTTTAAACGGATATTTTGGTTATCAAATTTTTTTTTATGTTTGCAAAATGATTTTGTGAAATGTATAATTGGTTCATAGTATATAATAAGGTTAAAATATTTTATTAATATTACTTAATATTTCTTATTCTTATGTTAATATATATTTTTTAACTAGTATATTAATATATTGATATTCAATTATTAAATTACTTAATATAATAAAATATTTTATGAGAAAATCTAAAACATTGGAGGTACAGACTTTGGATAATAACATTCAAAATGTAAAATCACAAAAATATGAGCTTTCTAAAAATTCACTTTATGAGCCGTATTTTGAAAAAGACAACTGCGGTATGGGATTTATCGCAAATATTGACAATAAAAAAACTAATCAAGTTGTAAAAGATGGAATAAGAATTTTAGCTGGATTGGAACACCGTGGAGCTGAAGGATATGACAGTGAAACTGGAGATGGAGCTGGACTTTTATTTGAAGTGCCACACAAATTTTTTGCAGAAATAGTTCCAAATCTTCCAGAATTTGGAGATTATGGAGTTGCTAACATATTTTTCCCAACTGTAAAAGAAGAATTTGAAAAAATAAAGGAAATTGTCGAAGAAACTGTAAAAAATTCAAAAGATGAAATCCTAACTTGGAGAGAAGTTCCTATAAAAAAAGATGCCGTTGGAGTTCAAGCACAATCTACAATGCCATCTGTCTGGCAACTTTTCATAAAAAGAGTAAATTCATCAAAAGAAGATTTTGAAAAAAATCTTTATATTTTGAGAAGAAAAATTGAAAATGCCGTAAAAAAAGCAAACTGCGACACTGAAGATAAATTTTACATAACAAAATTATCTTCAAAATCAATAGTTTATAAAGGTTTAGTAAAACCTGATCAAATCGAGAACTTCTATATCGACTTGCAATCAGACAAACTTGTAAGTTCTTATTGCCTAGTTCACCAAAGATTTAGTACGAACACTTTCCCATCTTGGAAACTTGCTCACCCATTCAGATTTTTGGCACACAATGGGGAAATTAATACTGTAAAAGGAAATGTAAACTGGATGAAAGCCAGAGAAATTGCACTAGCTTCGCCTAATTACGAAGATATTAAAGAATTATTCCCAATAAATGATGAAGAATGGTCAGATTCGGCTAATCTTGATGCAGTTATTGAACTACTTGTATTTTCTGGAAAAACTTTGATGGAAGCGATTTCAATTTTAGTTCCTGCAGCTTGGGAAAAGGATCATACTAAATCTGAAGATTTAAAAGCATTTTATGACTATTATTCAGGATTAATGGAAGCTTGGGATGGACCTGCGGCTATGATTATGACTGATTCCAGATATTTGGTTGCAAAACTTGATAGAAATGGACTTAGACCGCTTAGATATATTTTGACTGATGATAATCAGATGCTTGTCGGTTCTGAAGTTGGAACTTTGCCAATAAAACCTGAAAATATTGTTCAAAGTGGAAGAGTTAAACCTGGAAAAGTTTTTGTAATTGATCTAGAAAAGAAAAAATTGTATAACGATGATGAAGTTACTGAAAAAGTCTTGAACGGAACTGACTTCAAAAAATTAATTAAAGATAAGAAAAATGTAAACGATTTAATGAAAGAAGCTAATTTTGATTACAATAGAACTAGCGATTTAGATGACATTTACAACAAATTAAAATTATTTAGTTATTCAAGAGAAGATTTACACATCTTGATTTCAAGAATGGCTATAACTGGACAAGAACCTCTTGGTTCAATGGGAAATGACGCAGCACTTGCTATTTTTGCCGAAAAGCCAAAATTGCTTTACAGCTACTTTAAACAATTGTTTGCACAAGTAACAAATCCTCCAATTGACCCAATTAGAGAAAATTTTGTTATGTCGCTTAGAACACAGCTTTATAGAAAAGCAAATATTTTAGAAGAAATTCCTGAAGCTGGAGAAACTGTAGTTTTGGATTCTCCAATTATGGACAACAAGACTATGGAATTTTTGAAAAATTATGAAAGAAATGGGAAAAAACCTGCTATTTTAGATATAACTTTCAAACCAACTGAAAACTTGGAAGAAAGACTGGATAAAATATTTAAGCTTGCTGAAGATGCAATTGATAGCGGAGTAAAATCTATTATTTTATCTGACAGAAATGCTGATACTGAAAATGTGGCAATTCCAGCTTTGCTTGCTGTTGCTGGACTTCATCACTATTTAATTAGAAATAAAAAAAGAAATGAAATTGATATTTTAGTGGAAACTGGGGAAGCTAGAGAAATTATGCATTTTGCATTGCTGATCGGATACGGTGCAACTGCAATTAACCCTTACTTGGCACTTGATTCAATCGAATATATGGTAAAAAATAAACTTTACTTGAATGCTGATGAATCTGAAATAAAAGATTTGCAATACAACTATTTGAAAGCTCAGAAAAAATCAATTTTGAAAACTATGTCAAAAATGGGAATTTCAACTGTTGACAGTTACAGAGGAGCACAAATTTTTGAAGCTGTTGGATTATCAACTGAATTAGTTAAAAAATATTTCACAGGAACTGTTTCAAGAATCGAAGGGCTTACAATTAAAACGTTGGAAGATGAAGTGCTAAATAACTTTGACGATGCAATTGATTCAATTAATCTTGGTGCTGAAACACTTTATGTGGATGGAGAATATTCTTGGATGAAGGAAGGAACAAATAGAATCTTAACTCCTGATGCGATTGCAAAAGTTCAAGATGCCGCAAATAGAGATGATTACAACACTTATAAGGAATTTGCGAAAATTGTAAATGACCAAAGTCAGCATTTGCTTACAATAAGAGGAATGCTAAAATTCCATTCTGACAGAAAACCTGTTTCAATTGATGAAGTTGAGCCTGTTGAAGCAATTATGAGAAGATTTGTTACTGGAGCTATGTCATTCGGTTCAATTTCAAAAGAAGCTCACGAAGCGATTGCAAGAGCACTAAATACGATTGGTGGTCGTTCTAATTCTGGAGAAGGTGGAGAAAATCCTGAAAGATTTTTAGACAACAGAAGAAGTGCCACAAAACAAATTGCATCTGGAAGATTTGGAGTTACAACTGATTATTTGGTAAATGCCGATGAGTTACAAATTAAGATGGCTCAAGGGGCAAAACCTGGAGAAGGTGGACAATTACCTGGATTTAAAGTTAATAAGGAAATTGGTGCTACTCGTCATACAACGCCTGGAATTAGCTTAATTTCTCCACCACCACACCACGATATTTACTCAATCGAAGATTTGGCACAGCTAATTTTTGATTTAAAAAATGTAAATGAAAAAGCTAGAATTAGTGTTAAATTAGTATCTGAAGCTGGAGTTGGAGTCGTTGCTTCTGGAGTTGCTAAAGCAAAATCTGAAATGATCTTAATTTCTGGACATGACGGAGGAACTGGAGCATCACCACTATCTTCAATTAAACATGCTGGATTGCCTTGGGAATTAGGACTTTCTGAAGCTCACCAAATTTTAAAAGAACACAAATTGAGAAGTAGAGTTACTCTTCAAGTTGATGGAAAATTAAAAACAGGTAGAGATTTAGTAATTGGAGCGATTTTAGGAGCTGAAGAATTTGGATTTGCGACAATGCCGCTTGTAATTTTAGGATGTATTATGATGAGAAAATGTCATACAAATATGTGTCCAGTTGGAGTTGCAACTCAATCTGAAGAACTTCGTAAGAAATTTACTGGACAATATGAAAATATTATTAGATACTTTAGATTTATCTCACAAGAAGCAAGAGAAATTATGGCTGAACTTGGAGTTACAAAACTTGATGAATTAATTGGAAAAGCTGATGAATTCTTGGAAGTTTCTAAAACTTCAAAATTAGAAAAAGTTAAAAATGTAGACTTAGGAAAAATTCTTTACACTAACAAGAATAGCGACAGTCCAAATGTAAAAACTCAAAATCAAGACTTCAAAATGGAAAATATCATCGATAGAAAATTAATTAAACTTGCTAAAGCAACTTTTGAAAGCGATAAAAATAATGTTCAAAAAACTGTAATTAATGAAAAAATTGAAAACTTTGATAGAAGTTTTGGAGCGATGTTAAGTGGAGAAGTTGCTAGAACATTTGGTGGATATAAACTTGAAGATGATACAATTACACTAAACTTGGAAGGAATCGGTGGACAAAGTTTTGGTGTGTTTGGAGCAAAAGGAATTACATATAATTTGACTGGACAATCAAACGATTATATTGGAAAAGGATTATTCGGTGCAAAAATTATTATTAAAAAACCTGAAGTTTCTAAATACGAAGCAGATGAAAATATAATTGGAGGAAATGCCATTTTATACGGTGCAATCAGAGGAGAAGCTTATTTAAATGGAGTTGCTGGAGAAAGATTCTGTGTTAGAAACTCTGGAGCGGTTGCTGTTGTAGAAGGTGTTGGAGATCACGGTTGTGAATACATGACTGGTGGACGTGCTGTTATTTTAGGAGAAACTGGTAAAAACTTCGCTGCTGGTATGAGTGGTGGAATTGCTTATGTTTATGATAAAAACAATACTTTTGAGCAAAACTTGAATAAAGAAATGGTTGAATTTGATGAACTTAACGAAGTTTATGAAAATGAGATAAAAACTTATGTGGAAAAACACTTTAATTATACAGGAAGTGTCGTTGCAAAAGAAATTTTAAACAATTGGAAAACTGAAAAACAAAACTTTAAAGTTGTTATTGCACCTGAATTTAAAGAAATATTTGAGAGAGGTGAGGCTTAGAAATGGGAAAACTAGGTGGATTTTTAGAAATTGAAAGAGAAGAAAAAAAAATTAGGGAAATTTCTGACAGAATTAAAGATTTTAATGAAATTGATGTCCCTTTAAACGATGAATATATAAAAACACAAGCGGCTAGATGTATGGACTGCGGAGTACCTTTTTGCCACTGGGCCTGTCCTGTCGACAACCACTGTCCTGAATGGCAAGATTTAGTTTATAACGGTGAATGGAAAAAGGCTTTGGACTTGCTTTTGTCAACAAATCCATTTCCTGAATTTACTGGGCGAATTTGTCCAGCACTCTGTGAAGGAAGCTGTACTTTAGGAAAAAATGATAAACCTGTAACTACTAAAAATATTGAACTTGCTCTTATTGAAAAAGGTTGGGAAAATGGATGGGTAAAACCAAAAACTCCTAAAAAAAGATTTGATAAAAAAATTGCAGTAATTGGAAGTGGACCATCTGGACTTGCTGCTGCTCAAACTTTAAATAGATACGGTTATAATGTAACAGTTTATGAAAGAGATGAAAAACCAGGTGGACTTCTTGCTTTAGGAATTCCTGATTTCAAATTGGATAAAAAAATCATCGATAGAAGAGTTAAATTAATGGAAGATGAAGGTGTTAAATTTATTTACAATGTTGAAGCTGGAAAAGATATTTCTACTGAAGAATTAGAAAGCAAATATGATATTATTGTTATGGCTTGTGGTTCTAAACAAGGTAGAGATTTAAAAATAAAAGGAAGAGAAGCTAAAGGTGTTCATTTGGCTATGGAATTCTTAACTCAACAAAATAGAAAAGTTAGCAATGTTCCTTTATATGACGAAGAAATCAATGTAAAAGGTAAACATGTGCTTGTAATTGGTGGTGGAGATACTGGTTCTGACTGTGTTGGGACTTCTGTAAGACAGGGTGCTGCAAGTGTAAAACAAATTGAAATTTTAAACAGACCGTCTGAAACTCGTACATCAAAAAACCCTTGGCCACAATTTCCAATGTATCTAAAAACTTCGACTTCTCACAAGGAAGCAACTGAAGTTTATGGAAATGACCCAAGAGAATGGAATGTTACAACAAAAAAATTTATTAAAGATGAAAATGGAAATCTTTGTGGAGTAAAAATTGCAAAAGTTGAAAGTTTTGTAAATGAAGATGGAAGACTTGGATTTAGAGAAGTTGAAGGTTCTGAAGAAATAATAAAAGTTGACTTTGTCTTTTTAGCAATCGGATTTTTACATCCATATTTTGAAGGACTTTTGGAAAACTCAAAAGTTGAATTAGATGGGCGTGGAAATGTAAGTGCAAATGTCATCGACTTTAAAACTTCTGCTCCAAAATATTTTGCCGCAGGAGATGTAAGACGAGGGCAATCGCTTGTTGTCTGGGCAATTAGTGAAGGTAGAAATGCTGCTAAGGCTATTCATGAATATTTGAGAAAAAATAAAAACTAATATTATTAGCCTGAATAATAGAATTTAAAATCATATATTTAATTTAAATTAATATGATAATAAAAAAAGGACTGTTTTATAAAAACAATTTTGTAAAGCAGTCTTTTCTTAATTTTATAAAAAAATCGTAAATTAATCTTTTTTTCTTAAACTTACTTCATTTACAAATTTTTTAAATAGTTTTTGTGCCAGTTCATCATTAATAGCCATCATTTCTGGATGCCATTGAACTCCAATGATAAAAGTTTCATTTGAAATATTTTCAATTGCCTCGATTACATCATCTGTACTTTTTGCTATTACAGAAAATCCAGGTGCCAGCTGATTTATCGTTTGATGATGGTAACTATTTATAAATCCAATCCCTTCAGGATAAATGTCGCTTAAAAAGCAGTTTGTCGCTACGGAAATAGAATGGGTTGGAGTATGAGCCCTAGCCTTCTGGAAATGCTTTATTTTAACATTTTCATCATAGGAAAGATCCTGATAAAGTGATCCGCCACATTCAACATTAATTATCTGCATTCCACGGCAAATTCCGAAGATTGGCTTCTCATAGGTAATTGCATAACGGATAAGAAGTGAGTCAAATTTATCACGCTCAGGAAATATTTCTCCCAGCTTTTCTTTTGGTTCTTCCCCATAAAGAAGCGGAAAAACATCATTTCCTCCAGTTAAAATTATTCCATCCACACTTTTTACAAATTCCTCAATGATGTCTTCGTGCTCATTCAAAGGTAGAATATGTGGCACTCCACCAGCATTTATCACGGCATTAATATAGGAAACATCCACATAAGATCGTTTATATCCAGCAAATAGCCCTTTTTCCAGTCCAAGTATATTACTTGAGATTCCAATAATAGGTTTTTTCATAGTTTTCCTCCAAGTTGTAAAAATATATATAGATTTAATCATATATTTTTCTGTTAGTCAATTGTTTTACAGAATTTTTTTATTTTATTTATTGAAAAAATAACGGGAGTTCTAAACTTTATAAGTAAAAATGTTCACTATTTACATATACAATATAAAAATGTTATAATATGATAAAATAATTTTAAAACTAACTTAAAAATTATAACTGATGAAATTATGTGATTTTAGCAAGTTTGATTTTAAGGTTTGAGTATGATATAAAAAATATATGATTGGAGAGAAATAAGTGTGGATGTACATCATTTAAAAATTTTCTTTGAGGCATGCAAGGAAAAAAGTTTTACTAAAGCTGCAAAAAATTTATTTATAAGTCAATCTGCGGTGTCAATACAAATAAAAAAACTGGAAACAAAATTGGGAATCCAGCTTATTGAAAGAAATTCTAAAAATTTTAGGCTAACTTTTGCAGGAAAAGAACTTTATCGAATGTCAAAGGATGTTTTTGATAAGATTTTACGGGTAGAAAAGGAAATGGAGAAAATCTCGCATTATGGCAAGGGGAAGATTTGCATAGGGGCGACTCATAATATTGGTGAGCCTGTATTGCCGAGGATCATGGTGGAATTTAAGAAAAATAACCCCGAAATTGAATTTGATTTGTATATTAAGAATCGGGAATCACTTGTGAGGCATTTAAAGGAAGGAACAGTTGATATTGCCCTAATGGAGGAATATTTTATTGAGGATAAGGAAATAAAAGTGATTGAAACGGAAGAATACCCATTTGTTGTTGTGGCTGGAAGAGAAATATCAGATTACAGGGAATTGAAGGGAATGCAGCTGTTAAAGCGGGATACGCTTTTGACAAGTAAATATCTTGACTTATTTGAAAAAATAATTGGATTTAATTTGGAAAACCGTATTGTAATAAACGGAAGTATTGAAACTATGAAAAATTTTATAAAAAGTGGGCTTGGTTTTGCTGTTTTGCCATATTATAGTGTTTATGAGGAAATTGAAAAGGGCGCTTTGAAAGTTATTCATAATTTTGAAAAATCAGAAGATAAATTTCAAATTGCCTATATTCGTGAAAATGGAGAAAAGCCGGGAATTTCAAAGTTTTTAAAATTTGTAAAAAATTATAAAATTACGCCTGCTTTATTTTCGATAAAAAATAAATAATAATTTATATTAGACCTGTTCGATAACTATACAAACTTAGAATTTAATAAAATAAATATCTTGAAGCAAGGGGTCTTGACCCCTTGTTATAGATAAAAAAGTTTAGGTTATCGAACATATCTATTAAATAAATATTTTTTATATGGAGGGAAATTATGTTAAAGGAAAATATTAGAAATTCGTATTTGACTGCTTTTGAAACTGTAAAGGCATTTGTAGAAAATGACGAAAATATTGAAAAAACAGAAAAAATTTCACAGGAATTGGCATTGGCTTATAAAAATGGGAAAAAGTCGCTAATTGCTGGAAATGGTGGAAGCAACTGTGATGCGATGCACTTTGCAGAAGAATTTACAGGAAGATTTAGAAAGGACAGAAGAGCGCTGCCATCAATAAGTATAAGTGATTCTTCACATATTACTTGTGTTGGGAATGACTATGGATTTGATTTTATCTTTGCAAAAGGTGTAGAGGCATTTGGGCAGGAAGGGGATTTTTTCTTTGGAATATCGACTTCGGGAAATTCTAAAAATGTGATTGAGGCTGTAAAAATGGCAAAGAAAAAAAATCTTAAAACTGTGGCATTGCTTGGAAAAGATGGTGGGAAATTAAAGGGAGAATGTGATTATGAATTTATAATTCCTGGTAAAACATCAGACAGGATTCAGGAAGTTCACATGATGATTTTACATATTATAATTGAAGGCGTAGAAAGAGTTTTATTTCCTGAAAATTATTAAAATAATGTAATTTTACCATAATTCTATTATAAATTAATGGAAATTTATAAGGATTTTAACAGTTTAAAGTGGTATATTATATTACAGTAAATTTAAATAAATTTACAAAATTTTGAAGAAAAGAGATGGTAAAGATGAAATTATTAAAAAAATCTATGTTAGTATTATCTGTAATGACATTAATTGGAGGAATGAGCTTTGCTGCTGCAACTAAGACTAGAAAAAAAGCAGTTGCTAAAAAAACAGTAGCTAAAAAAGTTGCTTCAGAATCATATACTTGCGGTTCTGAAAAAATAACAGTTGCTTATCCAACAACAAAAACTGCAAGATTAACAACTAAAGCAGGAAAAGTTTATAACTTAAATATTGCAGTATCAGGTAGTGGATCAAGATATGTTTCTAAAAATGGAAATATTGAATTTTTTAAAGGTGGAAAAGATGCCATTTATAGAGGACCTAATGGTATTGAAAAATCTTGTACAAAAAGATAACTCTTAAAATAAAAAGTAGAATAAAGGAATTTTAATTTTAACTGAGTTTTAGAAAGTGCAGCTGGCGGATTTAGTGAGTGAAATCATTGAATTTGTTGGTTGTACTTTTTTATTTTGCTTTTTTATAAAATTCAATATTATACTATTTTCCATTAAAACAGCAGGCTGGTTATGAATTTCTTTGCAAGAGATCAAGATTTTTAGTTATCGAATAATATAATTTCCATTTTTAAATAAAGTTTAACATTATTTAGTATTAAATTTTTTTATTCATTGAAATAGAATGATTGAAAATCTTTGTTAAAAGTGATAAAATTATAGAGTATAAGTAGAAAAATAAATTCAATAATTAAGAGAGGAAATTATAATGCACGAATTGGCTATAATCATTTCAACTTGGGTAATTCCGTTTGAGAGAATACATTATTTGATAATTATTATTTTAGCTGTATCAATACTGCTGTCTGATAGATCACCAAATGCGATGCTCTCTTGGATTTTTACAATTTTTACATTTCCGCTTGGTGGGGCAATATTGTATCTCCTGTTTGGAATTAACTGGAGAAAGAATAAGATAATTTCAAAGAGAATGAAGGGTGAAGAAAAAAAACTGTTTTCAAGACTTTTTAACTTTATGCAGCGGGATGTATCGGATATTTTCAGGTCACGGGACTTTTTTTATTATAATCGGCTAAAAAATATAGATGGAAATGCTGATAAAATGTCTGAATCTGAAATAAAGAAAAAAATTCAAGGTCAAATTGATACGATGATAACAAATATTGGACTTCCTGCTCAGCAAAGGGAAATTGTGAAAATGCTTTACAGGGCTGAAGGGACCTTTTTGACTAATAATGATTCCTATAAGCTGTTTTACGGCGGTAAAGAGGCTTTTGACTCTATTTTGGAGGATATTGGAAATGCGAAAAATACGATTTATATGGAATATTTTATATGGAAGGCTGATGAATTAGGAGAAAGAATAAAAAATGCACTTATAAAAAAGGCAAAGGAAGGTGTCAAGATAAAACTGCTTTTTGATGGGGTAGGGACATGGAAATTACCGAAAAAGTATAAAAGGGAGCTTAGAAATGCCGGAATTGAAATAAGATGGTTTTTGGATGTAAAATTTTTTATTTCCAAGATGAATTATAGAAATCATCGTAAAATAGCCTTAATTGACAATAAAATAGTTCATACTGGCGGAATGAATGTGGGTCAGGAATATATAGACGGCGGAAAGCGATTTGAAAGCTGGAGGGATACGAATATTAGAATTACTGGGGAAATAATAGGGCAGTATCTTGCGATTTTTGTAACAGATTGGCTAAATAGTGGAGGTAAATACAGTTTTGGTGAAGATGTAAAGGGGGAAGCGGTTCACGAATTGGAAGAGCAGAAGCCGATTGACAAACAGGAAAAGCTGGAATATTTAATGCAGGTTTCTTCAAGCGGGCCTGACACAGAGTGGACGACTTTAAAATATTTGTATTCTAAAATGATTGCAACTGCAAAAAATGAAGTTTTGATTCAAAGCCCTTATTTTGTGCCTGATACAGATTTGGTTTCCCAGCTGAAAATGGCAGCCCTTTCGGGAGTAAAAATAAAAATAATGATTACAGGAGTACCTGATAAAAAGATGCCATATTGGATTGCAGAAACTTATTTTGCAGAATTGATAGAGGCTGGAATTGAGATTTTTAGATATAAGGCAGGATTTTTGCACAGTAAAAATATAATAGTGGATGAAAAAATATCTACGATGGGAACGTGTAACTTTGATATGAGAAGTTTTGAAATAAATTATGAAGTAAATTCGGTATTTTATAGTGTAGAAATTAGTAAAGATTTAAAGACACAGTTTTTGAAAGATTTGGAAGTGTGTGAAAGATTTGATGAGGCAAGATTGAAGAAGGTGACTTTTAGAAAACGGCTGAGAAATTCTGTATTCAAGTTAATTTCACCAATAATGTAAAAAAATTATAATAATTGTGGGAAGGAAGACGAATGGAAAAAAATTTCACGAAAGATGGACTTATTCTATTGAATAAAAGTAAAGGGATAAGCTCGTTTGCGGCAATTAATGAGCTGAAAAGAAAAATAAAGGCTAAAAAAGTCGGGCATGCAGGGACGCTGGATCCAATGGCTGAAGGGCTTATGATTGTTATGGTTAATGATGCTACAAAATTTTCTGATGACCTGATGAAAAAGGAAAAGGAATATTATGTTGAAATGGAACTTGGATACAAAACTGATACTTATGATCTGGAAGGGACGGTTATTGAAAGATATGAGGCTGAAATAAATATAGGCAATGCCCAAATAATAAAAGCTGTAAATAGTTTTAAAGGAAAAATAAAGCAGATTCCGCCAATGTATTCTGCAATAAAGGTAGATGGGAAAAAACTTTATGATTTAGCTAGAAAAGGTGTAGAAGTTGAAAGAGCTGAAAGAAATGTGGAAATTTCAGAAATTAGAAAAATCAAAATCTCTAGGCCAGATAAAAATTCAAAAGTCAATGAAAATATCAAAATTTCATTTTATGCAAAAGTCAGCAGTGGAACTTATATCCGTTCTCTAGTTTACGATATTGGGGAAAAATTGGGAGTTTTTGCTACGATGACAAGGCTTGTGAGAACTAAAATTGGAAGATTTGAAATTGAAGATGCGATTGATTTGGAAAAGGCTGAAGCTGAAATTGATAAATTGAAGGAATTGGTGGAGGCTAAAAGGGAAAATGAATCGTTTTGGGCTACAAAAAGTGATGCTGTGATTAGGGCTGAAAAGATTCGGGAAATAGTGTGTTTTGTAGAAATAGAATATGTGCTTGACTATTTTGGGATAAATGTTTCCAATGAGAAATATGGAAAATTGAAAAATGGAATGACAGTTATCGACACATTTAAAAAATTTGAAAATATAAGTAAAGAAGTTAATATGAGAAAAAAAATCAAGGAAAATCAGAAATTTAAGATTTATGTGAGAAATAGAGACACAAATGAACGGGAATTTCGTGGAATTGTGAAAATTGTAAATATTAAGGGAGATAGAATTTATTTAAAGAGAGATAAATACTTTTTGTAACTTTCAGAATTGAAAAGTGGTGATAATAATATATGAAGAAGTCAAATAAATATGTATTTGATATCGAAGTTTTTCCAAATTACTTTTGTATTGTGTTAAAAAAGTTGAATGATGATAAAATATTAATTATTGATTCGGATAATTTTAACCGTCAAAAGAAACTTCTGTATGGAGTCATTTCAAAAAATGTGCTAATTTCCTATGCGGGGCATAGTTTTGATGACATTGTGATTAATGATCTTTTAAAATACAGAAATTCAAATGTAAATAGGAATAAATTAAACAGCGAAATAAAAATAATAAGAAATATTCCAAAAAATGGATATAAAAGCGAGAATCACGAATTTAATTCGTATGATCTGGCTTATGAATATAACTTGAATCTTGGGGTAAAAGGGTTTGAGTTTAATTGTGGAGATAATATTGAAGAGCAGGATTTTGCCAACTTTAATTATGTAATTAAAAAAAATATATATGATAAAACTGTTGACAAGGTAATTGACTACTGCCTTCAGGATGTTTTAGCAACTGAAAAAATGTATAATTTTATAATTTCAGAAGAAAGTAACTGGGATGAAAAGGAAAATCTGTTAAATATACTTACAAATGGCAATTACAGCAACAATATGAAACTTAAGGGAAAGATAAAATACTTAAATTATAGTAATGACAAACTTGTGACTATGCTTCTTAAACAAAATTCTGATAACACCAGCCAGGCTAAAATAAATTATTCAAAAAGAATAAAAATGGATGATTATGATAATTATCTTCAGAAAAAAGTGTATAAATTGTCAATAAAAAAAGATCATCTGTATAAATGGCTTCTTGAAAACAAAATTTTTCTTGAAAAAGATAGAAGCATAGTAAACAAAATACCAAGGGATCTGCTTTTAAAGTCATCATTTGTAAAGGATGTTTTAAACAGATACAGAATAAGTATTGTGAAAAGAATAAAAAGAGTCTTTGCAAGGGAAGGCATTGAAATGGTTGGGGCATCAGAAAATGATATTTTTATAACAAATGTAACCGATGAACTTTTAAGTAAAATAAGAAATAAAATAAATCATCAGTATCAGGATATTTTCTCAATAGAAGATATTGATAAATTTTTGAAAAATAAATGTTCAATTTTATATAAAATAGGTGACAAAGTCAGAGGAATTAATGAATATCATTACAGCAAGCTAATTATGCCAAGAAATCATAGATGGATTTCAGAAATTTTAAAATTATATTTTTGGGAAAAAAAGGAAATAGGAACGGCGGTAAGAGAAGTTTTTTCAGAAAATCCTGACATATTTTTTATGTATGCTTCTGTTTATGAAGATATTTATGCCTGTGATGAAAATGGAAAAATGAAATTTGAAAGCAGTGAAGTGCTGGATAAATTTAGGAAATATCGGCTATATTTTTCAAGAACAGGATTATATAAGGCTGTTATCCGTAAAGATGAAAAATATTATGAAAAATATGGTTTTGGAGATATTAACGACAACTTGTATAAAGTGAGGAATGTTGAAACAAGCGTAAGCGAATTTGAAAATTATGAGGATATTGACTTGGAAAGTTATATTGACTATATTCAAAATTATATAGAAAAATATTTTGGATAGCATATACGGATACCTTGCATACAGTCTTTAGGTGTGATATAATAAAAAAATAAGGAAGTAGAGGAAAAATAAAAGAAAATATGAGAATTTTAGGGATAGATCCTGGAACAGCGATAGTGGGATATGCTATTGTAGATTATGAAAATGGCAAGTATAATCCGCTTGACTATGGCTGTATTTTTACAGATAAGGATGAAGATATGCCAATCAGGCTGGAAAAAATTTATGATGGGCTGGAAAACATTATAAAGCTATGGAAGCCAGCAGATATGGCTATTGAAGACTTATTTTTCTTTAAGAATCAAAAAACAGTAATAAAAGTAGGACAGGCTCGTGGAGTAATAACTTTAGCAGGGCAAAAAAATAAGCTGAATTTATACAGTTACACTCCGCTTCAAGTAAAAATGGGAATTGCAAGTTATGGAAGAGCTGATAAAAAGCAAATTCAGGAAATGGTAAAGTTAATATTAAAGTTAGATGAGATTCCAAAGCCTGATGATGCTGCAGATGCCCTTGCCATCGCAATTACTCACATAAATTCTAAAATAGGATTTGGCGGGTTTGACAGGGGAGATAATATTACAAAAAAATTGAGTAAAATTACTTCCAATCGAATAAAACTGGAAGATTACAAAAAATTAATAAAATAAGATTATATATTAAAAATTTAGATAGAAAGAATGGTAGATAAAAATGAACATAGTTCTATTAAATCCAGAAATACATGTAAACACAGGAAATATCGGAAGAACCTGTGTTTTAACAAATACAAGGCTGCATTTAATAAAACCTCTAGGTTTTGAACTGGATGACAAGAAAATAAGACGTGCAGGGCTAGATTACTGGAAAAACGTACAGCTTTTTGTATGGGAAAACTTGGAACACTTTTGGAAGGAAAATATTGAAAATAACGAAAATGCAAAAATTTATTTTGCAACGACAAAAACGGATCAAAGATATACAGATGTAAAATTTAATCATGATGACTATATAATGTTTGGGCCTGAATCTCGTGGAATTCCTGAAGAAATATTGAATAAATATAAGGAAAATAATATTACGATTCCAATGCTGCCGCTTGGGAGATCACTGAATTTGTCAAATGCGGTGGCAATTGTGCTGTTTGAGGCTTTAAGACAAAATAATTTTGAATATTAGTAAAGTTAAATAGCGTAGCAGGAGTATTTATATTTAAAAATTAAAAGTTTTTGGGAAAAGTGGAGGGAAAATGAAACAATATTTGGATATGGTCAAGCATGTGCTTGACAATGGAGTAAAAAAGGAAAATAGAACAGGAGTTGATACGATTTCAACTTTTGCCTATTCGTATAAGGTTGACTTGAGTGAAGGATATCCACTTCTGACAACTAAAAAAATGTATTTTAATTCGATGCTGCATGAACTGTTCTGGTATTTGTCTGGGGAAGAGCATATTAAGAATTTACGTAAAAAGACAAAGATATGGGATGCCTGGGCGGATGAGGAAGGAAGGCTGGAAACGGCTTATGGAAGATTCTGGAGAAGATATCCTGTTCCAGAAATTGCTTTGGATGGGGAAGTTTTTGCAGATGAAAATAATCCCTGGACAACAAGAGAAGAAAATGGACAGTTAGTATTCGATCAAATTCAGTATATTATTGATACTTTGAAGGAGTTAAAAACAAATCCTAATCATAAAAATGGGAGAAGAATGATAGTTTTGGCCTGGAATCCAGGAAATGCGACAATTAGTAAATTACCGCCGTGTCATTATACTTTTGCATTCAATGTTTTAGGAAATAAATTGAATTGCCATTTGACTCAGAGAAGTGGAGATATTGCACTTGGGATACCATTTAATCTGGCTTGCTATTCGTTACTTACAATGATGATTGCAAAAGAGTGCGGCTATGAAGCTGGAGAATTTGCTCATACAATAATAGATGCTCATATTTATGAAAATCATATCGAAGGATTGAAGGAGCAGCTGACAAGAAAACCGCTAAAACTTGCCAAAATCAAGATTGCGGATAAGCCATTTAATGAATTGACATTTGAAGATATTATGCTGGAAGATTATGAAAGCTATCCGGCTATTAAATTTGAAGTTGCGGTTTAATAATTTAAGAAAATAAAAATAAAAAAAGGAGCTATGATGTTCAGTTTAATAGTTGCTGTTGGGAAAAATAATGAAATTGGGAAAAATAATCAGCTTTTGTGGCATATTCCTGAAGATTTGAAGAATTTTAAAAGGATAACTACTGGGAAAACGGTTATTATGGGGAGAAATACCTATGAGAGCATAGGTAGGCCTTTGCCTAATCGTGTGAATATTGTTTTATCGAGAAATTTTTTAGAAACAGAAAAAAAAATAAATAAAGACAGAAAAAAATATGAAAACGAAACTACAAAGCTGGAATTTTTTGATGATTTTCAGAAGGTTGCTGAAAAATATAAAGATTTGCCAGAGGAAGTTTTTATTATTGGGGGAGGCGAGATTTATAAAAAGTCGCTTGAACTTGGGATTATAAAAAGAATTTATATGAGCCATATTGATTTTTCCGATAGTGAGGCGGATGCTTATTTTCCAGAAATAGATTGGGGAAAATGGGTGACTTTGACAGAAGAAAATTATGATGGCTGGAAATTTTGCATTTATGAAAAAATAAAATAAATATCTAAAGAGGAGAAGACAATGCCTAGGCTTAAATTTACAAAGGAAATAGTGGTTGAGGCTGGATACGAATTGATGAAAAAAGAAGGCTTTCAAAATGTGAGTGTCAGAAAAATTGCAAATTATTTAAAATGTTCCACGGCGCCGATTTATTTTAATTTTAGGACGATAGATGAATTAAAGGAAGAAATTATAAATGTATGCAAGGAAAAATTAAAAAAATATCTTTATGGGAATTATTCAGAAAGAAAAATTTTAAGTGGAGCTATTGGATTTGTAATTTTCGCTAGAGAGGAAAAAGAATTGTTTAGAACAATTTTCCTTGATACTACTGAAAGATTTGAAAAACTTTATGAAATGACGCTTAATGAACTTTTGACAAAAGAAAACTTGCATGAAAGTTTTCCTTCATTGGAAATGGAAGAAGCTAGAGATGTCGTAGATAAATTATGGTATTTTTTATTTGGATATGCAACTATGCTTTGTACAAGACTTGATGAAGATTATAGAAAAAATGAAACGAATGAAATCATAAAAAATAAAATATTAGAAGTAGTAAAATATTTTCAGATGTAAATCTAAAAAATGATGAAATAAATAGGAGAAAAAATGAATAAATACAAATTTTTAGGAGCATTCCTTCATTTTGTATACAGAATGCTTAGTTTTATGACAAGAAAAGAATATTTTTTCGCAGATGGAGTGGAAATGAATGATCCAAATATCATTGTTTTTTGGCATAGAAAAATTTTTACAGTTTGTAATGCTACACGAATTATTAAAAAAAAAGCTTCCATCGTAAGCGCCTCAAAGGATGGGGAGATATTGGCAGAATTGCTTAAAAGGGAAGGAAATAAGCTAATTCGAGGATCTTCAAACAAAGATAATATAAAAAGTTTAAAAGAAGCTATGAAATATGCTAAAAATAAATATACTCTTGGTATTGCAATAGATGGCCCGGGAGGACCTGTTTTTGAGCCGAAGTCTGGTGCAATCTTTATAGCGAAAAAGACAGGAATGCCAATTGTGCCAGTCAGTTCCTATTGCAGTAAGAAGTGGATTTTTAAGAATATGTGGGATAAACTTGAAATACCAATGCCATTTTCAAGGTGTGTTCATTATGTTGCAGAGCCGTTTTACTTGACTCGGGAAAGTTCTATGGAGGAATCAATAGAATTGGTAAAAAAGAGAATACATGAAGCTGGATACAAGGCATTTGAGATTTATAACAAAAAATATAACGAAAATAAAAAGATTGAATTTAACGAAGAAAGTTTTGGAAGATAAAGAAATATAAATATTTATATAAATTATAAGGAGGAATTAAAATATGTCAAAATCATTTTATATAACAACACCAATTTATTATCCTAATGCGGCACCGCACGTGGGAACAGCTTACACAACAATAATTTGTGATATGGTAGCGAGATATAAAAGATTAACAGGATATGACGTTAAGTTTTTGACTGGAGTGGATGAGCACGGGCAAAAAATTCAAGAAGCAGCAGAAAAAAACGGATATACACCTCAACAATGGGTTAACAAAATGTCATTAAATTTTACAACTTTATGGGAAAAATTAAATATTTCAAACACTGATTTTATGAGAACCACTCAAGAAAGACATATTAACAGCGTTAGGGAAATTGTGAAAAGAGTTAATGAAAATGGCGATATTTATAAAGGTGAATACTGGGGTAAATATTGTGTTTCAGAAGAAACATTTGTTCCTGAAAATCAGTTAGTTGATGGGAAATATATGGGAAAAGAAGTTATTGACGTAAAGGAAATTTCATACTTTTTCAGATTGTCAAAATATGAAGATGCATTATTAAAATATATTGAGGAAAATCCTGAATTTATCAAGCCGGAAGGTAAAAAAAATGAAGTGGTTGCATTTATAAAACAAGGATTGCAGGATTTATCAATTTCAAGAACGACTTTTGATTGGGGAATACCTTTGGAGCTGGAAGAAGGACACGTAATTTATGTCTGGTTTGATGCCTTGACAAATTATTTGACTGGAGCGGGATTTGCTAAAGATCCTGAAGAATTTGCAAATGTCTGGACAAATGGTACGGTAAATCACGTTGTTGGAAAGGATATTTTGAGATTTCACGCTATTATTTGGCCTGCTATGCTTATGTCAGCTGGAATAAAATTGCCTGATACGGTTGCAGCGCATGGATGGTGGACTGTTGAAGGTGAAAAGATGTCTAAGTCGCTTGGAAATGTCGTTAATCCTGAAGAAGAAGTGGAAAAATATGGACTTGACGCCTTTAGATATTATTTGATGAGGGAGGCGACTTTTGGACAGGATGCAGATTATTCTAAAAAGGCGATGATTCAGAGAATAAATGCAGACCTTGCAAATGATTTGGGAAATTTGCTTAATAGAACAATTGGAATGCAAAAGAAATATTTTAATTCGGAAGTTGTATTAAATGAAACTGAAGAAAGTTTTGATGCTGAAATTAAGGAATTTTGGGAAAATACATTGGCGGACTTGGATAAGCATATAAATAATTATCAATTTTCTGAAGGATTAAAGGATATTTGGAAATTTATTTCAAGAATGAACAAATATATTGATGAATGTGAACCTTGGAAACTTTCAAAAGATGAAAATCAAAAGGACAGATTGTCGACAGTTATGTATAATTTAGTGGATTCACTTTATAAGATTGCTGTAGTAATTTCGCCATTTATGCCTGAAACTGGACAAAAAATGATAGATCAGCTAGGACTGGACAAGGATGTTACTAAATTGCTTCTGGATGATGTGAGAGAATGGAAAAGCTATCCTGTTGGGAATAAATTAGGCGCAGCAGTTCCGTTATTTCCTAGAATTGAACTGGAAGAGGAGCCTGAAAAAGAATACAATGAGAATTTAAAAATTGAAAATCCAATTACGATAGATGACTTTAATAAAATTGAAATAAAAGTTGTTCAGATTGAAAAAGTGCAAAAAGTTGAAAATGCTGATAAATTGTTAAAATTCATTGTAAATACAGGAAAAGAAAAAAGGCAGATTATTTCAGGAATTGCAAAATGGTATCCAAATGAGCAGGAATTAACTGGTAAAAAAGTGCAGGCTGTGCTAAATTTAAAACCAGTTGAATTAAAAGGGGAACTTTCACAAGGAATGCTTTTAACAACGACAGAAAAGAAAAAAACTAAACTAATAATTATAAATGATGAAGTAAAGGTTGGAACAACTGTAAAATAAATAATTTTAAATTATGATTTATTTTAGGCAGAGTTTATTATGAATTTATATTTAATAGGGTAATTTGTTACCTTTTTATTAAACTGTTTCGATAACTGTATAAACTAGAATTTAATAAAATGAATATTCTGAAGCAAAGGGTCTTGATTCCTTATATAGATAAAAAAACTCAGGTTATCGAATATATGTGTTGAGTAAAAGAGAAAAAAAGCGGGGGTAATTTTTTAACGAATAGGAAATGTGATAAAAATATGAAAAAATGTATATATATATTATTTGTGTTATTATTTTTAGTATCTTGCTCAAAGAATAATGCTGGTTATGATGCGCTTGAAAGAGGGCTTATTGGCATTTTGGAAAAGAAAGACTATGAATATATAATGAAAAATATCAATGAATCGGCAAAGGCCGGGAATGAAGATGTTTATGGACTTGCCTATACCTATCTTGCTGAAAATGGAAGCATGTTTTTTAATAAATATATGAAAAAAAGTAAAGGACTTGCCGAATACTATCAGGCTCTTTTGTTACAGCAAACTAATGGAGATGAACTTCAAATTCTAGATCTTTTGGAAAGTTCAGCAAAGCAGGGGAATGTAAAGGCATATTACGTGATTGGAAATATATATGAAAACAAGCTGCAGTTTACAAAGGCACAGGAATACTTGAAGAAGGGCAGAGATGCCGGAGAAATTTATTCGCTTTATTCTTACGAATATAATAAGAAATTAATGAAATTTTATAAACGGATAGAAGAGCTTAATCAGAAATTAAATGATGGAACAATTACAATGGAGGAAAAAAAAGAGCTTGGAACTTTGGTTTTGGAAAAAGTTTCAAATCCAGAAAAGGCTTACGATATTTTAAAGGATTTTCTGTCTGAAAATTATTCTCCTGCACTTTATGCAAAAGCAAAATTACTGGAAAATGATGACAAGGAAGAAGAAGCGGTGCAAATTTATAATCAGATATTTGCACAGAATAAATATTATTTGGCGGCATTTGAGCTGGCTTCACGGCTTGTAAAGGATCAAAAGAACTATAATTTGGCATTGAAAATATTAGATGATACAAATTCTGATGAAGTTCTTATTTTGGGATATAAAGGATTTATCTATGAAAACTTGAAGGATTATTCAAAAGCTGAAGAGTTTTATCAAAAGGCTGCAGATAAAGATGATATTGATGCAATGAATTATCTTGGACGTCTGTATGAAACTCAGAAAGAAATGAAAAAGGCTAAAAATATTTATAACAGGGCATATATGCTAGGTTCGGTTTCAGCTGGATACAAACTTGCCTATATTCTTGAAGATGAGGAAAAAGAAAAAAATCCTGCAGACAGCAATGACAATGAGCCAGCAAAACGAAACAAGGAAGCTAAAAAAATACTTGAAAGACTTGCAAATAGCGGAGATGACTATTCGATGGTAGATTTGAGCCTGTATTATCCTGAAAATGATAAAATGGTTAGAATTTTGAATCTGGAAGCGGCTGCAAAGCTGAATACAACTGCATTTTACAATTTAGGAGTTTATTATTATACCAAAAAAAATAAAGATAAGGCAAAATTTTATTTCAAAGTTGCTAAAGAAAATGGATACGATATTGGAGATGTCTTTAGCGCTTATATAACTGAACAATAATGTTTGTCAGCAATACTAAAATTTTTATGTACAAAAATAAATATTTTCATGGAAAATTCTAATAGATATGATGTATAATTACTAAATTATTATAATAATAAAATTTATGAAAAGGAGAAAACTTTAAAATGAAAAAGATAATTTTAATGATGTCGATGCTCTTATTATTTGTAGTATCGTGTGGAACTAAGGAATTTAGTGTTGATGTGGATGGAAAAGGAAAAGTTCCTAACTTTGAATTGAAGGATCTTAACGGAAAAAGTGCTGATCTTGGTAAAATTATGAAAAATGGGAAAAAGACTTTGTTTATTGTAGCGGCTGAATGGTGTCCGCACTGCAGGGAAGAACTTCCTGAAGTTCAAAAATTTTATAATGCAAATAAAGACAAGGTAAATGTGATTGTAGTATTTACAAATAATAATACTAATCTTGGAAAAACACAAACTTATGTAAAGGATAACGAATACACTTTCCCTGCTTATTATGATGAAAATGGTACAGTTACTCGTGGATTTGCAGTTGATGGATTTCCATTTAACTTAAAGATAAATAACGGAAAAGTTGAGGAAAAACTTGAATTGCCAGTTGATTTTGATTCATTGACAGCTTCTTTCGGGAAATAATTTTATTTTAGTTTATTTTGTTTAAAATAGGAAGTTTTGGTGACAGAGATTTTGCAAAAATAATTTAAAATAAAAATCTTTACAAATCTAAAAATATATGATAGAATTACACTTGAATTTATACTATGAATATAAGTTTGCCGCTATATTCTTGGTTTAAATAATAAATATTAGGAGGAAATAAAATGGCATTAAAACCAAAAAAAGAAATTATTGAAGCATTCGGAAAAAATGCTCAAGATACAGGATCTGCAGAAGTTCAAGTTGCACTTCTTACAGACAGAATCAGTCATTTGACTGCTCACTTGAAAACACATCCTAAAGATGTTCACTCAAGAGTAGGATTATTGAAAATGGTTGGTAAAAGAAGAAGATTATTAAACTAT
Organism: Leptotrichia wadei; assembly: GCF_007990445.1. Classification (NCBI taxonomy): domain Bacteria; kingdom Fusobacteriati; phylum Fusobacteriota; class Fusobacteriia; order Fusobacteriales; family Leptotrichiaceae; genus Leptotrichia; species Leptotrichia wadei. The sequence goes on from NZ_AP019841.1 coordinate 722,726, forward strand.
ATTAAAAATAGAAACGTTGATGATTATAGATCATTAATCGAAAAATTAGGAATCAGAAAATAGTAATTAAGATGAAAGAGCGTATTTATGTATGCTCTTTTTTTAAAAATTTTAAAGGAGTTAAGATAAATAGATGAAATATAAAGTAAGCGAAAAAATAGCTGGAATTTTTGTGATTTTTCTAAAAAAGGTACTGTCATTTTTTTCTCTTAAAATTAGATATAAAATTTTTGAAGGTTTTGGAATTCTTGCATACCATCTTATAAAAAAAAGACGGTTACTTACGATAAATAATATAAAAAATGCTTTTCCTGAAAAAGATGAAAAGGAAGTTGTGAAAATTGCAAAAGAATCATATAAGACAATGGGAAAAATGATAATGACTTCGATTTTTCTGGAGGAAATTACGAAAGATGGGAATACTGTTGTAGAAAATGAAGAATTAATGAAGAAGGCTTGTGAAAATAATGAAAAGGCGGTTTTAATTGTGTCGCTTCATTTGGGAGGATTTGAAGCGGGGAGTAAAATGCGTGATATTAGAAAATTTTATGCAGTTTTTAGAAATCAGAAAAATAAAAAAATTAATGATCTGATGACAAAATGGCGTGAAGAAGGGGGATTGAATTCATTGCCTTTGCATAATAATGAGGCGCTTAGTGCGGCGATAAACGAAAAATCTATTATTGCACTTGCTTCGGATCATTATGGGAAAGATGTGAATGTAACGTTTTTTGGACGTGAAACGACAGGGGTTGCAGGGCCTGTACTGCTTTCGATGAAGCATAAAATACCGATAGTTTTGGCTTATGCGATATTTGATGGCGATGTTGTGCGGGTTGTAAATAAAAAACTTATTCAAATTGAAAAGCAAAAGAAATTGAAGGAAACAATGCAGTTTAATATGCAGAAAATTTATAATGAATTTGAAGAAATTATAAGGGAGTACCCTGAGCAGTATATGTGGCAGCATAATAGATGGAGAAATAAGAAAAAAAATAAATTAAGAAAGAAATAGATAAGAAGAAAATAAGTCGAGGAAAAAAGTAAAAATTTATCTTTCTAACTTGAATATGTGAAAAAATTATGATAAAATTAAATGACGAAGTTTTTGGAGGAAAATATGAAAAAATATTTATGTCTATTTATTTTGTTAATTCTAACAAGCTGTACAACTTTAAGTCCTGCAGTAAATAGCATATCTCAAGTTGAGGCAAGTGAAATCAGTGCAGAGATAGGAAAAGTTACTGAAGGTTTAAAAAATGCTGCCAGCTTAAATGAATATGATAAATTAAAAGAAGTTTTTTTACCTACATTTAAAAATAATATTATTGTAAAAAAAATACAAGAATACGATCTTTCAGGATTGACATTTGTTTTTTCCGATGTGAATGTCGTATCAAAAAATAAGGCAAATAGTGTGATGGTAATTAATTTTGCCACAGCGAGCAATTATTACAAATTAACTTGGAAAAAGACAGATGACAATGTGTGGAAGATTTCAAATGTAGCTGAAAAAAAATAGGAAGGGAGAAAAATGAGCATATCAATAGCAATTTTGTTGATTGTTATTTTTTCTTTTTTAACTTTTTTTATAGCTTATTTTTTTGGAAGTTCAATTTTTAAAAAGAAATATGGAGATTTGAATGAACTGGAACTAAAAATCGTTGATGCTAAAAGAAGACTTGAGACATCAAAAAAAGAAGTTGAAAGAGAAATTGAATCGTTTAGGAAAGAAGAAACATTAAAAGTCAAAGAAGAATTGTTAAATGAGAAAAAAATAGCAGACGATGAAATAAAAAAAATGAAATCAGAGCTTGCCATTAAGGAAGAAAGAATTGCCAAAAAAGAGGAAACGTTGGAAACAAAAATGGAACGTTTGGAAGAAAAGGAAGCTAAAAGCGATAAACATCGTGAAAAATTATTCCGAAGAGAAAAAGAACTGGAAGAAATGATTGCAAGTGAGGAAAAGGAACTGGAAAGAATTTCAGAATTGACACAGGAGGATGCCAGAAAAATCATTTTGACTAGACTGGAAAATGAGCTGGATCACGATAAGGCTGTGTTAATTAGGGATTATGAGTATAATTTAGACAGGGAGAAGGACAGAATTGCCAAGAGAATTATTTCTACTGCAATTGGAAAAGCTTCTGCTGATTATGTTGTAGATTCAACAATTTCAGTTATTCAGCTGCCAAGTGAAGAAATGAAAGGTAGAATTATTGGACGTGAAGGAAGAAATATAAGAGCTATTGAAGCGGCGACTGGAGTTGACCTGATAATTGACGATACTCCTGAAGCGGTTGTATTATCTTCGTTTGACGGCGTGAGAAGAGAAGTGGCTAAAATTGCACTTGAAAAATTAATTTCAGATGGACGTATTCATCCGACAAAAATAGAAGAAGTTGTGGCAAAGGCACAGCATGAAGTGGATGAAAGCATAATGGACGCAGCAGAACAGGCAATTCTTGAAGTTGGAATTCCAACATTGCCACGTGAAGTCCTAAAAGTATTTGGACGTTTAAAATTCAGAACATCTTTTGGGCAAAATATTTTGCAGCATTCAATTGAAGTTGCACATATAGCAGCGACATTAGCGGCAGAAATTGGAGCAAATGTGGATATAGCCAAAAGAGCGGCATTACTGCACGATATAGGGAAGGCTTTTTCACATGAACAGGAAGGTTCACATGCTTTAAATGGTGGAGAGTTTTTGAGAAAATTTTCTAAAGAAAATGAAATTGTGATAAATGCGGTGGAAGCACATCATAATGAAGTTGAGCAGTTAAGTATTGAAGCAGTAATAGTGCAGGCTGCAGATTCGATTTCGGCTTCAAGACCAGGAGCAAGACGTGAAACATTATCAAATTACTTAAAACGTTTGGAACAACTGGAAGAAATTGCCAACAGCCATGAAGGAATTGAAAGTTCGTATGCAATTCAAGCGGGAAGAGAACTAAGGTTAATTGTTCATCCAGATAATATTGATGATGACAAGGCTACAATATTAGCTAGAGATGTAGCTAAAGAAATTGAAGAAAAAATGCAGTATCCAGGGCAAATAAAAGTTACAGTTATTAGGGAAACCAGAGCTGTGGAATATGCAAAATAACAATAAAGAAATAATAAATATAGATTAAAAATAGAGCTAATCCATTAAAAATATCTTTTTAGAGTGTGTTTAAATTTTATGTAAACTAAAAAGAGATAATTTTATTTTGGAGGCTCTTTTTTGTTATAACTATTTAACAAATATTTTTTATTTATTTTCATAAGATTGCTTATTGCCGTAAATTAAGTTGTTTAAATTAATAGAGAGCAAAATTTATGGAAAAATAAATTAAGAAAAACTATAAAAAAATAAGGATATGTAGTATAATAAATATTATAAAGTAAAATTATTTTTAAACTAATCTTAAAAATCTTTTTTGGTTTAGATTAGTGTAAATATTGAAACTGCTTGATAGCTATGTAAATTTGTTATTTGGCAAGGAATCAAAAAAATGAAGATGTAAAGGAATGATTTTAGATGAAATTTTTAATAATTGGGGATGTTGTTGGAAGACCTGGCAGAAATACGCTGTTTAAATATTTGGAAAAAAGACGGCAAAATTATGATTTTATTATTGTAAATGGAGAAAATTCTGCTGGCGGATTTGGAATAAATGTGAAAATTGCGAAGGAAATGTTTGAAAGAGGCGTAAATGTCATAACTTTGGGAAATCATAGCTGGGATAAGAGAGAAATTTATTCTTATATTAATGAGCAGAAAAATTTGATTAGACCTATTAATTTTACAAAGGAAGCACCTGGAAACGGATACACAATTGTAGAGAAAAATGGGGTAAAAGTGGCAGTTATAAATGCACAATGCAAAGTGTTCATGCCGCCAATTGCTTGTCCGTTTTTGGCAGTTGAGGAGGTTTTGCCTAAAATAAAGGAAGAAACAGATATTATTATACTTGATTTTCACGGAGAAGCTACTTCAGAAAAGCAGGCTATGGGATGGAATTTAACTGGAAGAGTATCGGCAGTTTATGGAACTCATACGCATACTCAAACGGCTGATGAAAGAATATTGCCTGGAGGAACAGCTTATATTTCAGATATTGGAATGACTGGAGGACATGACGGTATTTTGGGAATGAATAGGAGGGAAAGTATTCAAAGATTTAAAGATGGAATGCCGACAAGATATTCTGTATGCGAAGAAAATTTAAGAATTAATGGAATTGAACTGGAAGTAAATGAAAAGACAGGAAAAGCAGTTTCTATAAAACGTGTAAACATGGGATATGATGAAATATAAAAAATAGGGGAAAATTTAAGAATGAAGTGGATAAAAGTAAGAGTAGATTATTTTTCAGATAATTTAGAAGAAACTAAAGCAAAATTAGTAAATATGTTTAATGAAATTGGAATTAATCAAGTTGAAGTAATTGATTACTTTTCAGAAAATGAACTTGACTATAATGCAAATTTTTCTAGTAAAAATGATGTTTGGAGCATTATTGGATATGTTGTGGATAATAGATTTGCAAATACAAAGTTAAATATTATTTTTAATAATTTAAAAGAATTTACGGAAAATGAAAATGAATTTATGTATGAAATTTTTACAGCCAAATGTAACGATGAAGACTGGCAAGATGAATGGAAAAAGTATTTCCATACTGTAAATATAACTGACAATATTGTGATAAAGCCTAGCTGGGATGAATATGAGCCATCTGATAACGAAATTGTAGTTGAAATTGACCCTGGACTTGCCTTTGGGACTGGAACACATGAAACAACTTCGCTTTGTGTGGAATTTTTGGAAAAATATGCCCAAAATAAGAAAAAACTGCTTGATATTGGATGTGGTTCCGGGATTTTGATGCTGATTGGGAAGAAATTAGGTGTAGAAAAGGTTGTTGGAATTGACATTGATGAGAAAGTAAATGATGTTGTGCTGGAAAATTTTTCTAAAAATGGAATAAACGAGAATTTTCAAGTAATAATTGGAAATCTTGTGGATGATGTAAATGAAAAATATGATTTGGTTGTCTCGAATATTCTGGTGGATGTTTTGGAAAAACTGCTTGAAGATATAGAAAAGATTTTGGAAAAGGATGCAACAGTTATTTTTTCTGGAATTTTGAATGAAAAGGAAGAGGCATTTTTAAAGAAGGCTAAAAATTATAATTTGAAGCAGATTGACAGGAAAGAGAAAAATAATTGGGTGTCACTTGTTTTTAAATATGAAAATTAACTGTTTTTAAAGAATAACTAAGTGCTATTTAGATTAATAAAATAATTTTGATATTTAAGTTTGGTAAAAAAATTTTCATTATATAGAGAACAGAATAAATTTGTTTAGTTATATGGATTTAAGTTGCAATATTATAAATAAGGAATTTTGATTCCTTGATAAAATAAAAAAAATTGAATATATTTAGCAAATAAATAGTATGTGAAATAAGAAAGTAGGAAAATTATGATAATCGCTATTGATGGTCCAGCAGGAAGCGGTAAAAGCACTATTGCAAAGCTGGTTGCAAAGGATATGGGGCTTGTTTATCTTGATACTGGAGCTATGTACAGGCTTGTTACGTTAAAGGCTTTAAATGAGGGAATATTGGGGAATGATGGATTGAATGAATTGGAGAAAATAAAAAAACTGCTTGATAATCTTAATATTGATATTAGAGAGAATGGATTTTATCTTGATGATGTTGATGTAAGTGAAGAGATTAGAAAGCCTGTTGTTTCAGAGAATGTATCAGATGTTGCGGCAATTCGTGAGGTTCGGGAAAAAATGGTAGATTTGCAGAGAAAATTTTCAGAATCTAAAAATGTCATTTTGGATGGACGTGATATTGGAACGGTTGTTTTTCCAAATGCGGATTTGAAAATTTTTTTGGTTGCTGATGCTAAGGAAAGGGCTAAAAGACGTTATAGGGAACTTATTGAAAAAGGTGAAAATGTTGAGATTGAAGAAATTTATGAGAATATTTTGAAAAGAGACAAGATTGACTCGACACGGAAGGAAAGTCCATTAAAAAAGGCAAAGGATGCAGTTGAAGTTGATACTACTTCTAAAAGTATTGAAGAAGTGAAAAATGAGATTTTGAGAATGGTAAATTCAAATATTTAACGTTATTTACATTTAAACAATGGGATGGCTATAAATTCTACTGTTAGTAAATAGTATAAAATATAACTTCTATTTTTAAATGGGGTTTAGTATAATATTATTTTAGAAAATTTATTACGAAATTTTTATTAAGGAATTAAGATTTTTTATTAGAAGTTTAGAGATCTTTTACTTTTTTTGACAGAATTTTAAATTAGTTTAGACTTATAAATTTTTTTAAAAATACTAATAATTATTTTAGATTTTATTTTTTTTGAATTATAAAATATAGAGAATATAATAAAAAAGGGAAAAAATCAAAAAAATTTGAAAAAATACTAGACAAATACTGAAAATAGTGTATAATAATCTAGTAATTTAATAATTAAAAAATAAAGCGGAGGTTTGATTAATATGTCAAAAAAAGAATTTGTAGATGCTTATGCAAAAGCTACAGGAGAAACTAAAAAAAGAGCAGAAGAATTGGTAAACCAATTTTTAGATACTGTGGAAGAAGTATTATTAAATGGAGATTCAGTTCAATTTGTTGGATGGGGAACATTTGAAGTGAAAGAAAGAGCGGCAAGAACTGGAATTAATCCACAAACTAAAGAAGAAATTCAAATACCTGCAAAAAAAGTTGTTAAATTTAAAGTTGGTAAAAAATTAGCTGATAACGTAGCTGAAGGAAAATAATCTTTAAATTAGCACAAGAATACTTATGACTGCAGTCGTGAGAGTTTCGGGTAAACTGATAAAAGGCTATTTCTAAATGGAAAATCATTGGGAGATAGTCTTTTTGCTTAAAGATAAGTAGAAGAAAGTTAAAAGATAGGTGGAATATGATTTTATATAATTTATTAAGAAATTTACTGTATTTTGTAATAATGATTTTAGCAATATTTAATGGCAAATTACTAAAATTTTTTAAATCACGATTATTTCAGAAAATAGAGAATGATGATTTTTTAAATAGTGGTGAGGAGGCAATTTTTATTCACTTTTCATCAGTTGGAGAATTTAATTTGACAAAGGAACTTATTTCAGAAATATTAGAGGGAAAAAAGACTGGAAAAAAAGAGAAGGTTATTCTTTCTGTTATGACAAATACTGGATTTGAGGCAGTTAGTAAAGAATATTCTGAAAATAGGAATGTAAAAATATTTTATTTTCCACTTGATGATTTTCTTGCAATTCGTAAAATTTATAAAAAATATAAAATAAAAAAAACATTGATTATAGAAACCGAAATTTGGCCGAATTTATATTATTTTGCCGCTAAAAATGGAGAATTATTTATTGTCAATGGGAGACTTACTGAAAAAAAATTAAAGTCATATCTAAAATTTGGCTGGATCGTCAAAAAAACTGTAAATCGTGCAAAAAAAATAATGGTGCAGAGTGTTTCTGACAGGGAAAGATATGAAAAACTTGGAATTAAAAGGGATAAAATTAAGGTTTATAAAAATTTGAAATATTCAATTAAATATAATAAAATTTCAGAAGATCAAAAAAAAGAATACTATGATACAGTTGTAGATAGAAATAAAAAAGCAATTGTATGTGGAAGTACACGTCCAGATGAGGAAAAAATTTGGCTGGATGTTTTTGAAAAAATAAATATAAATAATGAATATCAGCTGATTATTGTGCCACGGCATTTGAAACGGGTTTATGAAATTGAAAAGATGATTTTGGAAAAATTTTCGAGAAATGATTATTCTTTGTTTACCAAAATTGAAAAGAATAAAAAAAATAGTGAAACTGGGAAATATAAAAAAATAGTTATAGTTGATAAAATGGGAATTTTGACTGATTTTTATCAGATGTCGGATTTTGCATTTGTTGGCGGAACACTTGTAGATATTGGCGGACATTCGATTTTAGAGCCGCTTTATTATGGGAAAAAGCCAATTATTGGGAAGTATTTTCAAAATATTGAAGAAATTGTGAAGGATGCTAAAGAACTTGGATTTATTGAAATTGTGGAAAATGAAGATGAGATTGTCGAGTATTTGAAAAAATTTGAAAATGTTGATACGAGGGAGTTTTTTGAGAAAAATAATGAAATAAATAAAATACTGGATGAAATTTTATATTAAAATTTTTGAAAATAATTAAAAAAAAGAAAAGGAAAACAAATAAAAAATGGAAAATAAAAATAAGGATAAGATTGAAATTATTGGGAAAAATGGGCAGAAAATTGAAATTACTGAAGCCGAGCAGGAAAGAAGGGCTAAAATAAAGAAAGTTAATGATGAATTTAAAGTAGCAAATGCGGAAAAAAGCAGAATTATAAATGAAAAAGAAATTTGGAAATATTTCTTTGAAAAGCCTAAAAAAAATTATAATAAATATATGTATGAAATGCTTGAATTTCCTGAGCATTTGATGTATAATAATGAAAGTGTTGATGAATATCGTGGAAAATGGAATGAATTTTTTGGAAATAAAAATGACATTTATTTGGAAATAGGTTGTGGAAGCGGAAATTTTACGGTTCAAAATGCAGAGAAATTTAAAGATAGAAATTATATCGCATTGGAATTACGATTTAAAAGACTTGTCTTGGGAGCAAAAAAATCTAAAAAAAGAAACTTAGATAATATTTTATTTGTAAGAAAAAGAGCGGAAACAATACTGGATTTTTTGGGAAAAGATGAAATTTCAGGAGTGTATATTAATTTTCCTGATCCTTGGGAAGGTGAGGAGAAAAAAAGAGTTATAAGCAATGCTCTGTTTTCTAAATTAGATATTATTTTAAGAACAAATGGGAAATTATTTTTTAAAACTGATCATGATCAATATTATGAAGATGTTTTGGAATTGGTAAAGAAACTTGATAATTATGAAATTATTTACCATACAAATGATTTGCATAATTCAGAAAAGGCAAGTGAAAATATTAAAACTGAATTTGAACAAATGTTTTTGAGTAAACATAATATGAATATTAAATATATAGAAATTGAAAAAATTAAATAGCATAAGATTAAAGTATTGAAAGGAGTGAGAAGATAAGAAAATTTGGAAAAATAAATCCAAATTTTTATAAAAGGTTATGGAAAATAAAAATACATACAGTGAACTGCTTTACAAGTCAAATCCATTTAATTATACTATACCGGCATTACTGGAGGCACATGGAAGATTATATGGACTGACTCCGAAAGATTCAAGAAAGGCTAAAGTGCTGGAATTAGGATCATCATTTGGAGGGAATATTATTACACAGGCACTTTATAATCCTGAAGCTGAATTTGTTGGAATTGATTTGACGGCTGAACAAGTTAAAAAAGGAAATGAAGTTATTAAAAAAATAGGTTTAAAAAATATAAAATTAATTGAAAAAAATATTTTGGATATAAATGAAGATTTTGGAAAATTTGATTATATTATTGTTCATGGTGTATTTTCTTGGGTTCCAAAAGAAGTGCAGGATAAAATTATTAAAATTTGCAATGAAAATTTGACTGAGGAAGGAATTGCCTATATTTCATATAATACTTATCCAGGATGGAAGGAACCTGATAAAATACGTGAAATGATGATTTATGCAAATAAATATTTCCCAGAAATTTCATTAGGGGATAAAAATCAGCGTGGAAAAGCTTTTATTTCAATTGTTGCAGAACAAATGAAAATATACGAGGATATTTCTAAGAAAAAAGGAGATTTTATTAAGCAGATAGAAGAAGTTGTAGGTATGCAAGATTATTATGTGGCTCACGAATATTGTGAAGATCTTAATAATCCGTTATATTTAAATGAATTTGTAGACTTAATAAAAAAGGGAAATTTAGAATATATATCAGATGTTGCCTTGAGATTATCCATTATCAGCACTTATAATAAGGATACTGTGGATAAGTTGCAGCAGTTGTCACAAGGAGATCATGTAATAAAGGAACAATGTCTTGATTATATACTTGACACTAAATTTAGAAGATCGCTAGTTTGTAAAAATAGTCAAGCTAAAAAACTTAATTTTAGCGAAAGCTTTCCTAATGAAGTATTGGATTCATTCCTGTTATCATTGAGATATACGAAGGAAGAACTGAAAACGTTGAATGAAGATAATGTTAAGGAAATTATGCTTCATCTGGCAGAAACACCGAATAAAAGTTTTGTTGTTAAGGATGCCATAACATATTGGGAAAAAAATATTGCTAAAGATAAAAATGAGGAAAAGAAAAATGAAGTGCTTTCTAATTTGAGAAAATTTATTTTGAACAGCATGATTAATGGTAAAATCAAATTTTACTGTTCTGAAAATGAGATAGTTCCTTATGAAGAAAATAAAGTTTATATTCCTGAAAAATTCAGAAATTACATAAGAACTTTGATTATTGGAGAAGGTGCTGGAGTAGTAGGAATAGCAAATTCGAGAAATGAAATTATTAATGACTTAAATGATGTTGATGTAATAGTTGCAGATATTTTATCAGAACCAAAGACAGAAAAAGAAATAATTGAAAAATTATCAAAAACTGCCATTTATAGAACAATGCCAGATGGAGAGAGAAAAGAAGTGGAAGCTTCTGAATATTTGCCTGAAAGCATAAGAAAATTTGAGTTTTTAGGTTATTTTTCAAAAAGATAAAATTGGTGCAAATTAGTGATAGGCGAAATATACTTATCACTTTTTTTGCATAGTTATTTATATAACTTTCTGTTTAAATAAGTAATCATAAATTTTAAAAACAAAAAATTTTAATTGAGAGGAGGAAAATAAATAGTGAAAGGATTGGAAAAATTTTTAGAGCTGGATACTATAATTAGATTTTTAAAAACTAATCTTTTTAAATTATTTATAATTTATTTAATCGTAAAAATTGGGAAAATATTTAAGAATAGAATTGAAAAAATATTGAAAATTATACTTGATAAATCAAATGTCGATAAAAGTGTGGCTTCATTTTTGCTTTCAATTTATTCGATTTTATATTATTTTATCCTAATTTATTCTTCAGTAGGAATCCTTGGGATTAATACAACTTCGATTACGACATTTTTAGGAGCGGCTGGGATCGTTTTAGGGATCGCCTTTAAGGAAACTTTGGGAAATTTTTGCGGAGGGCTTATAATTCTTACGTTTAAGCCGTTCAGTGTTGGAGATACGATAGAATACAATAATTATATTGGGACTGTAAAGAAAATAGAATTATTTTATACAAAAATGTTAAATCCGCAAAATGAGGTTGTAATAATTCCAAATGGAATAGTTACTAATACTGAAATAAGAAATATTAAGCAAAATGGAGAACGTAGACTTGATTTGGAAGTTGGAGTTTCATATAATAGCAATATTCAGGAGGTAAAAAGTGTTTTAGAGAGAATTGTTAAAGAGGAAACAATGAATGAAGTCGAGGAAACACAGATTAAAAATAATTTGCTTATAAAACTTCAAAATACAATTTTAGAAAAACGTGAAAAAAGTAAAATTAATTTATTTGCAACAATTTTTTCTAGAAAAAAAATGAAGGAAGCTGAAGATGAGGCAACCCAAAAATCTGAAGAGGAAATTTATGAAAATGATAAAAATACAGAAGATACATCAAGTATTTCAAAAGTTATCAATGATGATGAAAAAATGATTCTGGCTTCAAAGCCATCTATTATAGGAGTTGGTCAGCTGGCAGAGTCTGCGATAATATTTTATGTTTATGTTTACACACGTTCAGAAAATTATTTGAATTTAAAGATGAAGTTGAATGAAAAAATAAAAACTGAATTTGATAAGGCAGGAATTGAAATACCATATCCACAAATGGATGTGCATGTATCAAAATAAAAATAATAAATAGTTATATAAATAAAAGGAGGAAAAATGGAATTAAAAAGATTTTTGAACGACAATGCAGTTCAAAGTAACTGTTACATTATTTCTTATGGGAAAAACTGCTATGTTATGGATCCTGGACAAGAGAAAATGACAGAAGTTGTTGATTATATTGAGAAAAATGAGTTGAATTTACTGGGAGTTCTTTTGACGCATGGGCATTGGGATCATATTTTGGGAATACCATCTATGTTAGAATATAAAAAAGTACCTGTTTATGTGAGTGAAGGCGGGTATGAATTTTTATTTAATCCTGAATTGTCGCTTTTTGCTTGGAGAGAAGGGGATTTTGAACTAAATAAGGAAGATGTCCAAATTATAACTTTAAAGGAAAATGATAAAATTGGTGAAAATGGGAAAATTTCTGGAAATGCTGATGATGTGGAAGTTTACTTTGAAATAATTGAAACTCCAGGGCATAGCAGAGGGGATATTTGCTATTATGATAAAAAAAATAAAGTATTATTTTCTGGAGATACATTGTTTGCTGGGACTTATGGAAGAGTGGATTTACCAACGAGTGATCCGATCCAAATGGGAAAATCGTTGAAAAAATTGTTTGCTTTGAATCCAGATATTAAAGTTTATCCAGGACATGGATTTGATACTACTATTGAAGTAGAAAAAAGATATTATTAAAATTAGAGAATAAGGGAAAAAATGAAAATAATAATTCAAAGAGTGAATTTTGCAAAAATATTTGTAAATAATGAATTTAAAGGAGAAATTCAAAAGGGAATAGTTGCTTATGTTGGAGTTGCCAATGGAGATTGTGAGAAGGATATTGACTTTTGTATTGACAAATTAATTAATCTTAGAATTTTTGATGATGAAAATGGGAAATTAAATTTGTCGGTAAAAGATATAAAAGGAGAATTATTAATTGTAAGCAATTTTACAATTTATGGAAATACCAAAAAAGGAAGAAGACCAAGCTACACAGATTCTGCAAAAGCTAACGAAGCTCAAGAGATCTATAACCTTTTTTTACAAAAATTGAAGGATACGAATATTAGATTTGAAACAGGGGAATTTGGGCAATATATGAGAACTATCTCTGAAAATGATGGACCTGTAAATTTAATATTATCTTCAGATTTGTAATGAGAACAATCTAATTTTAGAATTAAATTATTTATTTTTAAAGGGGAAATTGTAAAAATAAGAAATCATAAAAATAGGGATGTTTAAATTAAATTAAATTAAAAGAAATGAGATTCAGAAGTATTTTATTTTCAATAAAGGAGTAGGCAAAGAAATAAAAATTCTTTGTTAAATGATAAAAAAATTAAATTAAAAATTAATATTTTAAAATGAAGGGAGAAAAAAGTAAAATGGCAAAAAAATCAACTTTGACAATGGCTTGCATGCTGCTGACAGTGGGATGTACAGGATTGCAGACAAATAGCGAAAATAGCTCTAAAGCAGGGAAAAATAACAATGATCTTTTATCTAATAGTGACGGGAATGATAAAGATGATGATATTGTTGTTGAAATAGCAAGAGAAAGAGATAATAGGCAGGAGGATATAAAGGATTCGCATGCCAATAGAATAGAGAAAAATCATAGTCATCATAGCAGCAGTAATGATGAATCTGAAGTTTCAAGAGCATCTGAAAAGAATCAGTTAAATGAAGATATAGATAATATTAAGATTACAAAATTATTTGATGAAAATAGTCTGGTCGATCGTTCAATGCCAAATTCCCAGTTAGTGCTGCAAAAATTATCTGAACTAAAGAGAAAGCAGCAGGAAATATTAAAGCATGGCACAGTTAGCCAGAAAAAGACTGTAAAATTGCAAAATGACCTATTAAAGTCATATAGTCATTGGAAAGGTACAAAATATGAACTTGGAGGAGATTCACCAAGCGGAATGGACTGTTCAGCACTGACACGTAGAGTTTATCGGGAAGTATATGGATACGAGCTACCAAGACAGACAGTACAGCAAATTAAAGTAGGGGCTCATATTCCTAGGGAAAATTTAAAACCAGGAGATATTGTATTTTTTAAGCCGGAAGATACAAACAACCATACGGCAGTTTATTTGGGGGATTCTCTTTTTATTAATGCATCTTCATCTAAAGGAGTTGTGATTTCAACATTGGAGAATACTTACTGGAATAAATATTTTAAATATGGCGTAAGAGTTAGAATGGCTTAGAAAATCCCGATTGAAACTTGTAATTTTAAAAGTTTTAGAGTATAATATACCCATAACATTTGAAATTGAATATTAGAGGGTAAAACCTTAATTGAAAAAAATTTTAGGAGGACAAATAATGAAAAATTACAAAGTGGCGATTATAGGAGCTACAGGACTTGTTGGAAGAACATTTTTAAAAGTATTAAAGGAAAGAAATTTTCCAGTGGAAAAATTGTATCTTTATGCTTCAGCTAATTCAGCAGGTAAAAAGATTGAATTTAATGGTACAGAATATACTGTTATGGAATTAAAGGATGAAACTATAGCTAATGATATTGATGTAGCTTTATTTTCAGCTGGAGGAGGGGTATCACTTGAATATGCTCCAAAATTTAAAGCTAAAGGTGCAGTTGTTATAGATAACAGCAGTGCTTGGAGAATGGATAAAAATATTCCATTGGTAGTTCCTGAAGCTAATCCAGAAGCATTGAAAAATCATCCTGGAATTATTGCAAATCCAAATTGCTCTACAATTCAAGTAATGCCTGTATTAAAGGTATTGCAAGAAAAATACGGATTGAAAAGAGTAATTTATTCTACTTATCAGGCTGTTGCAGGTTCTGGGCAAAAGGGACTTAACGACTTAGAAGCTAATTTAAAAGGAGAACCATCAAAAGGGTATCCACATCAAATTGCATTTAATGCATTGCCTCATATTGATGTATTTTTAGATAATGGATATACAAAAGAAGAAGAAAAAATGATTAATGAAACTAGAAAAATATTAAACTTGCCAGATTTAAAAGTAACTGCAACTTGTGTAAGAGTTCCAATTAGATTTGGACATGCAGTATCTGTAAATGTGGAATTGGAAAAACCTTTTGAATTGGAAGATGTAATTCGTGCATTTGAAGAAAAAGAAGGAGTTATTGTGCAAAACGATGGTAAGAATAATGTTTATCCAATGCCTATAAATGCACAAGATACTGATGAAGTTTATGTTGGAAGAATTAGAAAAGACTTTTCAGCTGATAATGCTCTAAATTTATGGGTTGTGGCAGACAACATCAGAAAAGGTGCAGCTACAAATACAATTCAAATTGCTGAAACTTTAATAAAAGAAGGAGCACTATAATAGAAAATGAAAGTTAGTACGATAAAAAATAAAATATTAGTATTACTAGTTTTTATGGCAACTTTCATAGCAGGATATAGTGATGATATAAAGGTTGGAATGGAGTGTGGATATGCTCCTTTCAACTGGTTTCAAAACGATAGTAAAAATGGTGCAGTGAAAGTAGATGGAGGTTATTGTGGCGGATATGATGTTGAAATAGCCAAAGTTATTGCTAAAAAGTTAAATAAAAAATTAGTAGTTGTAAAAACAAAATGGGATGCATTGCTTGGGCCTGCTTTGACTTCTGGAAAAGTTGATTTGGTTATAGCAGGAATGTCGGCAACGCCTGAAAGACGGCAAAGTTTAAAATTTTCAAAACCATATTATGAATCAGATTTAGTAGTTGTTGTGAAAAAAAATGGAAAATATGCTAACGCTAAAACAATTAATGATTTTGCGGGAGCAAAGATTACAGGGCAGTTAAATACACTTCATTATGATGTTATTGATCAAATAAAGGGTGTGAAAAAGCAAACTGCGATGGAAAGTTTTCCTGCGATGATAGTAGCCCTAAATTCTGGGAAAATAGATGGTTATATATCTGAACGGCCAGGAGCGATGGCAGCTCAATTTTCAAATCCCAATTTAAAGTTCATTTCATTCGATAAAAAAGATGGATTTAAATACGATACTGAAGAAGTAAATGTTGCAGTTGGAATGAAACTGGGAAATACAGAACTGGAAGAGAAAGTTAATAAAATTCTAGATGAAGACTTGACTCCTAAAGTGCGACAGCAAATTATGGAAAAAGCCATACAAAATCAGCCAAATGAAACATCTCGTTCATTTTTTGGATGGGTTGCATTTTTTATTCAAAATAACTGGAAGACATTTTTAAAAGGTACAGTTGTAACACTATTTATTTCAGTTACTGGTACAATTGTAGGATTTTTCATTGGATTAGTAGTTGCATTATTTAGATATTCAGAAGCAGAAATTGATGGGCAGGCTAAAAAATATAAAAAAGGTGGATTAAAAGCCCTAAACTGGCTTTTTTCAGTTTACATTGCAGTATTTAGAGGAACTCCGATGATAGTTCAGTCAATGGTAATTTATTATGGACTTTCTCAAGTATTTAATTTAAATTTATCTCCATTGATAGCGGCTTTATTTATTGTATCAATAAATACGGGAGCATATATGAGTGAAATTATCCGTGGTGGAATTGACTCGATTGATACAGGACAGTTTGAAGCGGCAAAGGCGATTGGAATGACAAATTTTCAATTAATGAAAAGTATTATTTTTCCGCAAATGTTTAGAAATATTTTGCCAATGATAGGAAATGAACTTATTGTCAATATAAAAGATACATCTGTGTTAAATGTAATAAGTGTTACAGAGTTATTCTTCATTTCAAATTCTGTTGCAGGAACTTATTCACGTTATTATGAAGTATTTATTATAACAAGTGTAATTTATTTCTTCTTGACATTTACGTTATCATTAATTTTAAAACAAATTGAAAAGAGAATTGATGGACCTCAAAACTTTGAATTTTTAGATGATGTTAATGGGGAGGAAAAATAATGGGGAAAAAAGTTATTGAAATAAAAAATATTAGAAAAGATTTTGGAAAAAGAACAGTATTAAAGGATGTAAATTTTGATGTTCACGAAAAGGAAGTTGTAAGTATAATTGGTTCATCTGGAAGTGGAAAGTCTACTCTTTTACGATGTATAAACTTACTTGAAAAGCCTACAAGCGGACAAGTTTTAATCCATGGAAAAGATGCGATGGCAGGAGATATATCGCTTGTAACATTGCGTGAAAAAGTAGGAATGGTGTTTCAGCAGTTTAACTTATTTAATAATTTAAGCGTTTTGGAAAACTGTGTAATTGGACAAATGAAAGTTTTGAAAAAATCACGGGAAGAAGCTGAAAAAATTGCAAAGGAATTTTTGGCAAAAGTGGGAATGGAACGTTTTATTCATGCAAAGCCAAATCAAATTTCAGGTGGACAAAAGCAAAGGGTGGCAATAGCAAGAGCGCTGGCAATGCAGCCTGAAGTTCTGTTATTTGATGAGCCTACGAGTGCTTTAGATCCTGAAATGGTTGGGGAAGTTTTAAAGGTAATGAAGGATTTGGCAAAAAGCGGACTTACAATGATTGTCGTGACACATGAAATGGATTTTGCACATGATGTTTCAAGTAGAGTCGTGTTTATGGATCAAGGTGTAATTGTGGAAGATGACAAGCCTGAAAATATTTTTGGAAATCCAAAACATGAAAGAACTAAGGAATTTTTGAGTAGAATGTTAAGTAAATAATATGCTATTACTTATAATTTCTAATTAAAATCAAATTAAATCTAAAAATATTCCTTGAAATTTTTTAAAAAATAGTGTAAAATAGTAAAAGTTGAAAATACTAAAGTAAAATTTATTAAAATTAAAGGAGAAAAAATGGCAAAGAAAAAAGCTGAAGATATTAAATTAACTTTAACTGATGAAGAAAGAGAAGGATTGGATAACGAAGGGATAAAAAGAGTTTTAACTAGTAAAGCTATATTAAAAGTAGTAAAAGAATATAAATTTTCTGATGAAGAAAAAGAAGAATTTGAATATTTATTCACAAATGAAAAACATAAATTCTTTATTGCAAAACTTATTGAAGATAAAATATCTGTAAATGAAAATGATGTTACAAAATTATATACAGATAATAAGGCAAACTTTGATGCACAAAATATTCCTTTTTCTCAAGCTAGGGAAATTATCCAAAGAGACTTGTTAAATCAGCAAGTTGCTGTCTTAGAAGCAGAAGAATTGAACAAATTAGTAGAAGAAATGGAAGATAAATTAGAAATTTCTAAAAAGGAAATTTTATTTTCAAAAGGTGATTCTGAAGTATTAAAAACTTTACTTGTTGGTAAAATAATTTCTAAAAAAATGGCTGATGAAAAATTTGAAGATCAAGAACAAAACAAAAAAGATTTGGAAGTTATAAGAGATAACGTATATATCAACTATTACTTAGATTTAGAAGTTAGAAAAAATGTGAAAGTTACTCAAGAAGAAGTTGCTGAAATTTATGAAAAAGAAAAAGCAAAACTTGGAAATGTGACTCCAAACAGCGCTTATCAGCAAATTGCTAATAGTTTGTTAAATAATAGAGCAATTGAAGAAAGAAACAATTTAATAAATAAAATTGTAGAAGAATATAAAGTTGAAGAAGTGGCTAAAGAATACACTGAAGCTGAATAAATGTTGGTTAAACAATAATATAAAACTTGGAAAGTAATAATAAATTTATGAAATCCAAGTTTTTTTATTTATTAATTATATTGATACATTAAAATAATAAAGTTAGTATTTTCTGTTACAGTGAAACCCTATTTAAAATTAAACTACTAAAAATTATATAAATTTAGGATTTGAGTAAAATAGTCATAACTTTTGAGTCCAGTTTTAAGGTGATTTTACTATAGATTTATTTCCGATGAAGAAAAGTTAATAAAAAAAATAAGGAGTACGCTATGAGTACTCCAAATTATCTAAAACTTTAGATCAAATTATTAAAAATTAGTTTTTACCAAGTTCATCCGCTACTAATATTGCTGCAAAAACATCATCTGCAGTAACTTTAAATGGCATATTATGGATTGTTTCACCTTCGGCTGTACTTGCTTTTGCCACTTCATATAATCTTTCTTTTGAAACATTTCCCATTCCTAGTTCAGCCAATGTTGTTGGAAGTCCTAAAATTTTGCAGAAGTCAATAACTTTTTTGATTTCACATAAACATCTGTTTTCTAAAACTAGCTGTGTAATTGTTCCAAATGCTACTTTTTCTCCATGATACATGTGGTGTCCTTCTTCCAAAATTGTAAGTCCATTGTGAATAGCATGAGCTGCAGCAAGTCCTCCACTTTCAAATCCAATTCCACTTAAATAAGTATTTGCTTCAATTATGTTTTCCAAAGCCTTTGTGATTACTTTATTTTCTACTGAAATTTTAGCTTTTAAACCATCTTCAAACAATGTATCTTTACATAGTTCTGCGATTGCAATAGCGGCTTTTGTAATTCCTCCGCCAGCAATTGAAGTGGCATTTGCATCGACACAGGCTTTAGCTTCATAATAAGTGGCAAGTGCATCACCAATTCCAGCCACAAGAAGTCTTACAGGCGCATTTACGATTATATTTGTATCCATTATTACCATGTCAGGATTTGCCTTTAAGAATAAATATTCTTCAAACTCTCCGCTTGGAGTATAAATTACTGACAATGCGCTGCATGGTGCATCAGTTGAAGCAATTGTAGGTACGATAAATACAGGAATATTTTCATAATATGATATTGCTTTTGCTGCATCAAGAGTTTTTCCTCCACCAATTCCAAATACTGCATCACATTTTTTTTCTTTTAAAATATCAATATTTCGGTTAATTTCAATTTTTGAACATTCTCCGCCAAAAACTTCAATATGATAATTTATACCTTCGTTTTTAAAACTTTCAACAATTTTATCTTTAAAATTATCAAAAATAAATTTGTCTACTAGCAGATATGCGCCACTATTACCACGTAATTTGTAATAAGTTGCTAAATTAGTAATTTCATTTTTTCCTTGAATATATTTTGAGGGTGAATTAATAATTTTTACCATAAAAAATCATCTCCTGAAAGTTTATTTTTATTTATTAATATTGTTATAACATATTTTTTAATAAAGTCAATAGAAGTTTTGAAATAAAAAATCAGAAAATTATTCAGATTTGATATTTTATATAATTTCCTGATTTTTGAATTTTATTAAGTTGATTCTAAAGTTAAGTTTTCTTTTTGGATAATATAAATTTAAAATTTTTATAAATCCTGTTTTAATAAATGTCCCATTTTTTCCTTTTTTACCTTTAAATAATTTTTATCCACATCGTTGGCGGCAATTTCAATTTCCTTGCGTCCAGCAATTTTAATTCCATATTTTTCCAATCCTTCGATTTTTTTGGGATTATTAGTTTTTAAAATAATAGATTTAATTCCTAAATCCTTTATAATCTGTGCAGCTACGGCATAATCCCTCAAGTCATCTGAAAATCCTAGTTTATGATTGGCTTCCACAGTATCATATCCTTCGTCTTGAAATTTGTAAGCCTTTAGTTTATTCAGAATTCCAATTCCACGCCCTTCCTGACGTAAATAAATCAGAAGCCCTTCCCCGCTTTCTTCCAGCTCGTGCAAAGCTCTATGAAGCTGTTCTTGGCAATCGCATCGTTTTGAACCGAAGACATCGCCTGTCAGACATTCAGAGTGAAGTCTGACTGTGACATTTTCTTTATTTTTTATTTCGCCCTTCATAACTGCGATATATTCCTTATGTTCGATTTTATCACTATAACCTGCAAAAGTAAAATTTCCAAATTGTGTCGGAATATCAACAGTTGCTTCATTTTTAACTAATTTTTCGTTTTTTTTTATATAAACAATCAAATCATCAACTGTAATAATTTTCAAATTATGTTTTTGACAAAATGTGAACAAATCGTCTCTTCTAGCCATTGTTCCATCATGATTCAACATTTCCATAATAACTGCAACTGGCTCAAATCCAGCAAGTCTAGCCAGGTCAACTGCTGCTTCCGTATGTCCTCTTCTCTCCAAAACCCCATTTTCCTTAGCAATCAAAGGAAACATGTGTCCAGGTCTTAAAAAATCTTCTGGCTTTTTATTCGGATTTGCCAAATCCAAAACAGTTTTTAATCTGTCAGCTACTGAAATTCCAGTTGTTGTCCCTTCAGCCGCATCTACTGAAATTGTAAAAGCTGTCCCGTGATGATCGGTATTGTGATGAGTCATTGGATCCAACATAAGTCTTTTAGCTACTTCGTGGGAAACAGGAACACACATAAGTCCTCTTGCTTCATTTATAATAAAGTTCATCCATTCGTAAGTTGCAACCTGTGCTGGAATTATCAAATCCCCTTCATTTTCCCTATCTTCATCGTCAACAACCACAACTGGAATACCTTTTTTCAAGTCTTCAATCGCAGCTTCGACAGTATCAAATTTTGCTTTATTTTCTGCCATTTAAACCACTTCTTTCTTTTCTTTCTTTTCTTTCTTTTTTTCCTTTTTTTATTAAAATCCATTTTTTTGTAAAAATTCCATTGTCAATTTTGATTTTTTTTCTTTATTTTTTAAATTATCAAAATTATCAAATTTCAATATTTTTTCTACATATTTTCCAAATAAATCTGTTTCAATATTCACAAAATCCCCAGTTTTCTTCATTCCAATCGTAATATTTTCAATCGTGTGCGGAATAAGTGAAACCGAGAAAATTCCATTTTCATCATTTACATCAATTACCGTAAGACTCGCCCCATCAATGGTTATACGCCCTTTTTCAACGATATATTTCATATTATTTCTATGATTTTCATCCAGCTGAAACTCATAAACTTTCGCAATTCCCTTATCCGTAATTGACAAAATTTTAGCCTCGCAGTCAACATCTCCCATAACAAGATGTCCGCCTAAAAAAGTTGCAAGCGTAAGCGACTTTTCAAGATTGACAATATCCCCCGCTTTAGCCCGTTTCAAGCCACTTCTCTCAATAGTTTCAAACATCACATCTGCCGTAAAGTCACTTCCCTTTAATTTTGTAACAGTCAAGCAAACTCCGTTTACAGCGATACTATCCCCAATTTGTGCCTTTTCTACAACCTTTTTTCCTCTTATTGTAATTTCAATACTTGCATTTTTTTTTGCAAGATTAATAATTTTTCCAGTTTCTTCAACTAAACCAGTAAACATGACTTTCTCCTGATTTTTAATTTTTTATTTAAATTAATTATAATTTTTTTGCAAAAATTCTATTCCCACATTTTCGCCATAAACATTATATTTCACATTTTTCAAAATTACAGCTTCATCCATTTTTTCCCTATCAAATCCCGCAATAAAAGACTTTCCTTTTTCATCGCCCAAAATTTTATTGGCAATAAAAATTTCTCCAGCGTCAATTACATTTTCTTCAAATGCCTGTGAAATAAGTGATTGTCCACCTTCCAGCAAAATTGAATCAATTCCAATTTCTCCAATTTTACGAAGAATTTCTTTAAAGCTAAATTTTGTGCCATTTAAAAATACAAATTTAACTTTATTATTTTTAGAAAAATCCAGCTGCTTTTCAGAATTTTCATTATTTTTTGATGTGACAATTATTGTCTTTTCATCGCTATTTTCTTTAATAATATTGTGATTCTTTCCAGTTTTAAAATGTGGGTCAATAATGATTCTATATGGATTTATACCGTTTCCAACTCTTGCAGTAAGACTTGGATTGTCAGCTAAAACCGTATTTATTCCAACCATAATTCCCATAAATTTATTTCGATAAAACTGAACTTTTTCACGAGCAGTTTCATTTGTAATCCATTTGGAATTTCCTGTCTTTGTAGCAATTTTCCCATCTAAAGTTATCGCACATTTTAAAAACAAATACGGAATTTTTGTCATAATATATTTAAAAAATACTTGATTAATTTTATCGCATTCACTTTTCAAAACATTTTCACGCACTTCAATCCCAGCATTTCTTAATATTTGCACACCTTTTCCAGCCACTTTCGGATTTGGGTCAGATGAGCCAATAACACATCTTTTTAGTCCCATTTTCACAATTTTTTCAGAACAAGGCGGTGTTTTTCCATAATGCGAACACGGTTCCAATGTGACATAAATCGTTGCATTTGACAAATCGTTTGAATTTTGAGCAGCTTCTTCCAAAGCGTAAACTTCAGCATGAGGCCCTCCAAAATATTTATGATAGCCAGTTCCAATAACTTTTCCATCTTGAACAACAACCGCTCCGACCATTGGATTAGGATTTACCGCTCCAGCTCCTTTTTTTGCCAATTCGATTGCCGTTTGCATATATTTTTCATCAATTTCATTATTTTTATTTGTAGACATAATTTTAATTTTCCTTTTTATAAATAAAATTATTAGATGTGTTTGATAATCTAATGTTTTTTATTTTTCAATTTCTTTAATTAAATTAATCATTTCAATTGCAGAAAATGCCGCATCTGATCCTTTGTTTCCAGCCTTTGTCCCTGCTCTTTCAATAGCTTCCTCAATGTTATTTGTAGTTAAAACTCCAAAAATTACAGGCAAGTCAGTTTGCAACGAAATTTGAGCCACTCCTTTTGAAACTTCTGCACAAACATAGTCAAAATGTGGTGTTGAACCTTTTATTACAGCTCCTAGAGCAATTATTGCATCATATTTTCCTGTATTTGCCAATTTTTTTGTAATTAAAGGTATCTCAAATGCCCCTGGAACCCAGGCAATATCAATATTTTCTTCAGAAACATCATTTCTTTTTAATACATCTAAAGCGCCTCCAACTAATTTTGAAGTAATAAATTCATTAAATCTCCCAGCTACAATTCCTATTTTTACATTTCTTCCATCAAATTTTCCTTCAAAAGTTCTCATTTTATATCATCCTCTCTGTTTTTTTTATTAGATATTTCTATATTCGATAATTTATTTTTTATTTTAAATTTAGAATGAAAATATAATTTCCAAACAATTCTATTATTAATAAAAAAGCCTCGAATACTTGATTCAGGGCTTTATAATTAAAGGTAGGCAATTTTAATTTATAATTATTATAACTTTATACTTTATGTAAATATTGAAACTGTGTACAATAAAACTATCTAATAAATTTATATTAAAAATTAATTACTCACTTCTACCATCTAGACTATAACTATCGGTACTGGAATTGCACCAGTTCGTGTCATTTTTATAAATAAAAACAACTCGTGGACTTTACCACCGGTCGGGAATCTCGCCCTGCCCTGAAGTTTTAAACTCTTACTTTAATTTATAATATCACTTTTTTTATCCAATTACAAGAGTTTTTCCTAAAAATAAATAAATTTTTTTTAAAAATTTATTTTGATGTTGACAAAGTAAAAAATATAAGGTATCATTATATTAATTAAAATAAAATTAATAAACAATATAATTTAAACACATAAATTCTTTTATATTAAATTAATAAATTGATAAATAAAAGTTGGAGGTAGAAGTATGGTAAGGGTATTCAGTATGTTGATTTTACTGTTATTTATTTCGTGCAATAATAGTAATGGGCAGGAGTTAAGAGAAGTCCGTAAAAAATCAGAAAAAAAATCAGAAATGGCAGAAGTAAAATCTTTGGATTACAAAAGTTGCACAGAATTAAGAAAATTTAATGTTAATGCTGAAAAAATTGAATTGAAAAATTTGGGATTGGAGGAGATAAAATGCATAGCGGATTACAAAAATGTGAAGGAGCTGGATTTGCGATGGAATCAGATAAAGGATGTGAAACCGCTGGAAAATTTAAAAAATCTGGAAGTTTTAAAAATAAATTTTAATCAGGTAAAAGATATAAAACCGCTGCTAAATTTACCCAATTTAAAGGAATTATGGCTTCATAATAATAAAATAAGCAATCTTAGCGGAATTGGCAAATTGGCAAAACTGGAACATCTGGATGTCAGTTTTAATCCATTGAAAAATGGAGTTGATGAGATTTCTAATTTGAAAAAACTGAAAAGATTGGAATTACGGGAAGTTCCAAAAGAAATTGTAGACTATGTTTATGAAAATTATCGTAATTTTATGATTCCTGAAAAAATATTTATTGAGCAAAGATATCCAGAACTTGCTAAAAAACGTGAAAATGAAGTAAAATATCCAAATTTTTCAGAGTTTGAAGATAAAATAAACGGTTTTGAAACCGTGAAAATCGTAAGGGAACTTTCCACAAAAGAAGTTGCATTGAATAAATTGCCTAAGGAAGTTTATAAAATAGTTGATGAGTATGATAAAAACTCTGAAGAAGCTGATGATAAAGTGGAGAGAGCAGCTTTTTTTACAAATAATGTTTATTCAATATACACTCTTACTTATCCTTTTGCCTATGCGGGGCAGTCAAATAGTGAAACTGTCTTTGTGAAAAATGGAAAAGTAATTGCAAAAGATATCGTAAATTTAGATTCTCAATTGGAAAGTATTGATGGAAATAATCTGTTTTTATCGGTAGTTGCAGCAAGCGGGGGAACAAATTATGCAATAACTGATATGAAAAGTGGACAGATGTGGCGAGAAGAATTTAGGGATTTTGGATTAACATCGTCTAAGGGAACGGGTAAAGTTTTTGTAACATCTTCAAAGGAAAATACTGTCAATGTAAGAGAAAGCAATGACCTGGACAGTTCAATAATTCATAAATTAGCGAATAATGTTGAAGTTGAAGAAATTTCAGATGAGAAAGATTGGAAATATGTGTATTTTTATAATAAAGATGGAGGATATTATATGAAGGGGTATATACATAAGAGTCAGTTAAGATAAAATAAATAATTTTGTAAAAATTTCAAAATTTAAAGGAGGGAGTTAATTGTGGTAAATAGAAAATTTAACGGGGTAGATATTGGAGATAGTGCAGTTGAGTTTTTTGAAAAGTTGGCTAAATTAGAAAGTGGCGGAAAATACAATTTAGCAGATCAAAAATATTATATTGGAAAATATCAGATTGGAACGGATGTTTTGATGGACATGGGATGGCTTCCGAAGGGTTCAACTTGGACAAATGCTAGATTTATTGGTGAAGGTGCCACAAAATGGAAATTAAAAGGAAAACAAAGTTTTTTAAATAATCCAGCGGCACAAGATGAAGTAATAATGCGTTCGGTGAAAATGAGATGGGCAACCTTGAAAAAACATAAGGATAAAATTTGCAAAAATGTATCTGTTCCTAAAAATGCAGTTTATATAGCGCCAGGAAAAGTTAGAGCTTCTGAAAATAAAGTAAAAACAATAATAATGAAAAAGAGAAATCAAGGATACAAAGCAGAAGACTTGAGGGGGAAAAGTTTTTTGCTTACATCGTCTGGAATGCTGGCAGCTTCACATTTATGTGGTCAAGGTGCAATGTCTAATGCTTTAGGAAATAATTTTAAAGGTGTCTGGGGAATACCAGTAGATGGAAATGCAATGCCATCGTTGCTTTATGCTGTAAATTTAGCAGGGCATGATTTATCAGCAATTATTGGATTTAAAGATAATTGTGAAGTGGATCACAAAGTTGTAGAAAAAAATCATACACAAACTGATAATAAAAATATAAATAAACAGGCTGCAGTTCAGTCAAAACCTAAATCTAATGTTTCAAGTAACTCTTTGCAAACACAAAAAGGGGCTTCAACATCAAATACTAATAAGACTGGCAACGATGAAAGCAATAAGGAAGGTGTATTTTCATTTAATGGTCAGAAGTTTGAGGAAGTCTGGGATAGTGAAGAGTATAAAAGGGATAGAGCTGAAAATGGGAAAGCTCCTGAATTGGCATTTGTAAATCCTGATGAGGCGATTTTGAAAAGGCTGCAAGCTAAATTTCAAGATGAGAATATTTATAATAAGGATTATGTAAAATATTTGGAAACTAAGACAGGGAAAAAAGTTTTGGAAGAAAATAAGGAAGATATAAATGTCATTTTGAAGATGTATGATGAAGCGACAAAGGATAATGACAAGATTGGGAATGTGATAAGGCAGCATGGATTTGATACTTTAAGGGGAAGGGAGGAAAATAATGAGATTTTGCGGATACAAGATATAGTTTATTATATTTATTCGTATCCTATTCCTAATAAAAGCGCTATAGAATCGCTCGAATACGTATTTGGTCAATATTCAGCAAAATATGTGAAATATCCTGATAAAAAGCCTGTGAATAAATTTAAGGAAGATAAGAATTATGTGGATAAAATACAAGGTGTGATTCAGATATATGTAAAAGATGGAAAAACTAAAGTTGAGAAGAATCAGCTGCCTGAAAAGTATGACAAGTATATGCAGGGAATAAAGGATATTGATGAAATTATTATAAAAGTTGCTAAAAAGCCAGCTTTGGAGTTACAAAAGACAAGATGTGAAAATTTGATAAGAGAACTTGGGGAAAATGTTTCGGAATATGAAAAAACTTATTCTATGGATGAAAATGGAGTTAGGCAGTTTCCTTTGTCGAGAAGATTGATTGACAATATAATAATTGAATTTTTGAAGGTGCAAACTGGGTTTAAGGAAGAAAATGAAACCAAGTATTTTGATAATCATCTATATAAAGATAGCAATATTGTGAGAAATTATCTTTTATGGTATATAAAAAGACAAAAAGGGATTGATATTCCATCCAAAAGTGAGAGAGGATTATTTAACAGGCTTGAAAAAATTGGGAAGGATATAAGGGTAACGACTGTCTTGAATGACTGGATAACTTCAAAATCGGCAATAAAAGTGCGGAATATTAGGAAAATAAGTAATTTGATAGATGAAGTTTATGAAAATTACAGGGATAATTCGGACTTTGAAAAAGATAAAGGCATTATTTTGGGATTATTTAAAAATAGCAAGGAATTGCGGGATTATGCGGCAAATATTGATTCAATGGATTTGTATTCCTTTTATAAGTTATTTTATGATCTGCAAAATATTATAAATCCTACTGGAGAGTTATTTGTAAATACTAATTGTATGCTAAAATGTACGCTTGGAAGAGATATTAGCCGATTAATCATAAAAGAGGACAGTGTAATGCTTGAAGGCGGGAAACAGGCTAATATAAATGATACGAATATTCAACCTTTTAAATCTTGCAGTGCAATTGGGATTTGCCAGCCTGCGTTAATGGGGATGTGGGAGAAAAATACAGATGTGAAAGTCAGAAACAAGCCTGCATTGCTGGATATTTCAACTATTCAATGTCAGCACGGTGGAACTATAAGTATCGATGATGCTGGGCAAAAGGAAGCTGGAACGGCAGTTACTAAAGAAAAGGAAGTTAGTGAAGCTGTTAGAGATGCTGATTGTCAATATAAACTGCTGATAAATATTTGTAGCGATGTAAATAATTATTTTATGCAGACGCAATTAAAAAAGGAAGCACAGAAATTTTCTAAATGGAACAGATTTAAAAATAGCACAAAGAACAGTACAAATAAGGCAAAATTACAAATTGCTAAAAAGGAAACTTCTTTGGAAAAAGAGAAATATTTAAGAGGAAAAATTTTAAATACATTTAAAGAAACATATAAAAGTATAAAGCAAAACTCAGGGCCTGAACTTGATACAAAAGGGATAATAAAAAAACATGGATTAAGTTTGTGTGATTATGAGCAAAAAAATTTTTATTCTGCAAAAATGCTTCCTGTGATAGCTTATGGATATTTAATGCGGGCTGGAAATTTGACAATAACGGAAAATGAAAAAAAACAGATTGAAGCAGAATTAAATAGCGATATAAAAACTTCAAATACAGAACAGATGGAATTAAAGGATTACAAAATACAAAATAATGTAAAACAAACAAAAGAAGCTCCAGATCATAAAATAAATTCTTCAGATATTACAAGCTGGATTGAAATAGGTAAAACATTATACACATCAACAAAATATCCTCCAACTGAAGCAGATGTACTAAATGCAATAAGGAAAAATGGGAAAAGTGTGGCTACATGTCCGTTTAGTCAAGGAAAATGGAATGAAACTCATAATTTTGCAAAGGAAGTGAATAGTGGTGATGGTGTTCAGGATGATGTGAAGAAGAAAAGTAATCAGAATCCTAAAAATGAGAATAAGGAAGAAAAAAATATACAATTTGAAAAAAATAAGAATACAGATAATTTAGAAAATAATGTATCAAAAGAACAGGTTTCAACAGTTAAAACAGATAAAAAACTAGAAAAAAAATCTGAAAAATGTGATACAGATAACTGCCCACATAAAGAAGTCAAAGGAAGGGCACCATGGATAAAAGTTGCAGAAGAAGAAATGAATAAATATAAAGGACAAAAAGAATCTAGCCGAAGTTTATATAATAGAATACAAAAAACTTATTTTCCTTATGCAAATTTTGGAACAGATAAAAAACCCACTGAAATTGCATGGTGTGCAGCATTTGTAACATATTGCATGAAAACAGCAGGATATAAAAATTCATCTTATCCTTCTGTTGGAGGATACGATTGGGGAGTTGCACCAAGACCAAAATTACCAAAAAGAGGATGGTTTGAAGGTGAAAAAACTAAACCTTTTGTAGGAGCTATAGGAATTTTTAAATTTAGAAAAGGTTATAGCCATGTAGCAATATTAGTCGGGAAAAGAAAAAATGGGATGTATGTATTTTTAGGCGGGAATCAAAATAATGAAATTAATAAAACTGCTTTTGAGCCAAGTAGAATTGATTATTTTATGAAGCCCAAAAGTTATACAGTAAAACCAGAAGAGCAAGAACTACCAATAATTACAGATTCAAAAAATACAGGTACAGTAGGATAAAGGAGATAAAGATGATAAAATTACTAATTAAAATAATAATACTGACTTCAATTTTATGTTGTGGTAAAAATAATGACAATTTGTTTAATAATATTAAATATAAGGAAAATACAGAAAAAAAACCGCAAAAAACATTGCAAAAAATAAGTTTTGATAATAAAAAATTAAATAATAAAGAAACGGTTGTATCACTTAAGAGAATTATTGATAATGTTATTGCAGTGCGTAAAAATAAAAATTATACATTAGAAAAATATGATGAGGATATTTTTAAAAAATATAGAGAATATTTTGATGATACAACAAATAATGGTGAGTTTTTTGAAAAGACTTCAAATTTACTTTTAGAATTAAAGAGTGAATTGAGTAATTTAAATTATGTCAAAAATATTAAAAAGTCCGTGAAAATTAAAGGTGCTAATTACAGTTGTTCAATTCAGATAACAAAAAAACCTGAAAAATTAGGATATGTTGATGGAGATGTATATGGTACGGTTAGCTGTTCTTCGGAATATGATTCGATGAGCAGATTTGAAGAAATTTATTTGAAAAAAGTAGGTGAGAAATATTATATATTAGATTTATTAATTTCATAAAAAATATATTGACAAATTTTAAATTTTAGTTTAAAATAATATTAATTAAAATTTAATAAAATGAAGAAGGGGGAAATAAAATTATTTAAAATATCATATAAAATTAAAATATGTTGATTGAAAATGATTTTTATGGTATTGGAAGTAATTTTGAAAGGAATATGAGGAATAAAAATGTTATAAATCAGACTAATCGAACTATTTTGTTTGAAGAAATTAATCCAGAAAAGATGGATATTTTGACACTTGTTAATGATGCCAGAAATATGGATTCGTTGGATGACGAGAATATTATTGAGATTAATAGGCATCTTTTGGTTGGGAGTTTTGAGGAGTTTTTGGAAAAATTTGATCCAAAAGTATATAGTTATTTTGATGCAGAGAGTCAGAGTATTAGGTATATTTTGAAAAAGCCTGAGGGAGTGCCTGAGGATTTGGTGACAGAGATTAAGATTAATAATGGAAATACGTTTTTTAAAATGCTTAGCACGTTAATTGAAGCAAGAAAATCACAAGGAAATAGAAATGTAGATTTTAAATTTGAAAATATTTTGGAATTGATTTCTCCAAAGAAAGTTATTGAGGATATTAAGCAGACAAGAAAAGAAATTGCTTATATTTATCAGAAATATGAAGAATTGGATGATGAAAATCCAAAAAAATTGGAATTAGGAGATAAACTTAATACAAAATTTGAAGAGGCTTCGGAAAATTATAGTAATGTACTGGGAATGTTGCCACTTGCGATTGAAGATATAAAAACTCGGCTGCTAATTGGACATGATTCAAATAATTTCAAATCAGAGAAAATAAAATTGGGAATGTTACAGGTTGGAGAAAAAGGAGAGCTTGAGGTAATTGAGTATAAACAGGAAAATCAAAATTCACTTGCGATGATTGAAGAAAAAAATACGACAGCTCTGGTTGAAGCTTTTAGGGATGATTATGAAAATGTGACAGATGAACCGAATAAATATATTAGCGATCTGGTTGTCAGAACATTTGTACCGCTTGCGAAAACATTTGTAGATGTTGATCCTGAGCAGGAAGTTCAAAATTATAATAATTACTTGGCATTTTATAAATCGGCTCAAGAGGATTTTATAAAAATTGCGAAGCCTTTGATTGAAAAAATATTGGGTGTGAAAATGTTTTTTGAGCAGTATGATGTTAGAATGGGGCTTATGAAACCGACACTTTTGATTACGAATGTGAAGCCTGAGATGATTGTAAAGGCTGGGAATAAAGATAAATTGCGTGCATTTTTGAATACGACTAATGAGAAAAATGATTTTGATAATACGGTATGGTTCGGGATTTATCCAAATGTTGATTTGGATATAAAAAAATCAGAAAAAAAAGTTCGTGCAAGATTTATGGGAACTAAAAATGAAGAAAAAACTGAAAAAAATACAATAGAAGTATTGACAAACTTAATGACTGTATTAGCAGAATACAAGGTTCAAGTATTTTTTAACTTTGAAGGTAAGCCTGAAACATCGTTTGACAATCTTGCCACAACTGGTGTAGATAAGTATATTGAAAAGACCCAAGTTTTAGAAAATCAAAAATATTCTGAATATTTGATTCCAGTAATTCCTAATTTTACAATAATTCCAAAGGATAAATCAGGAGTTATGCTGGATTATAAAATGAAATTTGAAGAGGAAACAGGAGTATCGCTTTCAAAGGAACAAGAAGATTTGTTAAAATTTTGGATTGAAGGTGTGTATATAGATGCGGCTTATGTTGCAGCTGGAATAATCGGTGCAACACAATGTCCAAATTATCTAAAGGAAAGATTTTCAAATGTTTCACCACTTTATCCAGGAGTACGTTTTGACATCGAAGAAAAGGATAATTCATATCATGCAAAAACAACGATGTCTAAGGAAATATCAGGATTTACAAATACAATAAAAGATAGAATAAATCAGTTTAATTATGGATTTGTATTTTCATCTGACAATGCAAATGTGGCACGTGAAAAAATTAGGAATATTGTTGTTTATAAGGCGAGAACTTTATTAAAAAATCTAGACGGAGGATATGAGCCGCTTTATAAGACGCTTACAACAACATATATTGAAAGAACATTGAGATTCACAACGACAGACTTTAAAGAAGATAAGTTAAATATGTTTTTCAGTACAAATCCTGAAAGTCAAAAATCAATTTGGCTAAAAGACACAAAATTTGTAAATGGAATTATGCAAAAGGGAGATGACTTATCTCATGTAATTGATGTGGATAATGGAATTTGTCAATTAAATATAACTTTTGCGGGAAATTTAAAGAATTTGCAAGTTGAAATTAATAAAAATTATTAGTACTATTTTTTCTTTAAACAGTAAATTTATTGAAGTTTTTGAGAGAGTGTAAAATTTTTATGTAAATAGAATAGCAAAAATACTGAATTTACTGGATTCATCTGTTAGTTTACACAAAATTCTGGACACTCTCGTTTTTGAATTAAATATTATTTAGCAAGGGGAATAAATATTCTTTGTTTACAAAATATTGTTTTTATTTTGGGATAAAGTTTGGTATAAAAAAATGAAAAAATAAAATTGGGGGAAAAATGATTGAGAATAAATATCCAATATTTGGGCATGGGCAGGTGATAAATAAGGAAGCGCTTGATTTGTTGAGGGATAATCCTGCAGAATTGACGGATTTATTATACTTAGATAAAAAAGATGGGATAATTTCGGGATTTGATCTTGTTACGAATTTAGAAGAGAAGAAAGTGACTGTAACAAGGGGAATTGTTAAATGTGGGGAAAAAATTTTTTGGATGAACGAAGATTATAAATTTGATATGCCTGAAATTGAGAATAGATATATTTTGAAATTAAATTTATTTTCAGATATTAAAGAAAGGAAATTTTATATTAGAAGTGCTGATTTTTCTTTGGAAGTTTTAGATATTGAAGCGAATAATAGTAAAAATGCTGGAGATGAAAATAAAATTATAAATGATTTGGAAGTTCAGGAAGAAGTTAATAATGAACGAAGAGAAATTTGGGAAAATAAAATTGGTGAAGTTGAAATAACACGGTTTATTACTAGAATTGGGGCAGAACTTAGAAACGACTATAATAATTTTAGAGATTTAAGACGGGATTTTAACTTGCTGGAACTTATAAATACAAAATATTCTTCAAAACATAAATTGGGAACACTTCATCCTAAAATTTTGAAATTATTTGGGAAAGAGGCTTCTAAAAAGGAGAATTTAGATATTTATGATGTAAATTTTTATGTAAATTGTTTAAATGGAAGTGTGGAAAGAGATGTCATAACGGCTTATATTAATTTAAAATTACAAATGGAAAATGAAAATTATACGAATGAGGAACTTTATCAGTATTTGGTCAAAATTTTGGATAATTTGGGAAAAGATAGGAAAATTACCGAGAAAAAGAGGGTTATTCCTAGAAAAATAACGATTGAATAGAAGAATTTATATTTTTGAATATAGAAATACAGAAAAGAAATAATGGAAAAATTCAGTAAAAAGTTACAAAATTTGTATAAGCAAGAGTAATTGATTTTATTTATGGCAAGGGGTTAAGACCCCTTGTTTTAATTATTATATAAACTTTAAATGAGGAAAATCTTATAAATCAAGCCCAAAAATTTTGAAATTAAAGCTGTAAGAATTTTTTGTTAATAGATCAAATTAAATTTGAGAATTAATCTACTGTAAATAGAAATTGGCTTCCTGCATATAGTCCTAATTTATTTTTGTTTAGTTTAAATGTGTAGTTACCATCTGTTAGGCTGTCATTCTTTTCATTGAAAGTTAGGTTTTTAGTATCAACTTGCATTCCATTTTCTGATTCGCCCTTGTAAGTTATTTTATACTGGTTGTTTTGTTTAGAAAATACTAAAACTCTATCTTCCATTGGAATTTCTTTACCAATAAGTTTATCTACGTGCTGTAAAGTTTTACTAGTTTTTACTTTTTCATCTTTTACTTGTGAAGGTGGTTGAATATTGGCGCTTTCGTTGATATTTTCTGTAGTTTTGTTTGCGGCTTCTGCAGTTTCTGCGGCTGATTGGGCTGCTGCTGGAGTGGCGGCAGTATTTTCTTGAGAATTATTGCTGCTATTTGTGGCGGTGCTGTCTGCACTTTGTTGTTCAATTTGGATTTCATCTTGATCTTCATCTTGTTTTGCTTCTTTTTTTCCACAGCTGATTATAGCAAAAATTGCTAAACATCCTAATAACATGTATTTTTTTAGATTCATAAATTATCACTTCCTTTTAATTAAATTTTATTTTGTAATTGATTTAAAGTAATTATTATGATTATATTTTATATTGTTTTTAGCAAAATTACAAGAGTTTTATTATAATAAAAATTATAAATTTAAAATTTAAAAAATTTCTTAAAAGAGAGCAGCTGATTTATTTTTAGACAGATTTTAGTATATTTCTCAAATAAATTCTTAAAAGCAATTAAAAAATTGAGAAAAAAGACTATTATTTTTTTGAAAAATATGATATAATACTTATAGATAACCAAAAGCAAGAAGTAAGTGTAACAAAAATAGATATTTGTAACAGTAACAAGTTGTTTGAGGTATTAAAATTTTAGGAGGTAATACTTTGTTAGGTAAAGTAAAATGGTTTAACGAAAAAAAAGGATTTGGATTTATTTCAGGAGAAGATGGAAATGATTATTTCTTACATTTCTCAAAAATTAATAAAGAAGGATTCAAAACAGTTAACGAAGGTGAAGAAGTAAGTTTTGATGTAGAAGAAGGACCAAAAGGACCTCAAGCAACAAATGTAATTTCTCAATAATCGATTAATTAATTTTGTGTAAAAAAGGCTGTTTCAAAATGGTAAATTTTGGGATAGCTTTTTTCTTTATTTTGGATACAATATATGAAAGCGAGGAAATATTATGTTGGTAGATTATCATATGCACTTTGAATATGGAAGTTATGATGAGGATTATGTAAATCCTTTTTTTGAAAAGGCAAAGGAAATGGGGCTGACAGAAATAGGGATTACAGAGCATACCCATGGATTTAAGGAATTTAAGGACTTGTATTATGATGAGCTGATTTTGGATGACAGTGAAACTGGGAACTTTCAGAAAAAATGGCTTGAGCAGAAAACTAAATTTGTACATACATTGGATGAATATAGGGATTTTATAGATAAATTAAAATCAAAGGGATATCCAGTAAAATTTGGAATAGAAGTTTGTAATTTCAGAAATCAGGAAAAAGTTAAGGAAATATTGTCTAAATATGACTTTGACTATTTAATCGTTTCAATCCATTTTATTAAAGGCTGGGGATTTGATTTTAGCGCCTTGAAGCATAAATTTACAGATGGAGATTTGGTGCAAATTTGGAAGGATTATGCAAAAGAGATTGAAGATGTGGCAAATACAGGAATGTATGATATTTTGGGGCATCCATTTAATCTGAGATTATTTAAAAATATTCCAGAAAAAAAAGATGTCGATAAGTTGCTTGAAAGTACGGCTAAATGCCTTAAAAAAAATAATATGATTGTAGATGTAAATACTGGTACGTTTTATCGGTATCCAATTAAGGAAATTACACCGTATAGGGATTTTATGGAATATGTGAAAAAATATGATATTCCTGTAATTTTATCAAGTGATTCACATTATTCTGAACATGTTGGAATGAAAATAAAGGAAGCGGGAGAATACGTGAAGGAATTTGGAATTACTGAAATGGTAACTTTTGATAAAAGAAAGAGGAAAATGGTTGAAATTGGGTAATTAATAGTATTAGATGACCTAAGTTTTTTATCTATACAATAGGTTAAGTTCCTTGTTAGCAAATAATAAAAATATAACTTTATTTAAGTTCAATAATAAAAAAATGGGGATTGTCTTAAAATACAAGATAATCCCTTTAACTTTATTATTTTTAATTTTTTCTTTTTTTAATGTCTTCCCAATCTAATGTTGTTGAAAATTCCTTCATAAATGCAATTAATATTCCTAAGAAAATTCCTAAAAATAATGAACCAGCGATAACCAGCTTTTTATTTAAAGAAGGTTTTGTTGTAGAATTTATAAATTTTACAACTGGAGTTGGATCATTTTTTAATAAACGGTAATATGCCAGTCTTGATACAAGAGTGTCTGTTAATGAATCTTTCGTAGTTCTAATATCAACATTTTTTGTCAAGAAACTGTATTGTTGCTCTAAAAGTTTTATTTGTGAATCCAAAAAGTTGTTTTTTCTTTCAAGAAGATAATTTTGTGCAAGTATTGGATATTCCTTTGCAAAATTTTCCCCTTCGGATTTGCTATTTGTAGAAAATTTTACTTTTACCATAGGATCATTTGTTTCAGATTGAGCAGTCAATTTTGTTGTCATTTCCTTTAGAAATTTGTCATCAGGTAAATTTACATTTTTTAAAGTCTTTGAATTTTTTTTCAAGTAATTGAAAAAATCAAATGAAGTTAGTGAAAATTGTGAATTTTCTCCAATTTCTGTAAGAACTTTATCATTTCCATAAAGTGTAATTTCCGATTTGAAAGATTTATTTACAAATACGAAAATCGTTGACAATATCACAACTATTATTGTTGTTAAAGCAATTAGGGCTTTATCTTTATAAAGAATTTTAATTATCATATTGGCATCAATTGCCTGTGGGTTTTTGTTGTCCATTTTCTTTCCTTTCCATTTAAGTTTTAATACTAAATTCCATTAAAAACAGAAATTATAATTTATTTGATTTCGTATTGCAAAAAGAATCTGTAATAAATTTACTATTCAAATGAAAAATAGTATAAATTAAAATTTTTATATATTAATTTTATCAAAAAAAGTGAAAAATGACAATGGAAAATTTAATAAAAATTATAAAATAAACGAAAAATATGATATAATGGGTTATTGATAAAAAATAAATATGGAATGCAAAGAAAGAAGGTTTTGAAAATGTACATAGATCCAATAATAAAAGGAATAGAAATATCAGATATAAGAAAAATTCACGAAAGATTGTCGGCTTATAAAAATGTTATAAATATGACAATTGGAGAGCCAGATACAGATGCACCGCAAAAGGTGAAAGAAGCAGTTGCGTATCATGCGTTAAATAGTCCTATAAAATATTCGCCAGTAGGTGGGATTCCAGAATTAAGAGAAAAAATTGCAAAATTCTATAATGAAACTTTTGGTGGAAATTATAAAAAAGATAATGTTTTAGTTACAGTTGGTTCAACTGAAGGATTGTCTTCTACGCTTAAAACAATTTTGGCAAAAGGGGATGAAGTTCTTATTCCAACACCAGCATATGTTGGGTATGAGCCATTAATTACAGTTTCACAAGCTAAAACAATTTTTATGGATTTAGAAGAAAATAATTTTGTTTTGACTGAAAAAATCTTGGAAAAATATGTTACAGAAAAAACTAAATTAATAATTTTG
This sequence comes from Leptotrichia wadei, assembly GCF_007990445.1. NCBI lineage: Bacteria > Fusobacteriati > Fusobacteriota > Fusobacteriia > Fusobacteriales > Leptotrichiaceae > Leptotrichia > Leptotrichia wadei. The sequence continues at coordinate 760,404 of NZ_AP019841.1, forward strand.
ACTTATCCAAATAATCCTTCAGGAATAACACTTCCAGAGGAAGAAATGATAAAAATTGTTGAATTTTTGAAGGATAAAGAAATTTATCTTTTAAGTGATGAAATTTATGCTCAAATTGCATTTGAAAAATTCACTTCGTTTGCAAAATATAGCGATATTTTGAAGGAGCAATTGATAGTTGTTAATGGTTTTTCAAAATCACATTCGATGACAGGATACAGATTAGGTTATACGATTGCTAGTGAAAATTTACAGTCACAAGTGAAAAAAATTAGCCAATATACAGTTACAAGTGCTTCGACATTGTCACAATATGGAGCAATTGCAGCATTAGATTACTGTTCAGACACGACTGAATTGTCAGAAATTTACAAAAAAAGAGTTTACTATTTTGTGGAAGAATTGGAAAAATTAGGATTTAAGTGCTTGAAGCCTAAAGGGGCATTTTATGTGTTTGCGACATATAAAACGATTGATAAGTTTAAAGATGTGGATTCTTTTGATTTTGTCTTGGATTTATTGGAAAAAACAGAATTGGCGATAGTTCCTGGGGTTACATTCCAAGTGGAAGGATATTTGAGATTTTCGATTGTGCATAACTTGCCTGTGTTGGAAGAAGCGATTGCGAGATTGAAAAAATATATTGAATCTAAATAAAAATAGAAATTAATTTTTTAAATTTTGGAAAATTTGTTTGGTAATCTTGTATAAATGATGGGATTACCAAATTTATTTTTAATTAAAGTGAAAAAATTTTATGGAAAATGGAGATGGAATGGAAAATAAAGAGAAAAAAATTTTAAGAAAAGGTGATAAAATACAGCTGAAAATAGCAGGACTTAATACGAAAGGTCGTGCGTACGGTTTTTATGGAGATGACGAAAATCGTATTTTTCCAAATATAAATGCGGCTGAAGGGCAAATTGTTGAAGGAATTTTTGTGAAGAGAAGAAGAAAGTATGAATTGATTCGATGTGAAATTATTGATTTTGCAGGAAGAAAAAATGTGATTTATGACGAAATTGCTAGACAAAATGGTGGTTGTAATTATCAGTATTATTCATATGATGAACAACTTGCGATGAAAAATTCTAACATTGAAAAAGAGGTGAAGAAAATTGCAAAATATGATTTTACTTTTGAAGAGCCGGTTAGAAGTGTCGAAGTAGAAAAATATCGAAATAAAATGGAATTTAGTTATGGAAATGCTGTGAAAGACGGACCTATGATTTTGGGACTTCATAAACAAAACAGTTTTCATGATATTGTTGAAGTAGATGGATTGAAATTGATGGATGATAACTTTAATAAAATTTATGTTTTTTGTAATGAATTTTCAAAAGCGACAGGGCTGGATTTTTATCATAGATTGGATCATATTGGCTTTTTTAGGAATTTGGTTATTAGAAAAGCGGATTTTACGAAACAAATTTTAGTAAATATGGTTACGACAACTCAAATTGAAGATGAGAAAAAATTGGAATTTCAAAAAGGTTTAGTTGAAGGATTGTTGGCTTTGGAGCTTGAAAATAGGTTTAAAATAACAGGGATTTTACATACATTTAATGATAATTTTTCTGATTCGGTTGTTTCTGAAAGTGAGGAAATTCTTTTTGGAAAAAGAGATTTGGAAGAAGAAATTTTAGGATTAAAATTTAAAATTAGTCCGTACAGTTTTTTTCAAACAAATTCAAAAACAGTGGAAAAATTATATGGAAAAGTATTGGATTATTTAGATGAAATTGATGGGGAAAATATTCATAATTCAGTTGTTTTCGATTTATTCAGTGGAACAGGTACGATTGGACAGATAGTTTCAAAGAAGGCGAAACAAGTTTATGGGATTGAGCTTGTAGAAGAGGCTGTTGAAAAAGCAAATGAAAATGCAAAATTGAATGGTATCGAAAACGCACATTTTATCGCAGGAGATGTTTTTGAAAAATTAGATGAGTTTGATAAAAATGGAATCAAGCCAGATATTATAATTTTGGATCCACCTCGTGCAGGTGTTGGTGAAAAGACGCTTAATAAATTACTGAAATACGATGTGAAGGATATAATTTATGTGTCTTGCAATCCGAAGACATTTAATATAGATTTGAAGGTTTTACAGGAAAATGGGTATGAGCTGGTGAAGATGGTTACGGTTGATATGTTTCCAGTTACGCCACATATGGAGGTTGTGTCGAGATTGAAAAAGTTAATTTAGTAAGAAATTGACTGGAAAAGGAATTATTGATATTGACATCTGATTTTAGGACAATAGTGAGTGAAAATGCAAAAACTGGGTTTATTAAAGAAATTTTGAATAATTTTGAATTTATTGAGTTTTAGAGAATAAAAAGATGACAATAAAGAATTTATAGTAAAGCTGCTTTAAAACTGAACTCAAAGTTATGGCTGTTTTACTTAAAACCTAAATTTATATGATTTTTAGCAGTTCAATTTTAAATAGGGTTCACTATAATATTGGAAATATTAATGAATTTGATAAATATTAATTAAGAATGCCGAATTATGAGATTCGGCAATTTTTTTCAAAATTATTTATAAAAAAATAAAAATATTCATTGACAACTTTTGATAAATGTAGTATATTATATATGAATATTTGTTCATATATTAGATTAAAATTAAAATTTATTGTAATAAATAAAAAGTTGGAGGTTGCCATGAAAAGTAATGAATGTATGTTGTCTATCGAAGGGCTGGATTGTCCTAATTGTGCAGCTAAAATTGAGCGGAAGATAAATACTTTGGAGGGGATTAAAGAGGCTACCGTTGATTTTCTTGGGAAGAAAATAGTTGTTCTTGCTGATGAAATTTCTGAAAATGAGCTTGTTGAGCTTATTCAGACGGAAGTGGATAAAATTGAGGATGGGGTGAAAGTTTTTATTCCAAAAGTTCAGGCAGGGGAGAGTTCTTCTGAAGAGGAAGATACAGGTAAAATTAAGAAAAAATTGCTAATTGGCGGAGTTTTATTTGTATTGGGAATTTTTGTTCCAAAAACTTTATTTATTCCAAAACTTGCGGTATTTTTAGTAAGTTATCTTGTAATTGGTGGCGATGTTCTGCTTTCTGCATTTAAAAATATATTGAATGGGCAAGTTTTTGATGAGAACTTTTTGATGGCGATTGCGACTATTGGGGCATTTACTATTGGAGAGTATCCTGAAGGTGTGGCTGTTATGTTATTTTACCAGCTTGGCGAGCTGCTTCAAGGGATTGCGGTTAATAATTCCAGAAAGTCCATTGTTTCGCTTATGGACATACGACCTGATTATGCCAATATTAAAGTTGGAGAAGGAATAAAAAAAGTTTCGCCTGAAGAAATAAAAGTTGGAGAAATTATTGTGGTAAAACCGGGGGAAAAAGTTCCTTTGGATGGGAAAATAGTGAAAGGCGCTTCGACTTTTGATACTTCGGCTTTAACTGGGGAATCATTGCCAAGGGAAGCAAAGGCTGGAGATGATGTTTTAAGTGGATTTATAAATAAAAATGGGCTTATAGAAATTCAAGTTGCAAAAGTGTTTTCTGAATCAACTGTTTCAAAAATACTTTATTTAATGGAAAATGCTGGAAGCAAAAAATCAAAGACAGAAAATTTTATAACAAAATTTGCAAGATATTATACTCCAGCAGTTGTTATTACAGCATTAATTGTGGCAATATTTCCTCCGTTATTAATTCAAGGTGCAACTTTTTTAGACTGGATTTACCGTGCTTTGATATTTCTTGTAGTATCTTGTCCTTGTGCTTTGGTTATTTCTATTCCTTTAGGATTTTTTGGCGGAATTGGCGGAGCTTCAAGACATGGGATTTTGATAAAAGGGACAAATTATCTGGAAGTTTTGAACGATTTGGAAAGTGTTGTTATGGATAAGACTGGAACTTTGACAAAGGGAATTTTTAAAGTTACAGAGGTAAATGCTGAAAATAATATAAAAATTAATGATTTTGAAAATAATAAAACTGAATTGACAAAACCTTTATTATTAAAGTATGCTGCACATATTGAAAAATTTTCCAATCATCCTATTGCACAGTCAATCGTAGCAGAATATGAAAATTCTGTATCTAAAGTTGATGAAAATGTTGTAAAGGATTTTGAGGAAATTTCAGGATTTGGAATAAAAGTTAATATAAATAATCATCAGTTTTTGGCTGGAAATTCTAAATTAATGAATTTGGAAAATATTACTTTTGATAAAAAAGAAAATTTAGGAACTGCAATTTATTTAGCGGCTGATGGAAAATATATTGGAAATATATTGATTTCAGACGAAGTGAAGGAAGATTCGGCAAGAGCGATTAAAGGCATGAAGGAAAATGGAGTAAAGGAAATCGTGATGCTTACTGGCGATAATGAAGCCATTAGTAAGAATATAGCTGAGAAACTTGGAATTGATAAGGTATTTACTGAATTGCTTCCGAATGAGAAAGTTGAAAAACTTGAGGAAATTTATAAAACTAAAAGCGAAAAAGGGAAAGTTGCTTTTGTAGGTGATGGAATAAATGATGCTCCTGTGCTTGCCAGAGCTGATCTTGGGATTGCAATGGGAGGAGCTGGAAGTGATGCGGCTATTGAGGCTGCTGATGTTGTAATAATGAATGATGAGCCGTCTAAAATAGTGACAGCCATTAAGATTGCCAAGAAGACAAAGGAAATTGTATGGCAAAATATTACTATTGCATTTGCTATAAAAATAGTTGTTATGGCTTTAGGGCTTTTTGGTGATGCAACAATGTGGGAAGCTGTATTTGCTGATGTTGGAGTTGCATTGCTTGCTGTTTTAAATGCTACGAGAGTTTTAAGATACAATCCAGAATCTTCAAATAAATAATATAAACAAAAAAGTTAGAAGAATATATTCTTTTATGAATTGACTTCTAATTTTTTTATTAACATCAAAGTTTTTAAAATTTTTATTTTATTTTACAAAAGAAAAATTTATAAGAGAAAAAATTTGCAAATACTTATAAAATTTGTTATCATAAATTTAAGAAAGTTAAATATTGAAATTCAAGGGAGAGATAGTGGTGGAAAATATTATTTCTATGAATGATATGAAAAAAAAAGAAATTCTTGATATTTTAGAATTGGCACGAAAAATTGAAAATTGTTCGGAAGAGGAGAAATTGAAATTTTTGCATGGCAAAATTATTTCAACTCTGTTTTTTGAGCCAAGTACACGTACTAAAATGTCTTTTGAATCGGCTGCAATGCGGCTGGGTGCTAAAGTTTTATCATTACCGCCTGTGGAACAGTCATCTGTGAAAAAAGGGGAGTCTTTTACAGATACAATTAAAATGGTTGAGGCATACTCAGATGTGATTGTTGTAAGACACCCGTTTGACGGAGCTGCACGGCTTGCAGTAGAAACTTCAGAAAAGCCTGTAATTAATGCAGGGGATGGCTCTAATCAGCATCCTAGCCAAACTTTGCTTGATTTATATACAATTTTGGAGGAGAAAGGTACGCTTGAGAATTTGAAAATTGCATTTGTTGGGGATTTGAAATATGGAAGGACGGTTCATTCACTGACAAGGGCACTTATGCATTTTAATCCGACAATTTATTTTGTAGCGCCGCAAATCTTGCAAATGCCGGATTATTTACTGGAAGACTTGAAGGAAAAAAATATAAAATTTGAAATTCTGGAGGATTTTAGAGATTGCCTTGATAAAATTGATGTATTTTATATGACTCGGATTCAGAAGGAGAGATTTCCAGATGTGGAAGACTATGAGAAAGTTAAGGGAATTTATGTTATAAATCGAAAAAATATTGTAGGAAAATGCAAAGATGATATGATAATTTTGCATCCTTTGCCAAGAGTTGATGAAATCGATAAAGATTTAGACAATACAAAATATGCTTTGTACTTTAAGCAGGCTAAAAATGGGATTCCTGTAAGACAGGCGATGATGATGGCTGTTTTAGGAAAGGATAAGGAGTTTTTTCTGTAAATTTATTATTTTTAGAATAAAAAATTTATTTTAAGAAAGGAAGAGATTATGTCTGAAGGAAGAGAATTACTGATACGGGCAATAAGAAATGGAATTGTAATAGATCACATCCCATCAGAAAAAGTTTTTGCAATTGTGGAAATCTTAAAATTAAAGGAATACAGCGAAAGGATAACAGTTGCAGCTAATATGCCAAGCAGTTCGCTTGGGAGAAAAGGGATTATTAAAATCGAGGAAAAAATATTGGAAGAAAAGGAATTAAATAATATTGCATTGCTAGCTCCAAATGTGACAATAAACATTATAGAAGATTATAAAGTTATTGAAAAAACAAAATTAGACAGGCTAGATAAAGTTATCGGACTTATGAAATGTGACAATCCAAAATGTATTTCAAATCACGAAAATATTGAAACAAAATTTGTTCGTATAAAAGAAAATCCTGAAAGTTCAGATGAAAGTATTCAGGATAAAAAGACAAGATACAAATGCTTTTATTGCGAAAAAGTAATTTTGGAAGATGAAATACAAATTCAGTAATAGGTTTGCTTGAAGAAAGGAAAATTTGATGCCTAAAGTTATTATAGAATCAAAAATATCTTACAATGGTGGAAAAGATAATTTTAAATTAAAAATAAACAATGAAAAAATTGAAGAAATAAAATCTGAAGGGAAAACAGAAATTGATGTAGATTATGGAGAACAAACACTCCAAATATCCAATAATTTTTTAATGAAATCTCCTAAAAAATTTATAAATGTAGAATCGGAAAATCAGGAGTATAAAATAACGCTTAATTTTAAAGCATGGGGAATTGTGCTTGTTTTACAGATTATAATGGCAATATTAATTATAAGTCGGCATCAAGTGGCAATTTTTATTGCAATACTGATATTTATTTTAGAAATTTTAATTTTGATCTTTATGGGAATGATTGAAATAAAAGAAGTTAAAAGAAAGGAAGATTAGATAATGGCTGGAATTGATAAAAGAGCAAAGGAAAGGATATTTGTCGCATTGGATTATGACAATATGGAAGATGCAGAAAAACTGGTGGAAGAGTTAGGAGACAATATTTCGATGTATAAAGTTGGGCTGGAAAGCTATCTTAATACAGATGGAAAATTAGTTGATTATTTGCATGAAAAAGGGAAGAAAGTATTTCTGGACTTGAAGTTTCACGACATTACAAATACTGTGAAAATGGCTTGTGCAAATGCTATTAAAAAGAATGTATTTATGTTTAATATTCACTGTTCAAATGGAAGCAAAACTATGAAGGAGGTTTCTGAATTAGTGAAGGAAAGTAATTCAGAAAGTCTTTTAATTGGAGTAACAGTTCTGACAAACTTGGGAGAAAATGACATTTTTGAAATGTTCAGAAGTGAACTTAAATTAGAAGAAATTGTTTTAAATCTTGCTACGCTTGCCAGAAATAGCGGGATGCACGGAATTGTATGTTCGCCGCAGGAGGCAAAGGATGTGAAGAAAAAATTAGGAAAGGATTTTGTGACAGTTTGTCCTGGAGTACGTCCTAAATTTACACTAAATGCTAATGGAAAAAGCAATGATGATCAGACAAGAATTATGACACCATCAGATGCAATAAAGCAGGGAGTTGATTTTCTTGTAGTTGGGCGTCCAATAACTAAGGCTGAAGATCCTGTTAAAAGTGCTAGGCTGATTTTGGAGGAAATTTCAGAAGCGCTATAGGATTGGATACTGAATTTTGAAAATAAAAAGTAAAAGACAGCAGGTTTGCCCGATAAATAAAGAATTTTATTATAGAAATTTATTGAAAAATAATCTTGATAGTATGCAGACAAAAAAGAAATATAAATTATTGAATAGAATTAATGCAAATCAAAGATAAATGTATTAAAATAAAAACTGTAACAATAGTTTTGTAAATTTACTTGTTACGTTATTAGTTAATCTTGTTTAAAAAATAAAAAAAAACAAAATTTTAGGCAAGAAATATTATAAATAAAAAAAGGAGATTGTAGTAATGAAAAAAGGTTTATTATTAGTATTGGGAATTTTGGGAGCATATCAGTTAGGATACAGTGAGAATATGGAAACAAAAGTTGAAAAGATTCAAAATGTGGAAGTTAAGCAAAATCAAGTTCAAACTCAGACTCATGTTCAAACTGAAGTAAATCCAGATAAGGCGAAAGAAGTAAAAGAGTTAGATGAGGAAGCAGAAGAAAATAATAAAGCAGGATCTGCTCAGGAAGTACAGCCTAAGAAAAAGGGAAAAAAAGAGAAAGAACCAAAGAAAGCCCCAAAAGAGCCGAAAGTAAAAAATTTGACACCAGCACAGGAAAGAAGGCTGGATGCCAGAACAAGAAAAAATAAAGAGAAAAAAATGACATTGGATGAAAAACTGGACTTTCAAATTTTGAAAATGGAAAGAGTATTAAAAAATTTAGAAAAGTATTAATTAATGGATTTGTTTGACAACGATGCAGATAAAAAATATTGCTAAATAGAATAACAATTATTAACTTTTTGAATGTGTCTAATAAATTAAGGAGTGAAAATGGAAAAGAATAAAATTATTATTCTAAAAAATGGAATTGATGTTTTTGGAAATAAAATTGAAATTTTGGTAAATGGAGAAATTATTGAAAAGGTTTCTGAAAATATTGATGAAAGTAAATTTGAAAATAATGAAAATGTGAGAATTATTGATGTTGAAGGGAAACTGGTAATGCCAGGAGTTATTGATGTGCATACACATATGAGGGAGCCTGGAGTTACGTATAAGGAGGATTTTACGACAGGTTCACGTGCATGTGTTAAAGCTGGGGTTACGACTTTTTATGATATGCCGAATACGGTTCCTACGACTACAACGGAAGAAAATTTACTGGAAAAGAAAAAATTGGCAAGTGAAAAATCAATTGTAAATTTTGGGATTCATTTTGGTGGAAGTAAAAATGATAATGTTGAGGAAATAAAAAAAGTTTTGAAAAATGGGGAAGTTAATACAGTAAAAATTTTTATGAATGTGTCAACTGGAGAAATGCTTATTGAAGATGATGAAATTTTGGCAAAAGTGTTTGAAAATTCTAAATTGGTGCTAGTTCATGCTGAAAACGAAATGATTGATAAAGCAATAGAATTAAATAAAAATTATGGAAGCGGGCTTTATGTATGTCACATTCCATCAGCAGAAGAAATGAAAAAAGTTATAAATGCGAAGAAAAATAGCGATGTGAATACAAAAGAGCATCCAGTTTATGCTGAAGTTACACCGCATCATTTATTTTTAAATACTGAAATTCGTGAAAGTACAGAAAGAAATAAAATGCTTTTGAGAATGAAGCCTGAATTGAGGGAAAAATCTGACAATGAGTTTTTGTGGGAAGCGATAAATCGTGGGGAAGTCGATACAATTGGAACAGATCATGCGCCACATTTGATAAGTGAAAAGCTGGAAAAAATTACATTTGGAATGCCAGGGGTGGAAACTTCGCTTGCACTTATGATAAATGCCTATAATGAAGGTAAAATATCGCTGGAAATGATTCAGAAACTGATGTGTGAAAATCCTGCAAAAATAATGAAAATTGAAAAAAGAGGAAAACTGCAGGAAGGATATTTTGCAGATGTGATTGTTGTTGATACAAAAAAGGAATGGATTGTTGGAATAGACGATACAATTGAGTCAAAATGTGGATGGACACCTTATGAAAATTGGAGATTAAAAGGAAAAAACATAATGACAATTGTAAATGGCGAAATTGTTTATGAAAATGGCAAAATTAATGAAAATGTGAAAAGCGGAAAAGAAGTTAAATTTTATGACTAATATTTAATAAATAAAAAAATCAAAACTTGAAAGGAATAAAGAAATGGCTAATTTAACATTGGAAGAAAAAGTGGCAAAGGCATTATTTGATGTGAAGGCGGTAAAAATTAACGTGGGAGAACCATTTACATTTGCATCTGGAATTAAAAGCCCTATTTATTGTGATAACCGTTATGTTTTAGGTTTTTCAGATGAAAGGGATACGATTGTAGAATCGTTTGTTGAAAGAATTGACAAAGATGTTGATGTAATTGTGGGAGTGGCAACAGCGGGAATTCCTTGGGCTTCATTTATTGCTGACAGAATGAAAAAGCCGCTTGCTTATGTGAGAAATAAACCAAAAGACCACGGTGCAGGGAAACAGATTGAAGGAGCGGAAGTTAAAGGGAAAAAAGTCGTTGTGATTGAAGATTTGATTACAACTGGTAAAAGCAGCCTTATTGCAGTTGATGTGCTTCAAAAGGAAGAAGTGAAGGAATTGGAAGTAAAATCAATCTTTTCTTATGGATTTGACAGTGCAAAGGAAAATTATGCAAAATATAACTGCAAATTCAGTTCACTTTCAAATTTTGATGTTTTAATAAAATTATTGGCACAAACTGATTATTTGACACAGGATGAAGCTAAAATTGCTCTGGAATGGAGTAAAGCTCCTGAAAAATGGGGAAGATAACGTTTGAATTATAAATTACAGTTTTATGCTAAACTCTATTTTAAGAAATAGGAAACATATTTGATTTATTTTCTGACAAGAGTTAAGACACATTGTTAAACAGGATTTATAGAAAATCTATTATTCTGAATGGGAAATAGTATTAACGAGGGATTAAATATCCCTTGTTTTATTTTCTAAAATTTTAGAAAAAAGATAAAAAGTTATGGAAAAACAAAAAAATTTTGGATAATAATTGACTTTTTTTGTAAAATAATCTATAATTTGATAGAACTTTTGTGAGTGAACCATAATTTTGAAATACTTGAATATTATAATAATTTATAAAGTTCAGTAAAGGAGTAAAAATTGAAAAAGATACAGTTTATAATAATTCCTACAATATTATCCTTTGGGTTAATAATATCTTCTGCATTGATTTCAAATGCGATGAATAGGGCAAATAAGGATGAAAACAGAATCACGGTAAAGGGAGTGGCTGAACGTAGAATAAAGGCGGATAAGGCACTTATAACTATTGTAATTTCTGATAAAAGTGAAAATATTGATGAGTTGAAGAACAATATATCAGAAAACGAAAAGTTGGCTACGGATTTGATTAAAAGTCTGAAAATTAATGAAGAGGAATACAGTGTCGGAAATTTACGGATTCAGCCAAATTATATTGAAAATTCATCAAATGTAAAACAGCAGTCATCTGTAAATTCTACAGAAGGTGTACCTAATGCTAAAATTTCAGATTACGACGGAGTTGAAACTATTTCAATTGTTACAAAAAATATTGACAAGGCTGAAGAATTTTTTGAAAAATTGTCAGAATTAAAGCTTCAAAGCAATAATATCCAAATAGATAAGCCAGAATATTTTATAACAAATATTGAAAAATATAAAAAAGATATGGTTGTGGATGCTTCAAGAAATGCTGAAGTAAGAGCAGTTGAAATGTTAAAAGTAAACAACAATGAAATTGGCGGATTGAAAAATATAAGCCAAGGGCAGTTTGAAGTATTGGAAGATACGGAAGATGTGAAAAAAATAAATGAAAATGAATCTAATCAGATTTATAAAAAAATGCGAGTAGTAGTGACAGCAACATATTTGATAAAATATTAAATTTTAAAATAATTTCTTAATTTAAGAAAGCGAACAAATTAAAAAAAAATTATAAATAAAAAGTAAAATTTAGGAGGAAAAAATTAATGAAACCAGCAGCAGAATTAAGACAAGGAAGCACATATAGAAAGGATAACATCCCATATTTAATACTAAAAGCTGAAAGACACCAATCAACGTCAGGAAAAAGACAAAGAGCGGCAGAAGTAAAATTTAAAACAAAAGAATTAATTTCAGGAAAAATTCAAGAAATTACAGTTTTAGCTACTGAACTTATGGATGATATTATTCTTGACAGAAATCAAATGCAATTTTTATATGAAATTGATGGAGAATATAACTTTATGGATCAGGAAACTTTTGAGCAAATTGCTTTAAGAGCGGAAGATTTAGGAGATGCAGTAAATTTCTTGGAAGAAGAAATGATTATTCAAGTATTGATGTATGAAGGAACTCCAGTTGGAGTAGAACTTCCAAACACAGTAATCAGAGAAGTAACTTATACTGAACCAGGATTAAAAGGAGATACAATCGGAAGAGCAACAAAACCTGCAACAATTACAAATGGGTATAGTTTGCAAGTGCCTTTATTTGTAGTAATCGGAGACAAAATCAAAATTGACACAAGAACTGGTGAATACATCGAAAGAGCAAATTAATAATAAAAATTTAAAATTGTAAATAATAAATTATAGCTATCGAAAGAACGGTAGCTTTTTTTGAAGAAATGATATAAAATTAAATATAGATTAAATAAAATTTAATAAAATGAATATTCTGAAGCAAGGGGGTTTTGATTTTTTGTTAAATAAAAAGATTTAAGTTGTCAGACAGATCTGTTAATTGAATAAAAATAAAAAAATCAAGGGGTTGATTGAGATGAAAAATAAAATAATTAGAGGATTATTTTTTGTATTTTTGTTTTTTGGAGTATTTTCTTGTTTTGAAAAAGGTAAGATAGATGAGGAAACTGGGATAAATCGAGATGAAAGTACAATTTTAGTTGCGTCGTTTAATGCGCTTAGGCTGGGGGAAAAGCAAAAGGATTACAGGGCATTTGCACAGATTTTGGCAAAGTTTGACTTGATTGGGCTGGAAGAGGTTATGAATGAAAAGGGGGTTAAGAAAACTCAGGCGTATTTGGAAAAATTGACTAAGGAAAAATGGGATTATATTATTTCGGAAAATTCTGTAGGAAGTGAGAATTATCGGGAATATTTTGCATTTATTTATAGAAAAAGCAAATTTTCGGAGGCACGAGGGCTTGGATTTTATAAGGAAAAGGATGAAAATGAGTTTATGAGGGAGCCTTACGGGGCTTATTTTAAAGCTGGGAACTTTGATTTTGTATATATTATAGCGCATTCGGTTTTTGGGGATAAGGAGAAGCAGAGGCTTCTGGAAGCGGCAAGTTATGTTAATGTTTATGAATATTTTTCCAAATTAACAGGTGAGGATGATATAATTATTGCCGGGGATTTTAATACATCGGCAGATAATATGGCTTTTAAAAATATGAACGATAAATACGGTGTTTCCTATATTTTGAATCCTGAAGAGAATTTAACAACGCTTTCAGACAGTAAATTGGTAAGTTCTTATGACAACTTTTTTATAAATTTGAAAAAAACAAGGGAATTTACTGGAAATTTTGGTGTATATAACTTTATAAAAAATAATAACTATGCTATAATAAAGAAATATGTGTCAGATCATCTTCTAATTTTTTCAGAATATTCAACATTGGAAGATTTGGATTAATAAAAGATAGGGAAATTGAAGAAAGGAAATGAATGAAAGAAAGAGAAATAAATAAAAAATCAGTTTATAGAAAAGTAATTAATATTGGACTGCCTGTGGCAATTGAAAATATGATTTATGCGCTTATGAACTTTGTAGATATGTTTATGGTGGGGAACGAAAATGTAATACTTGGGCTGGGAACTGTGGCAGTTGCTGGGCTGGGGTTTGCCAATCAGATGTTTATGATTTTTATGACATCGCTTTTTGGGATGAATAGTGGCGGTGGAATTTTGGCGGCACAATATTTTGGAAATAAGGATTACAAAAATTTAAAAAGATGTCTTGGAATAACGATTAGTGTCGGTTTTTTATTTTCATTGCTATTCTTGTTTGCTGGGCTGTTTATTCCAGAAACTGTAATTTCTGTATTTACAAATGACAGCAAAGTTATAAGAATTGGAGCAGATTATTTAAGAATCGTGGCTTGGGCCTATCCGCTTGTAGGAGTGGGATTTGCATTTAATATGCAGCTTCGTGCAATTGGAAAAACAAAATATTCATTTTATTCAAGCGTTATTGGGCTTGTAATTAATGTAGCCATAAATTATATATTAATTTTTGGGCATTTTGGCTTTCCAGCAATGGGAGTACGTGGAGCTGCGATTGCAACAGTTATTGCAAGAATTATAAGCACTTTTTACATTATTTATATAATTTACAAATTAAAATTGCCAATTGCAGGGAAAATAAATGAATTATTTGATTTGTCATTGGAATTTTTTGTAAAAGTTATGAAAATCTCGCTTCCTGTATTTATTCACGAAATACTTTGGATATTAGGTTCAAGTGTATATGTCATGATCTTTGGAAGAATGGGAACAGATTTTGCGGCTGCGGTTCAAGTTGTAAAATCAATTAGCAGTCTTGTATTAACGTTGTTATTTGGACTTTCAAGTGCAACTTCGGCTATAATTGGAAATGAAATTGGAGCAGGAAGAGAAGATAATGCTTATGAATATTCAATAATATTATTAAAGGTGGCAGTTCTTGCAGGTGTTGTCATTGGAGCGGTTGTACTTATTTTCAGTCCATTTGTACTGATTCACGTAAATGCCAAAAGTTATCCATTAGCAAAGGAAATTGTAAAGGCGGAAGTTTTTGTAATTTTTATAAAGGCAATCAGCTTGCAGCTGCTAGTTGGAATTTTACGTTCAGGAGGAGATACAGTCTGGACAATGTTTACTGATTTGATACCGCTCTGGTTTATTGCGATTCCAATAACATATTTTTCTGGACTTTATTCAGGATTGCCAGTTGCGGTTGTGTATCTGATTTCATGCAGTGATGAAGTTATAAAGATATTTCCTTGCGTGATGAGGTTAAGAAGCAGGAAGTGGATAAATAATCTGGTAAGTTAAAAAATAGGGGAAATTTAAGATAATAAAGGAGAAATAGTACAATGGATCTAGCAGGAAGAAAAAAGTATTTATTAATTGGTATTTTGGCAGTTTTCACAATGTCATGTTCCACAATAAAAACTCCTCCGCTTGGAGTGGATTATGAAAGTCCGTTGCGGGATAGTGATAATGTTGAGTTTCATTATGACTTGACTTATCTGGATAAGGATGGGAATATTCGATATGACAGGAAAATCTGGGATGCGACTTATAAGGTTGTGGATGAGGCGAAGGATTACCTGATTGTGGAGATGTTTTTGTTTAATGATATTTACAATAAGGACAAGGAGCATTATCCAGAATTTGCTAAAGAATATACAAGACGGCTTATTAAGAAGAAAATGGAAAATCCTAATTTAAAGGTATATGTGCTTTCAGATGAAAATAATGATCTGTATGGCGCATTTGAACATCCGTTTATTACAGAGATGAAAAATGCTGGAATTGATGTTATAACAGTGGATATTTTTAAGTTAAAGGATACATTTCCTTGGTATTCGCCAGTTTGGAGAACGTTGATAGAGCCTCACGGGAATCCGCAAGGAAAAGGATGGATTGGGAATTTTTATGGACCAATGTGGCCTAAGTTGACTGTGAGAAATTTGTTGAGGGCATTGAATGTAAAGGCGGATCACAGAAAAATATTTTTGAATGAGGAAAATGTTGTAATTTCGAGTGCAAACATTCATGATCCTAGTTATTTTCACGAGAATGTGGCAATATTGGCTAATGGGGAAATTACGAAGGATGTTCTGGATGGATTACAGCATGTAGCTGAATTTTCAGGCGGGAAGATTGATGTTAATGAGAAGCAGGAAAATAAAGTAAATAATAGTCAAATTGGGAATTTGATTGGGAATGAAAATAGTGGAGCAAATAATTTTTTAGAAGATGAAAATGAAAGAAAAGTTAGGGAAATTGAGAAAAAAAGGGAAGATTTTGTGGAAGAGGAAACAAGAAGATTTGCACAAACTGGGGAACTTCCTGAAAAAAGTCAGGAATATGATCACCAAGGCAATGTGAAAGATGGAGATGTACTTACAAGATTTGATGATGAAAATAATAAATATCAATTGCAATTTGTAACGGAAGCTAAGATCGGGGAACATTTGGATAAGGATATTGACAGCACCAAAGCTGGAGATGAGATACTTATGGGAATGTACTTTCTGGCTGATAAGGGGATTGTTGACAGATTAATAAAGGCTGCAAATCGTGGAGTAAAAATTAGAATTATTTTTGACAGGAGCAGGGATGCTTTTGGGATGAGCACTAATGGACTTCCAAATAAGCCAGTTTCTAAAAAGTTAAAGAAGAAGACTAAAAATAAAATAGAGATAAAATGGTACTTTACTAATAATGAGCAATATCATACAAAGATAACACTAATAAAAAAAACAGATGGAAATGTTATAATACAAACTGGTTCAGCTAATTTAATCAAAAAAAATATACGTGGATATATAATGGATGCTAATTTTAGAATTTTAACAAATAAAAATTCTAAATTGACAAGGGATATTTACACATATTTTGATAGATTATGGGAAAATAAGGATGGGCTGTTTACCGTTAATTTTGATGATGAGCCGACTACAAAGGCGAGTACGGATTTTATGTATAAAATATTAGATGCAACACAATTAGGTTCATTTTAAATTGGGAAGTTTAATTTATAAATTAATTAAAAATAAAAGAATGAGAGAGAGGGAGAGTAATAATGAAAAGAAAAATAATGCTTGTAGTTGTAATTTTAGCAATCGGGATGATGTCGGTATCTTGTTTTAAAAAGAAAAAGGACAATAAGAAAAATACCCAGACACAGCAGCAACAGCAAACAAAAGATATTAATACAGATATTTTCAATCTTGGAGGACAGGCACAAGGAAATCCTGATATAAAGAACTTGACTCCTGAAGAACAGCAAAAATTGATTGACAATCAAATTGATCCTGCAAAGGTGTCTGAAGCGTTGACAAAGGCGCAAAATGGAGACAAGGAATCAATCATGTCACTTGCTCAGCTTTATTACAATATGAAAAATATGGATAAAGTGAAACAAATTTTACAATATGGTGTTGATAGAAATTATCCAGAAGCAATATATAATTTAGCAGTAATTTTGAAACAGGAAGGTAATACAGCTGAAGCTAATAAATTAATTGCAAAACTTCCAAGAGGTGCAGTAACAAGAACTGGAGGAGCCGGAGTGGCTGGAGGTCAAAGAGTGCGTCAAATAAGAATGCGTCCAGGTGCTGAAGCATACAACAGAGGAGTGGATTTAATAAAGGCTAAAAGATACAAGGAAGCTAAGGCTGAATTTGAAAAGGCATATAATGCAGGAATAAAAGAGGCTGATGTCCGTGTGGCACTTTTAAATAAAGAATTAAAAAATGATTCTGAAGCTGTAAAATGGTTTAAAAAAGCCGCAAATCGTGGTGTAAAGGAAGCTAATTATGAGATTGGGGCTATTTTATATGATGGTGGAAAACAGTCAGAATCACGTCCGTATCTTTTGAAGGCTTACAATTCTGGAAATAAGGCTTTGGCAATGCCGATTGCAATGTCATACCATCAGCAAAATAATATGTCAGAAGCTTTAAAATGGTATAAAATTGCAGCTAAGAACGGTGATAAGAATGCCGCAGCTACAGTAGAAAGAATTGAAAAAGGTGGAGTTATTAACGAGAAAAAATCAAATGACAAAAGAGTAAAAACATTCCTAGGAGACAATAATTCTTCTCAAAGCCTGACTGAAAGTACGCTTAATGATGTAAAGAGCAAAAATAAAGCTGAAGAATCTATAAAAACTGAAGCTAAGCCAGAAGACAAGCAACCAAAATCACAAGTAGCAAAACCTTCTGAAAAATCTGAAGATGTAAATATAGATGAAATTATGAAGAAAAAAGCTGCTGAATATAATAAATAAATTTAATAGAAGATAGCAGGAAGTCGTAGGCTTTCTATAAGTGAGAATAGTTCACTTAGATGAAATTTAATAAAAAATATTTTTTTAAATATTGACATTTTAGTAAAAATATTATATACTAACTTCATAGCAAAATTATTTGAAAATCAAACTTAAAATTTCATAGAACAATTTAATCTAAACTTATCAAGAGAGATACTAGGGAACGGCCCGTTTTGAGTATCCAGCAACCTGTAAAAACAAGGTGCTAAATCCGGCATAAAAATGCAAAGATAAGGATAAGAATTTTAATTCTCTTCCTTAGTGGAAGAGTTTTTTTTTAGATAATATACTCGAACTTGTTTAAAATAGGACTGCTAAAAATTATAAAAATCTAGGGTTTGAGTAAAATAGTCATAGCTTTTGAGTTCAGTTTTAAGGTAATTTTACTATAATAATAAATTGAAAGTTTTATAAAATTAATAAGAATAAAAAAGGAAAATTAGGAGGAAATAAAATGGCTAAAAAAATTTATTTTACATCAGAATTTGTATCACCTGGACATCCAGACAAAATTTGTGATCAAATTTCAGATTCAATATTAGATGCTTGTCTTGCAGATGATGAAACTTCAAGAGTAGCATGTGAAACATTTGCAACTACTGGACTTGTGGTTGTTGGGGGAGAAATTACAACTAAAACTTATGTAGATGTACAAAAAATTGTGAGGGATAAAATTTATGAAATCGGATATAGACCAGGAATGGGATTCGATTCAGATTGTGGCGTTATGAATGTTATCCATTCTCAATCGCCTGATATTTCAATGGGAGTTGATACAGGTGGTGCTGGAGACCAGGGAATTATGTTTGGTGGAGCAGTTAATGAAACTGAAGAGTTAATGCCGCTGGCTCTTGTATTATCACGTGGAATCATTCAAAAATTGACTAAAATTACAAGAGATGGAACACTTGCCTGGGCAAGACCAGATGCAAAAGCTCAAGTTACATTGGCTTACGATGAAAACGGAAAATTATTGAATGTTGATACAGTAGTTTTATCTGTACAGCACGATGAAAATGTTACAAATGAGCAAATTGAAAAAGACTTGAAAGAACTTGTAATAAAACCTGTATTGGAAAAATATGACTTGAATATTGAAAACGTGAGAAAATTCCATATTAATCCAACTGGAAGATTTGTAATTGGAGGGCCTCACGGAGATTCTGGACTTACAGGAAGAAAAATCATAATTGATACTTATGGTGGATACTTTAGACATGGTGGAGGAGCATTTTCTGGAAAAGATCCATCAAAAGTTGACAGATCGGCAGCTTATGCGGCAAGATGGATTGCCAAAAATATTGTTGCGGCAGGATTTGCTACAAAATGTGAAGTTCAGTTATCTTATGCAATTGGTGTAGTTGAACCTGTGTCAATTCGTGTAGAAACATTTGGAACTGGAACAGTTGAAGAAACGAAAATTGAAGAAGCTGTTGCAAAATTATTTGACTTGACACCAAATGGAATCCAAAAATCATTAAACTTGAGAAAGCCATCATTCAGATACCAAGATTTAGCAGCATTTGGACATATTGGAAGAACTGATATTGATTTACCTTGGGAAAAATTGGATAAAGTTGAAGGATTGAAGCAAGAGTTGGGGAAATAGTGTAAAAATAGGGAGTGAATAAGTCGCTCCCTTTAACTTTTTATTTATTAGAATATTTTTCAAAAACCTTTTTTTCAAATCCAATTATATACATATCAAAAAAGAAATTTATATTTTTTCATTTAACATCGAAGCTAGAAATGCAGTTTCCCAGTCTGCAAATTCATCTAAAATTAAAAAAACTATATTTTTCATTATCATTTTGTCCTTTCTTAGTTGCAATTAATTTTCTATTTTAAAACCAAATAAAATTATTTCGTTTTTAATAGTTTAATTTTAAAAAGTTTTAAAAGAATTGAAAATATTATAAATTATAATATAAAGAAAGTCAAATTTTTAATTTTTTACAGGTTGTCTTATTACTGTCTTCATTTTATTTATATCTATTTTTCTTGGGTCACTTAAATAAATTTCATGGTGATATCTTTCAACTGTTAAATCAATACTATATCCAGATTCTTGTGCAAATTCATTCATTCTTTGGATAGTTTCAGGTTCTTCATTGTAGCTTCCTATATGCATGCATTGTACGCAAAGTCCTTCATTATAGCTGAAAAATTCAACTTTTGAAAAATCCTTTTTCTTTTTTTCAGTAGCATACTTTATAGCCCATTCCACATCTTCCTTTTTAATAAAATCAGGCACTCTAATTAAAGAAATCCAGTTAAATAATTCCTTGTTTAACAAATAATTTTCATTCTCTACATTTTCCTGCCACCAAAGTCCTTCTAGTGGTGGAACAACATATTCAAAAAATCCTTCAATTTTGTATTCTGTTTTATAGCTCATCTTAAGAGTGTAGGCGACTCCATATAGCATTTCAACTGCTTTCTGATACTCGCCATCTTTTTCGTTGGGATTTCCTTTCCCTCGCACTGCTATAAAATTCATTTTAGGAATTTCTATAATTTCAGGATTTTCCGACGGTCTATAAAATTTTTTAAATTCCTTCTTAAAATTAAATGCCATAATTATCATCTCCTAGTTATTATTTTATGCTAATATAAACGTGAATTTCCATATTTTCATAATCATTACCTGCTATATATTCTTCAAAATCATAAGTATAGTTTCTTATATCAGATTTTTCCTTCCCAAATTCTTCCCAAAATTTATACCAAAATTCTCCAACAGCCTTTACAGGATCACCAAAAATCACAAATTTTGCATATCTTCCTTTGGGAATTTTTATTTTTATCATATCTTCAGGAATTTCATCAATTTTATTTTTCACTTCACAACCTGTAAGACAATCATATTCAAAGCCATTTTCATTACTGTAATTATAATAGACTCCAATAGAATTATCATTTATTCTTTCCTTTATATTTTTGGAACCTTTTTTAGAATATAGTTTTTTCCATAAATTTGAAATTTTTTCAGACATTGTTTTATCATCTTTCACTCGTGTTTTAAATCCAATGAGAGTTTTTTCTTTAATTTCTACTATTTCATATTTCATAATTATACCACCTTTATTAATTTATTATTCCCTATTTTTTCTTTTTTATTTTCGTAGGATTGCTCATTGCCGCAAATGCTACAACCTATGGCTAGTCTACGACATTTTTCAGTACTGACAAAAAACTCGCTATGCTCAAACAGTTTTGCCAGCACAGAAAAATGCTTCGACGTATCAGTTTATACTAGACTCTGTTTGAAAAATGAAAATTATATTTTGACTATTTGAAAATATTAGGTTTATATTCTTTATTAAAAAAGTTTTTAATAAATTCGTTATTTAAGTGGGGCTTGGTATTAATATAAAAATTCCTCCTCTTTAAAATTTTCTATAGATATTATAATACAAAAAATATGACATCAGTATGTCATATTTATAATAATATTATTTATTTATTTTAAACAATACTTATTCTTCAGTATGGTTCTCTAATTTTGCAATTTTAGGTTCTTCTGCTGAAATAATGTCAATTACATGATTCCATGAAAAAATCCCATAGTGCATGTATTTATTATCAAAAATATCATTATAAAAAGTAATATTTTTTACCATTTTAAGATACGAAGAATTTTTAATTATTACGAAATACTTTCCCGAAATTTTGCTATTTTCATCAGGATTTGCAAAGGATTCATTTCTAATTTGATACATTATATAGTTCTCAAATACTATCTCATAAATTTCATTATAGTTAATTAAAACAGGATAAGACTCCTTTAATATTTCATCAAGTTCTTTATCTCCTGTATTACTTACTTCAGAACCCTTTTCTCCTAAAAGAGGAAGAGTAACTATTATTTTTAATATATTATTTGTACCATCACATATCTTTAAGATATACGGTAAAATATCATCATTTTTATATTTTTCACCAAATTTTATCATTTTTTTACTCCTATTAAAAAATTAAGATAAGGATAACTATTATTTTTAAATATAATTTTTCTTCATTTTTGAAATTTTTTCAAACAAAATTTTCTTTATTCTCTCTGGCTCTTTTACCTTCAAATGTTCTCCAAAGGATAAAAGATAGCCATAAACCCATCCATTTTCAGGATATTCCATTATAATTTCAAAATTTCCATTTTCCATTTTGTTTATATTCTCTTCAGAAAATTCATCATAGACACGGTATGCTTGTGATTTGTCTATTTCAATTATGATTTTTACATTTTTTACTGTACTTTTGTTGTTATTTATTTCAAAGTCTTTGATTGTTTTTTCAAAATATTCGTTTGTTAAAGTTAGATTTTTAATTCTTGTTATTTTAAATTGACGAATATCATTTTTTTTGTGGCAATAGGCAAATAAGTACCAGGCTTTTTCCTTAAACCATAAAGTCAGGGGATCTGCAGTTCTTTCAGAATGCTTACCTTTTGTATTGAAGTAGTCAAATTTTACAGTTTGTTTAGTCAATATTGCTTCTTTTAATTTTTCAAATAGGGTATTGTCGTCATCATTGTTGTACCTTGAGAAATCTATTTTTATCCAGTTGTCTGCTTTTTGATTGAAAATGGCACTTAATTTTGAGAGAGTTTTATCGTTGTTGAAGTAGTTTGTGGCATTTAGGCTTTGGAGGGCGTAAAGTATTTCGTTTTGTTCCTTTTGGGAAAGTAGGGATTTATTCATTATGTAGTTATCCATTAATTTTATTCCGCCATGTTTTCCTCTTTGAAAATAGATAGGAATACTAGCGGAAGCGAGAATATCAATATCCCTATAAATTGTTCTTACGGACACTTCAAAATGTGCAGCAAGCTCTTTTGCAGTAATTGTCCTTTTTTCAAGTAATAAATATATAATTTCAAATAATCTGTTAATTTTCATAATGCTTTTATTCGCTCCTTAAATAAATTTTATTTAAAAAATAAGGATTATATTTTATTTCTTTTGATTTTTTATAAAAAAAGGAGTATTATCTCCTGAATTGAGATAAAACTCCTTATTCCAAAGTTTTTTTATTTTTAAATCAATTAATGATTTTTATTTTTTCTTGTATACACAAGAATTTATGTAAAGAATATATTTATTTATAAGAAATTAATTCATAAATTAACTAAATGGATTAATTGCCCATCTAAATGTCTTGTTGTAAAAATTACTGTCTAAACTAGAAACTGTTACTCTTCTACTTCCAGAAGAAGCATGAATAAACTGTCTATTACCCATATAGATACCTACGTGAGAAATACGACCTTTTCCAGTTGTTTCAAAAAATACCAAATCGCCTTTCGTCATATTCATTGATGAAATTCTTGGTTTAAATGTTGCTTGTGAACTTGAAACTCTAGGCAAGCTTACATTAGCAGCTTTTTTGAATACGTAACCAACGAAGCCTGAACAATCAAATGTATTCGGACCAGTTGCTCCCCAAACATATGGCGAACCTAATTTTGTTTGCGCAAATGAGATAATTTGATCTCTTACAGCTGTAGAAGCAGCTCCACTACTTGTCACCTCTTGTCTTGGTTTTGATACAACAGTCAAATCTATAATTTTGTTGCTATAGTGATTTTTGATTGTGCTTTCTAAATCTGCAAATGATACAGCAGATATAATTAAAGCTCCAGCTAGCATCAATATTTTTTTCATTATAACCTCCAATCTACCTTTGAACTTTGGTAAATTTATTATAGCAATAATTACTTTAATTTGGATTTTTTTTAACTTAATTTTTTATTAATTTAAAAAGATGAAATAGGTGAAATTATTGATTTTAAGTATTATTTAATTGTAGATGAAACTTAAAAATTTTTTCTTGAAGTTTTTGATAGATATTGATATAATATAATTAAAGTTGCAAATGATACTAAACGAATATAGAAAAATGAGTAAAAAGAAAGGATAGTTAAGATGAAAAAGTTTATTTTGATTGGGATTGCGGCAGTTTCAATAATGGCTTCTGCTGATGTGAATACAAAAAAAATTCTTGAAGAATATAGAAAGGAAGCTCTTAAAAAGGAGGCAGCGCCAAAGCCTGAAAAAGTTATAAAGAAAAGAATTAATTTAGATTCAGTTACTGGAACTTCTGAAACAGCTGCTGAAGATGAAAATGCCACAGTTGAAGTTGTGGAAGATGGAACACAGGCAACTCCAGATATAATTGAAAAGGTAAATTTCTATTTGAGAAATAATCCTGAAAGACGTCAAAAACTTGAAAAACGTTATAGAGCTGTTGTTGGTCAAGAATAGATTAAGAAAAGGTACTTACTTATAGTGCCTTTTTATTATTTTTAGAAAATAAATTAATATTGAAATTATTTGATAACCAACCAAGTTTTGAATTAAAAAATAAATTATAAAAATACTTGATATAATGTATGTTATATGATATTATAATAATATCGCTTTAAAGTCGAAATTACATAGTTTTTATTATTTTGAAATTTAGCAATTTTTTTTAAAATATGTTTTTCAGATCTTGATTTTAAGGCTTTTTATTACAAGATTGACATTAAATAATGGCATTGAAACAAAAAAATGAGAGGATTAGATAATAATGGATTTTTCTGAAAAAAAAGGTACAGGTAGAACAATTTTAATTGTAATAATTATAGTAATAATATTATTTGCTTTTAAAAATAGAATTACAAGTTCATTTACGTTTTTAGATGGAGTAACTCAGGCAGTAAATTTCAGGCTGGTAAAAGTTAAAAGTATGCTGTATACTCAAGTTTTGAAATTGAAATCAAGAATTAATGACATAAGTTACATAGAAGAGTACGTAGAAAATAATAAAAATAGAGATTTTGAATTACAGAAAAATAAGGTTCAGAATATGGAGTTTGCATATTTGAAGGAAGAAAATGAGAAATTACGGCAAATGCTGGAAATGCGTCAAAAAAATCCATCTGAATTTATAGCGGCAGATGTGGCGCTTGTGGAAAATGGAAGTTCATCGGAAAAAATGTATATAAATAAGGGATCAGCGCAAGGTATAAAAATAAATTTGCCAGTAATGTTTAATGGATATCTTATTGGAAAAATTTCTAAAGTAAGTGATGAATATTCAGAAGTAACGTTATTGACAAGTAAAACATCAAAATTAAGTGTTGTATTAAATGGAACTGATCAGCAAATTTTACGTGGAAATGGAAATGGAACTTTTTCCATCCTGAACTATAATGAAGGAAAAGTTGATAAAAATACAGTATTTAATGTAGAAACTTCAGGAGTAAGTGATATTTTACCAAGAGGAATAAAAATAGGAACTTTGAAGGTAACGAATTTAAATGATTTTAATAAGATGAAAGAAATAAGATTTAAGCCAAGTTTTAATGTATTTGATATTCAAAGTGTATTAGTTTATAAATGGAGTGTTAATGACACGATTAATAATCAGATACAAAATCAGGTAAAAGCTGAAGAGGAACAGCAAAATAAAGAAAATTCACAAACAAATTAAAGAAAGTTGTATTAAGATATATAAAATAGCGTAAGATATAAGCTGTTTTAAAATTAAAAAAGAGGTGAGTTTAGTTATGTTAAGACAATTAACAGTAGCAAAGAAAGTTATTTTATTATTTTTATTGGTATCGGTATTTTCTTTTTCCAAGGATTTCTGGGAAAAAAGAAGTTTTACGGTAAATGTTACTGAAGATGCGACAATTAATGGGACAAAAAGAAGCAAAAGCTATGTGATGGCTTATAATTCGGGAACAATGAAGCTGACAATTACAGCGCCGAGTATAAATAAAGGAGAAGTTTATACTTTCAGTGGAAGTAAGAAAACAATTTATTATCCAAAATTAAAACAGACTGTCACTCAAAGAGTTGAGAAAAGTGAAGCAAATATATTGTCTGTGTTTAATAAGTTAAGAGGTATAACTTCTAAAAAGACTCAAACTAGAAATGGAGATACATTTACATTCTCAAATAATTGGCTAACTGCAATAAAAAGTAATGGAAATACTGTAAACTTTAGTGATTATAAATCTTCAAATGGATATTCCTTTCCAACAAAGATTTCTGTAAAAGATGGAAGTTCACAAATAATTTACAGATTATCAAACTTTAGATAATTCAGTATTCATAAAATAAAAAATAGACTTGTTTATAATTATACAATTTAGAAATAATAATCTATACAAAGGGGATAACCCTTTGTATAATTAAAAAATAAATGTATTAAAAAACTAAAATAAAAAATGTGAAATGTAGGATATGAAAATAATAAAAACAAACTGTATTGTTTTAAAAAAAAAGGAAATGAAAGAGGCGGATTTATTGGTAATGCTTTTTAGCAAAGATTTTGGGAAGATTATGGCGACAGCTTATGGTATCCGAAAATCTAAGAAAAGGGATATTGTTTCTTTAAATCCGTTAAATGAAATTGAAATTACACTTCTTCAAAAAAATAATTACTATGTTGTGAAAGATGTAGAAATTATAAAAAATTTCAAAAATATTTTAAAAAATATTGAGAAATTGGAAATATCATTGTATATACTTGATAGTATAGATAAAATTTATTATATGACTGAGGAAAATGGAGATTTTTTTGATAAGCTGGTAGAAATATTAAGTTTTATTGATGCTCTTCCATATTTAAAAAAGGGTTATAAATATTATGTTGTATTGTCGTTTTTGAGAAGAGTAATGATAGAACATGGGATTTATGATATAAATGAAATTAGCTTGATACTTGAAAAAAGTAAAAAAGAAAGCATGCGAAAGTATAAGGAGATTTTGAAAATTGTAAAAAATAGTTCGAGTATGGATGAAACTCAGGAAAAAATGGAGAATTATTTAGATTTTTTAAAAAAAATGGTTATGATTTTTGAAAATTTTATAAATAGAAATTTACAAACTGAATTAAAAATACGGAAATTTATTATGGAGGAATTTTATGGAAACTAAAAATGTTGCTGATTATATCAAAGTTGATACGATAAATTTAAATTTAGAATCAAAAACTAAAAATACAGTAATTAGGGAATTGTATAATAATTTGAAAAAGACAAATTTAATAAAAGATGAAGAATTAGGATTAAATGATATTTTTGCAAGGGAAGAAATGGGATCAACTGGAATTGGGAAGAAGATTGCATTGCCACATGCTAAGACAAAGGCTGTGGATGAATTGATAGCGACTTTTGGAATTTCTAGAAATGGAATAGATTACGAATCGCTGGATAATGAAAATGTAAATATTTTTTTCATGTTTTTGTGCCCAGAGGAAAAAACACAGGAATATTTAAAGGTGCTGGCAAGAATATCAAGATTGATAAGAGATGACAAATTTATAGATAAATTGTTAAAGCCTGAATCAAATGGAGAAATTATTGAAATTATTCGAGATGCAGAAATAAATGGATAATGGAAATGAAGTTAATGTTTTTTGTTTAAATTAAAAAATATTCTGGTTATTAAAAGATATTAAATATTGTAATTAGGGTAAGGAAGTAAAGAGGTTCAGAAAGATAGGGGTAAGAATTATGAGATGTCCATTTTGTGGCTATGAAAATACGAAAGTTATTGATAGTCGTTCCTATTTTGAAGGAAACTCAATTAAGCGACGACGTGAGTGTGAAAAATGCGGAAAAAGATTTACAACTCATGAAAAAGTTGCTGAATTGTCATTAATTGTAATAAAGAAGAGCGGAGCAAAGCAGCCTTATTCACGTGAGAAGGTTTATAACGGGATTGTCAGGGCATTTGAAAATCGCAGTATTGACATTGAAAAAATTGAAGAAACAATTGATAAAATTGAACGTGAAATACTGACAGAATATTCAGGTGAGATAAAATCTAGTGAGCTGGGTGAAAAGATACTTTCATATTTGGTAAATCTGGATGAAATTGCCTATGTGAGATTTGCTTCTGTTTACAAAAAATTTGACAGTCTGGATAGTTTTGTGAAGGAAATTGAAAAAATAAGAAAAGATAAAAAAATAAATAAAAAGGAATAATAAAAGCAGGAGGGATAATGAAAAAATTACGGATTATTGGAAATATTATATTTTTTAGTCTAGTTGTTTATTTTATTGGACAAAGTGTAAATGTATTTTTGGGGAAAAAGGCTATGCAGGCTAGTTTAGTTAATACAAGCAATGAAATAAAGGAACTTGAAAATAGAAAGAGTAAATTGCTGGATCAGGAAAAAAATTCAGATGAAAATGAGAAAAATGAAAAATATGCAAGAAATAATTTGAATTTAAAAAAAGAAGGAGAAGAAGTTTATAAAACTACAGAATAATTTATTTTAAGTAATTTTTTTAAATTATTAAGCTTTAATTTTATAAATTACAGGATGATGAATAATTTTATTAATATGGAAAATTTAAAAAATAAACTTGATAAGTATGAAATAAAAGATGAGAAAAATAAATATGTTTTTAGGGCAGACTTTAAATATATGATTTCGTCATCTATTTTTTTTATAATAATTGCTGGTATAGCGATTCATTCACTTTATAAAGGAATTAGCGGGATTGAAAAACTTACGCCAATAAAAATTGCTTTTATTGTAATTCTTTTGGGTTATGTTGTGATAGCTGGATTTCTTTTGTTTAGTTACAAGATTGTAGTTGAAAATAATGAGATTTTTTTGAAAAAAATACGAGTTAAAATGAAAGACATCGAAGGTGCAAGTGTAAAAATAATGAGAGTAAATTCGAGCAAGATGGATAAATTTCTGGAAGTGATAACAAAGGATAAAAAAAAGATACAAATTAGGTTGAATATAAATAATGAATTGTTATTTTTGAAGCTAATACAAAATCAAATTGGGGAAAAAATGGATATTTAGAATATTCGAGAAAGGTTTGGAATATGAACATAAAAAAAATAATTTTTATAATAAACATATTTTTATGTGGATTTATTTTTGCTGATGACAGTTCGGTAAAGAAGGCACTTGTTAAAGTTTATGCTGCGCATCAGATGTTTAATTATGCTTCGCCTTGGCAAAATGGGCAGGATTTTAATTCGACAGCGACAGGATTTATTATAGATGGAAATAGAATTATTACAAATGCTCATGCCGTATTGAATGAAAAGTTTCTGCAAGTTAGAAAAGAAGGGGATTCTAGAAAATATAAGGCAAATGTTAAATTTATTTCGGAAGAATATGACTTGGCAATGATTGATGTGGAAGATAAGGCATTTTTTAATGGAACGACTACATTGAAATTGGGAGCGCTTCCGAAAATTGAAGATAGTCTTACAGTTTATGGGTATCCGCTTGGTGGGGATAAACTTAGTACGACTAGAGGAATCGTTTCAAGAATGGAGCATAATACATATACTTTGACAAATCAGAAATTTTTGATTGGGCAGACTGATGCTGCGATTAATAGCGGAAATAGCGGAGGACCTGTTTTAAGTAATGGAAGAGTTGTGGGAGTTGCTTTTGCTGGACTTACGCAGGCTGATAATATTGGATATTTTATTCCTGTTAATATACTTAATAATTTTTTGGATGATATAAAGGATGGGAATTACGATGGACCTCCAAAATTGGGAATACAATGGGCAAAGCTGGAAAGTACGTCGCAACGTAAAATGCTGGGATTAAAAAACGATTCAAAAGGAATTATTATAAAGAAAGTTTTTCAAAATTCACCATTTAATGGTGTTTTAAAAAGAAATGACGTGCTGTTACAATTAGATGGCAAGGATATTGAATCAGATGGGACAGTAGAATTCCGTAAAAATGAAAAGACAGATTTTAACTTTGTAAATCAGGAAAAAAAATACGGAGAAAATTTAAGCTATGAAATTATAAGAGATAAAAAAATTGAAAAGGGTCAAGTAACGTTAAAGAAAACAGATATAAAATATAGTGTCGTAAAAAGTACAAAGCTGCAGGAAGCGCCTTCATATTATATTTATGGAGGATTGGTTTTTGAGCCACTTACAACGAATTACATCACAGCTGTTTCTCAGGCTAATCCTACTAATACTTTACCTGCAATTTATGACAGGGAGGAACTGTTCAAGGATTATAATGGGCTAGTCATATTGGTAAGAGTGCTTCCATTTGATGTAAATTTAGGATATTCAGATTTGGAAAATAAAATTATTACAAAAGTTAATGGGGAAAAATATAAGGATTTTGATGATTTTGTAAAAAAAGTTAAAAGTGCAAATGGTGAATTTATTATTTTTGAAGATGAAGAAGGTAATGAAATTGTACTGGATATAGCTGAAGTTAAGGCTCAGAAAGAGGCGCTTATGGAAAATTATAATATTTCACGTGAAATGTCAAATGACATAAAATAAAAATCTTAAATTGAAAAATCTAAAGTGGAGGAGAGTAAAAAAAAGTAACTATGGTAGAATTTTTTATTGCATTTAGGCATATTATTGAAAGAAAATTTCAAAGTATATTTTCAGTGCTTGGAGTAGCTATTGCAGTAACAGTTTTTATCGTTTCATTGACTGTTTCAAATGGTCTGGAAAAAAATATGATAAATTCATTATTGACAATGAGTCCGCATATTCTTGTAAAAAATAAAAAATCAAAATTTTTTGATAATTATGAAGGAACTGTAGAAAATGTAAAAAAAATTAAAGGAATAAAAGCTGTTATCCCGCAAATGAACAGCCAGTCGATATTAAAAGGCAATGGCCTGGCAAAAGGAGTGTTAGCTGATGGAATAAGTCCAGAAAATGTAAAAAATGGGCTTAACTTGAAAATAGTAGATGGAAATAACAATATTTCAGAACTTAATTCAGTTTTAGTTGGTGAACAGCTGGCTACCGAAATGAATCTTAAAGTTGGAAATGAAATAAGTCTTGTATCGGCTGAAAATAAGGAGATAAAACTTATTGTAAGAGGAATCTTTAAGACCGGATTTTTAGATTATGATTCAAATCTTGCAATTGTGCCTTTAGAGGCTATGCAAATTTTATCAGATCAGGGAAGAGTGGCAACAGAAATTGGAATCAAAGTTGAACATCCTGAAAAGGTTGAAGGAATATTAAGTCAAGTAAGAAATGTCATAAATTCCAAAGAATATGGGGCAATAAGCTGGAAAACAATTAATCAGAATTTATTAAGGGCAGTACAATTTGAAAGATTTGTATTGATTGCTATTTTAAGTTTGCTTCTGATTATTGCAAGCTTTGCTGTATCTGTAATTTTGAATATGATTGTGCGGGAAAAAATAAAGGATATTGGAATTTTAAAATCAATTGGTTATACAAACAGCAGTATTAGAAAAATTTTTACAATAGAAGGGTTAATAATCGGAGTTTTTGGAATGATTTTAGCAAGTTTGCTTTCTCCGCTTGTACTTGTGGCTTTAAAAGCCTTATTTAAGGAATATATGAAAGGTGGAACTTATTATTTGGAAGAATTGCCGTTGTATATTTCACAAAAGGAACTTTTGATTATTTATGGAGTAACATTTGCCGTTGTATTTTTATCGACAATTTTCCCTGCGGCAAGGGCGGCAAGATTGAAACCTGTGGAGGCATTGAAATATGAATAAGATAATAGAATTGAAGAATGTCAATAAAATTTATAAGACAAAAGTTGAAAATATCCATATTTTGAAAAATATAAATTTGGCTTTTAATAAAGGGGATTTTATTTCGATTCAAGGTAAATCAGGAAGTGGTAAAACTTCACTTTTAAATATATTAGGACTTTTGGATGAGCCGACTGACGGGGAAATTTACATTGGTGGAGAAAAAATTCATTATAGGGATGAGAAGGCTAAAACGGTTATAAGAAATAAAAAAATAGGATTTGTGTTTCAATTCCACTATTTGCTAAATGAGTTTACGGCGCTTGAAAATGTTATGATGCCTGCACTTATCAATAAAAGTATGAATAAAAATGAAATAAAGAAAAAAGCGAAGGAACTGCTGGCGCTTGTAGGGCTTGCAAAGCGGGTAAAACATAAGCCAATGGAACTTTCAGGAGGGGAAAAGCAGCGGGTTGCAATAGCAAGGGCAATGATTAATGACCCTGATATAATACTGGCTGATGAGCCAACTGGGAATTTGGATACAGAAACAAGTAATCTTATAAATGAGCTGTTTATGAAAATAAATAGAGAAAGAAATCAGTCAATAATAATAGTTACCCACAGTTTGGAACTGGCTAATTTGGCTACTTATAAATATAAAATTGAAAATGGTGAGTTTAATATGATTTTGCCAACAATACAGTTTTGATATATTCAATAATAAATTTATTATGCAAGGGGTTTTAACCCCTTGTTTCCAAATAATAAGAATGATTTTTAAGGGGCTAGTTGAGCGGAAAAAAGATTTAGGGAATAAAAAATAATCAAAAAAGTAATAAAAAAGAAAATAATAATTTGATTTAAAGCAAAAAAAATGGTATTATTTTTATTGCAGAAGGAAATAATATTTGCTATATTATTTTAATGAATATTTAGTAAGAAATATCTGATTTTTACGAGTGGAGCAGAATTAATAAATAATATTAAAATGAGGGTAAAATTCTTTGTTAAATGTTCAAATATAGTGAAAAAAATTGTAGGATAGTAGGAAAGAGAGGAAAAGTTTATGAAAAAATTGCTAATTTTGGTAAGCGCTTTGATGCTTATGGTTTTGAGTTGCGGGAATTCTGGAAGTGAGAGTAAGAGTAGCGGAAATGCTGGGACAGGCTCTAAGAAGTATAGAATTGGGATTACGCAGATTGTATCACATGCGGCACTTGATAGTGCGAGAGAAGGGTTTAAGGCTGCGTTTAAGGAAGCGGGAGTTAATGCTGAATTTGATGAAAAGAATGCAAATGGAGAAACAACTAATTCAAATCTGATTGCTAACAACTTTGTCAGCTCAAAGGAAGATTTGATATTTGCGATTGCGACAAATGCGGCTCAATCAGCTTCGCAAGCTACAAATGACATACCTGTGGTGTTTGCGGCAATTACAGATCCACAGTCTGCAGGAATTATGAAGAATAATGTAACTGGTGTAAGTGATAGAATGGATGTAAAACAGCAGCTTGAATTATTAAAAAAAATAGGCCCAAATGTAAAAAATATTGGGGTAATTTATAATTCTTCAGAACAAAATTCAAAAATCCAAGTGGAAGATTTGAAAAAAGCGGCAAAAGAATTAGGATTGAATATTGTTGAAAAAAGTGTTGTACAGGCAAATGAAATACCGCAAACAGTAGATAATTTAGTAAGAGAAGCAGATGCGATCTATTTGCCGACAGATAATCTTGTGGCTTCGGTTGTGAGCTTGATTACAGATAAGGCGACTGCGGCTAAAAAGATAGTATTTGGTGCGGAAGCGGCTCACGTTAAAGGTGGAGCATTGATTACACAAGGTGTAAGTTATTATGAAATTGGAAAAGAAGCTGGTAAAATGGCAATTGACATCTTGAAGAATGGTAAAAAGCCAAGCGAAATTAAATTTAAGACAATGCCTCTTAGTGAAATTGTAGTTAATGAAAAAACACTTGCGGCACTTGGAATTTCATTGCCAGAAGATGTGAAGTCCAAGGCTAAAATGGTTCAATAAAATAAAAAATCATAATATAAGTTTAATATAAATAAAGAAACGTAATTTGGAGAGAAAGGAAAGAGAATGAAAAAGATACTGTTAATAATGATAGGTATGTTAATGTTGGCATGTGGAAATAGTAACGACACTGTCAATGGAAAAAAAGATTCAAAGGATTCTGGAAATAAACAGGTTTATAAAATTGGGATAACTCAATTTATGGAACATCCTTCGCTTAACTTAGCAAAAGAAGGATTTAAGGCTGCATTTAAGGAAGCTGGAATAAAGGCAGATTTTGATGAAAAAAATGCAAATGGGGAAGTTACAAATGCAAATTTGATTGCTACAAATTATAAGGCGGATAAGAAAGATCTTGTATTTGGTATTGCTACACCATCGGCACAAGCATTGGTGAATAATATTCCAGATATTCCTGTACTGTTTTCAGCTGTAACTGATCCTGCAAGTGCAAAACTTTTAAATCCAAATGTTACAGGAACAAGTGATAAATTGGAAAATGTTGAGGCTCAGCTTGATTTACTGTTAAAATTAAAGCCTGGAACTAAGAAAATCGGAGTTTTATATAATCCATCAGAACAAAATTCAGCAGTTCAAGTTCAAGAAATTCAAAAAATTGCTAAACAAAAAAATATAGAAGTTGTATTGCAAGGTATAAATAACTTTGGTGAACTGGCGCAAGCTACTAAAAATCTATTGGGATCAACTGATGCATTGTATTTGCCGACAGATAACCTTGTAGTGTCTGGAATGAACCTGATTGCTTCAGAAGCTGTTAATGCTAAAAAGCCTGTAGTTGTAAGTGAAAATTCTTCAGTAAAAGAAGGAGCATTGTTTACAATGGGATTAGATTATTATGCACTTGGAAAACGTACTGGAGAAATGGCAATTGAAATTCTTAAAGGAAAACCTGTTTCTCAAATTCCTTTTGAAACTTCAAAACAAATGAAACTTTATGTAAATAGTAAAACAGCGCAAGCACTGGGATTAGATTTGAAAAATCCTGCATTTAATGGAGCTGAGTTTGTAGGAAAATAAAATAAATGCTATTTGGCAAAAGTTCTTGAAGAATTTATAACAATCGCTATTTATAGGAATAATAAAAAAAGATGCTGAATAGATTTAATAAATTTTTAGAGAAAGAGAGAAAAAGGTAGATGAATGAGTTATTAGTATTTTTACAGAGTCTTCCTGAGGCTTTTAAAACAGGATTTATATATTCAATAATGGTAATGGGAGTGTATCTGACTTATAAAATACTGGATTTTCCTGATATGTCGGTGGATGGGACATTTCCGCTGGGAGGATTTGTATTTGCGGCATTTGCACTTTCTAAAAATGGATTTTTTGGGATAACAAATCCTATTATGGGATTGATTCTTGCAGTTGTTTGTGGAATGATTGCAGGATATGTAACTGGGGCATTGCATGTTTATTTGAAAATTAATGGATTGCTTTCGGGGATTTTGGTAATGACGGGGCTTTATAGTATAAACTCCAGAATTGTTGGGATGCCAAACGTATTTATTACGCCAGATAGAAGTATTTATGAAATAATATCATATAACAAGGATTTTGTGCCTTTTGTAATTGCATTTGTAATTCTACTTGTATTAAAGGGATTTTACGACTATAAAATTAAAGAAAATAAATATATGATTAGAACACTTTCTGTTTATATAATTTTTACAATTGCATTAATAATTTATGTGGTAAAAACACAGGATGTAAAACTTATGCTTACAGTATTGATTGCATTTATTATAAAAATGATAATTGATTATATTCTAACTTCTAAATTTGGTTTTGCATTACGGGCATTGGGAAATAATGAGCAGCTTGTGGTAAGTCTTGGGGTAAATGAAAAAAGATTGAAAATA
The DNA here is from genome assembly GCF_007990445.1 of Leptotrichia wadei. Lineage (NCBI taxonomy): Bacteria > Fusobacteriati > Fusobacteriota > Fusobacteriia > Fusobacteriales > Leptotrichiaceae > Leptotrichia > Leptotrichia wadei. The sequence goes on from NZ_AP019841.1 coordinate 795,556, forward strand.
TTTGGGCTGATGCTTGCGAATGGAGTTGTGGCATTGTCTGGGGCATTATTTGCACAAAATATTAAAGTTGCAGATTTGCAGTCGGGAGTTGGAACGATTGTTATTGGTCTTGCAGCTATAATTCTTGGACTCGGTGTATTGAAAAAATCCCGTGTAATAAATGAAGTTTCAATTGTTACGATAGGATCGCTTATGTATTACTTTATAATAAACTTGGCACTAATGTCAAACAGCTGGACAAGAAGTATTTATGAAAGTCTTCACTTTAGTGATGATGTTATAAAAATACTTGAAGTTAAGCCGACAGATGTTAAATTGATAACAGCGGTAATTTTAGCTGCAATTTTATGGAATGAACTTATTAATAAATCTAAAAAAGGTAAGAAAAAGGTAAAATTAATTGAGAAGGGAGAAGCATAATGATAGAATTAAAAAATTTATATAAAACTTTCTTCTCTGAATTAGGAACAGAAAAGCAGGTATTTAAAGGATTAAACTTTACGATAAATGATGGGGACTTTATAACAATTATTGGGAGTAATGGTGCAGGAAAATCTACTCTTTTAAATGTATTAAACGGTCAAATTATCCCAGATGGCGGAAACGTGATTTTAAATGGAAATGACATAACAAATGTTGTTCAGCACAAAAGAGCAAAATGGATTTCACAAGTTTACCAAAATCCAACAATGGGAACAGCTCCTTCTATGACAGTGCTGGAAAATTTGTCAATGGCTAAAAATAAAGGTAAACGGTTCAACTTTACATTTGGACTGGATGTAAAGAATATAGAATTTTACAAAAAGCAGTTGGCAAGTTTAGGATTAGGACTAGAAAATCAGCTATTTACACAAGTAGGACTTCTATCAGGTGGTCAAAGACAATGTCTGTCATTAATAATGGCAACTTTAAACCGTCCAGATATATTGCTTTTGGATGAGCATACAGCGGCGCTTGATCCTCAGACTTCTAAAATAATCCTTGAAAAAACGAAGGAAATTATTGAAAAGAATAACATAACAAGCCTGATGATAACACATAATATGCAAGATGCCATAACTTATGGAAATAGACTAATTATGCTTCATGCAGGAGAAGTAATTTTTGATATAAAAGGTGAAGAAAAGAAAAAATTGACGGTGGAAAAATTGCTTGAAATGTTTAGAACAAAAGATGCAAAATTATCTGACAAGGATATATTTTAGAATCAGATAATGTTTAAAACATAATCTAGTAAACTGAATGATTAAAGAGTTCAAGATTATGTTTTTTTTTATTGTTATGAAAAATTATAGATTTAATTTTTCCCGTTTGAACTACATTATTAATATATAGTAAAACTACTTTAAAACTGAACTCAAAGTTATGACTATTTTACTCAAACCCTAAATTTATATAATTTTTAGCAATTTAATTTTAAATAGGGTTTGGCAATAAAGAAAGAGAAAAATTGAGGAAAAATGAAAAAAGAAGGGGAAAAATAAAAATTTACCAGTTGGAATTGATAATTTTGAAACGATAATAAAAAAAAGATTAATATTATTTTTAATAAGACTGATTTAACCGAAGAAATATTAAAAAAATAAGGCTTTGAGAATATTTTTTACAAGATTAGGAAGATTTGGGAAATTTTCACTAGTTGAGAAAAGAGATGAAATATGTTATTATTAAATAGCAAAAACTGAAAGAAATGGGGAAAATTATGGAACAGACAGTGTTTTCTGTAAGTGAGATAAATAGGGAAGTGAAGATGTTTTTGGAGGGGACAAGGACATTTAAGAATATTTTTATTGAAGGGGAGCTTTCCAATATTACTTATTATCGGTCTGGGCATTTGTATTTTACGTTGAAGGATTCGAGTGCGAGTGTGAAATGCGCTATTTTTCGGTATAAATATAGAAATGTGCCTGAGGATCTGAAGGAAGGGGATTCGGTAAAAATTCGTGGGAATGTGACACTTTATGAAGCTAACGGGAGTTATCAGATTGTGGCGGATTTTCTTGAAAAAAGCAATTCTTTGGGATTGCTTTATGAAAAGATGGAAATGCTTAAAAAGTTGTATTTTGAAAAGGGATATTTTTCTGATGAAATAAAGAAAAAATTGCCACAATTACCAATAAATGTTGGAGTTGTGACAGCTGATACAGGGGCTGCGATTAGAGATATTATAAATACGACACATAAAAGATTTCCAAATGTGAATATTTACCTTTATCCTGCAAAAGTTCAAGGAGAAGGGGCTGCACGTGAAGTTTCGGAAGGAATTGAGTTTTTTAACAGGATGAATGAAGAAAAGCAGCTTGAAATAAATACGCTTATTGTTGGGCGTGGTGGTGGAAGCATTGAGGATTTGTGGGCATTTAATGAGGAAGAAGTGATAGAGGCTATTTATAAATCAGAAATTCCTGTGATTTCAGCAGTGGGGCATGAAATTGATAATTTGCTTTCTGATCTAGTTGCTGATAAGCGGGCAGCGACACCGACTCAGGCGGCGGAAATCTTGATTCCTGAAAAAGATAAACTGGCAGATGAGTTGGAAAATAAAAAAAATCTTTTGAGCAAATCACTTTTAAATAGGGTTGCAATGATGAAAAAAGAGCTGGAATATAGAAAAAATAACTATTATATAAAAAATTTTGTAAATATTCTGGACAATAAAAAATTTGACTTGATGGAAAAGGAGCAAAAATTATCAAGGGAATTAAAAAGAATTTTGCAAAAGTCAAAGGAGCAGCTGGATTATCGTAAACAGAGATTTGATAGAATTAATTTGGAAAAAGTGATTTTGAGTGAAAAGGAAAATTTGAGGGAGAAATCGGCTAAACTTAATGAAATAATGCTGGAATTTTTTGAGAATCGGAAAAATGAGCTGAAGTATAAAAAGGCACAGCTTTCTAAATATTCGGTAAACGATATTTTGAAGCAAGGGTATACAATAACTCGGAAAAATGGAGAAATTGTTAAGCGAGGAATTGAGCTTAGTAAAGAGGATAAATTGGAAATACAGTTTTCTGATGTTAAGAAAAAAGCAGTTGTGAAATAATTGGATATTTTAGAAGGTGAGGTATTAAAAATGTCTAAAAGACAGGATTATTTATCGTGGGATGAATATTTTATGGGAATAGCCTTTTTGTCTGGAATGAGAAGCAAGGATCCATCTACACAGGTTGGAGCTTGTATTATTGATGAGGATAAAAAGATTATTGGAATTGGTTATAATGGGTTTCCGCAAGGGAGTTCGGATGATGAGATGCCTTGGGATCGGGAAGGGGATTTTTTGGAAACGAAGTATCCCTATGTTGTTCATGCTGAATTGAATGCGATTTTGAATAGTATAAAGTCTCTTAAAAACTGTACCATTTACGTGACTCATTTTCCTTGTAATGAATGTGCTAAAGCAATTGTTCAGGCCGGAATAAAAAAAGTAGTGTACTTTTCTGATAAGCATAAATCGCTTGATTCTACAAAGGCTTCAAGAAAAATTTTGGAAAATGCAAAGGTGGAGACAGTTCATCTGGAAGTTGAAAAGGAAGAGATAAGTATACGATTTAAAGATTAGGAAGGATCAGATGAAATCTGTATAAAAGTTGCTATTTTTAGTTGAGAAAAAAGTAATATTAGTATATAATATTAAAATAATAAGTAAAAATGTATAAGAGGTGAGAATAATGGAAGCATCAGCGATAAAAAAAGTAGTGGCAATGGGAATTGGAGCGGCAGTTTACATTGTATTGTCAAGATTTGTGGCTATTCCTACGCCTATTCCAAATACAACATTACAGGTAACTTTTGCCTTTGTGGCATTGATGGCATTTATATATGGGCCTGCAGTTGGGTTAGGGATTGGATTTATTGGGCATACGCTTAATGATATTTCAGGATATGGAAATGTTTGGTTCAGCTGGGTAATTGCGGCGGCATTTTTTGGAATGGGAATTGGATTTTTAGGAAAAATCATAAAAATTGAAAATTTTAATGGAGCAAAAATTGTAAAATTTATAGTGGGAGAAGTAATCATAAGTTTAATAAGCTGGGTAGTTCTGGCTCCAATTATTGATATTGCAATATATAAAGAACCACAAGCAAAGGCATTTGCGCAAGGAGTTGTAGCGGCGCTTGGAAATATCCTGGTTGTGGCTATTTTAGGAACAATTTTAATATTTGCATTTTCAAAAACAATAATAAGCAAAGGAAGCTTAAAAGAGGAATAATTTAAATAACCCGCACTTTTCAGACAGTTTTTAAGTATTAGCAACTGTGGGAAGATTAGGCGGGTATTTTTGAATGGAAAATAATGGAGGAGAATTATTGGAAGAAAAAAAAGAAGGAAGAAAAATTGCAATAAATTTTGAAGATTTTACATTTAAATATGAAAGTCAGTCGGAACCTACATTGCATAATATAAATTTGAAAATTTATGAAGGAGAGAAAATTGTGATAATAGGGGCATCAGGCTCGGGGAAAAGCACTTTGGGACATTGTATAAATGGGCTTGCTCCATATTTTTATAAGGGAGAAATTGAAGGGAAACTGGAAATTTATGGTAAAAGGTGTAAAGAGATTTTTGAACATTCTAAATATGTGGGAACTGTTCTTCAAGATTCAGATGCACAGTTTGTAGGACTTACAGTTGCTGAAGATATAGCTTTTGCATTGGAAAATGATGAGGTTGAAACGACTGTAATGAAAGAAAAGGTAAAGGAAATAGCACAGTTTGTAAGGATTGAAACATTGCTTGACTTGAAGCCGCAGGATTTATCGGGAGGGCAGAAACAGAAAGTATCGCTTGCTGGAATTATGGTTGATAATGCTAAAATAGTGCTTTATGATGAGCCGCTTGCAAATCTTGATCCGCTTAGCGGAAAACATGCCATTGAATTGATAAGTGAACTTCATAAAGATAAAAAACTTACAACGGTAATTATAGAGCATAGGCTTGAAGATGTGCTGCATAGGGAAATTGACAGGATTATTGTCGTTGATAAGGGAAGAATTATTGCTGATGATACGCCTGATAATATTTTGAAGGGAAATTTGCTAGGCAAAATGAATATAAGAGAACCTTTGTATATTTCTTTGCTTAAATATAGCAACAATAATCTTGAAAAATATAATGATATTTCTAGTCTTGAAAAAATTGATTTTTCTGCAGCAAAAGACAGCATTTTAAATTGGATAAAATTTAATTCTCCAAAAGAAAGTAAAAAATCTGAAAATACATTATTAAAGCTGGAAAATATTTCGTTTTCATATAATGAAAAAAGAAAAATCTTAAAAAATATAAATTTAAGTGTGGAAAAAGGTGAAATGATAAGCATTGTTGGCTCAAATGGAGCTGGAAAGTCAACGTTGTCAAAGGTTATTGCAGGATTTGAAAGGCAGGATGAAGGGGAAATTTATTATAAAAGTTTGGATATAAGTAATGAAAGTATAGCAAAAAGAGCTGAAAAAATAGGATTTGTACTGCAAAATCCAAATGCGATGATTTCAAAAGTTACAGTTTTTGAGGAAGTTGCATTAGGGCTGAAAACTAGAGGTGTTTCTGAAGATGAAATAGAGAAAAGAGTTCTTGAAATTTTGGAAATATGTAAATTAAAGCCGTTTAGGAAATGGCCAATAAAGGCACTTAGCTATGGGCAGAAGAAAAGAGTTACGATAGCATCTGTGCTTGTTTTAGAGCCTGAAATAATAATAGTTGATGAGCCGACTGCTGGGCAGGATCTTTTTCATTATAGGGAAATAATGGAATTTTTGAAGCGGCTGAATGAATATGGAATTACAATTTTATTTATAACCCATGATATGCATCTAATGCTGGAATATACCGACAAGGCTTATGTTTTTAATGATGGACAGATTATAAAATCTGGAAATCCAGCACAGATTTTGGCAGATAAAAAAGTACTGGAACAGGCAAATTTAAGGGAAACTTCACTTCATTACGTGGCAGAAAAAATAGAAATAAACCCTGAAGAACTCATAAGTACATTTGTTCATTATGAAAAAAATTGTGAAAAAGAACAGAAAAAGGCGGGTGGTTAGATGGAAAATACATTTTTACTGGAGTATATTGAGAAAGATTCAGTAATTCATAGATTAAATGGAGCTGCAAAACTGATTTGCTTTATATTGTGGACTGTGGCTATTATGCTTACCTATGATACAAGATTTCTTGCAGCTTTGACACTTTTGGGATTTGTGCTTTTTAAAATTTCAAAAATAAAATTTAATGAAATAAAAATCGTATTTTATCTAATTTCTATTTTTCTTGTACTAAATTTAATTATGATTTTTTTATTTTCTCCACTTGAGGGAACAAAGATATATGGAACAAGGCATGATATTTTTAAGATTTTTGGAAATTATGTTATAACTTGGGAACAGTTATTTTATGAATTTAATATATTTGTAAAATATTTTTCGGTTATTCCTGTTGCATTACTTTTCATAATTACAACAAATCCAAGCGAGTTTGCCTCTTCGCTAAATAGAATAGGAGTGCCCTATAAATTTTCCTATGCAGTTTCAATTGCACTAAGGTACATTCCGACAGTTCAGGAGGATTTTATCATAATTAGCAAGGCACAGCAGGCAAAGGGGATTGATATTTCCAAAAATGTAAAATTAATGACAAGAATAAAAAATGTATCTTATACTTTAATGCCATTAATATTTTCAAGCATTGAAAAAATAGATATTATAAGCAATGCTATGATTTTGAGAGGATTTGGGAAAAGAAAAAAAAGGACTTGGTATCAGGCTAGGAAAATGAAAATGGCGGATGTTGTGGCAATTATTGTGACTGCAATATTTGCAGTTATTTCAATAGTCATGTTGAAGGTAAATGGAGGAAGATTTTATAATCCGTTTGTATAAGTTCATTTTTATATAAACTCAGAATTTAATAAATAAATATAGAGATAAGAAACTTAGGTTATCGAACATATCTAGTGAATTTATTTTAGCAAAGGATTAAGATATTTATTGTTAAATAATTAGAAATATAATTTCTATTTTAAAAAAATATTTTAGGGAAAGGAAGAGGGAAAAATGGTTAATATTGGAAATGACTGGGATGAAATTTTTAAAAATGAAAAGGAATTTGAAAAGGATTATTATTTGAACTTGAGAAAATTTTTGATAAGTGAATATAAGACAAAGACAATTTATCCTGATAAATATGAAATTTTTTCTGCATTTAAGCTGACAAGCTACAAGGACTGCAAAGTTGTAATTTTGGGGCAAGATCCGTATCATGGGGAAAATCAGGCACACGGATTGGCATTTTCAGTAAAGCAGGGAGTTGCATTGCCGCCTTCCTTAAAAAATATTTACAAGGAAATAGAAAATGAATTTGGTTATAAAATGAGCAGAAATGGATTTCTTGAAAGCTGGGCAAAGCAAGGAGTGCTGCTTTTAAATACGGCGCTTACTGTAGTTGCTGGAAATGCTAACTCACATTCAAAGATAGGATGGGAAATTTTTACAGATAATGTGATAAAATATTTAAATAGACGTGAAGATCCGTTAATTTTCATACTTTGGGGAAATAATGCAAAAAGCAAGAAAGCCTTTATTGATACAGATAGACATTATATTTTAAAAAGTGTGCATCCTAGTCCGTTGTCGGCAAGCCGTGGATTTTTTGGCTGTGGACATTTTAAGAAGGCTAATGAAATTTTGAAAGAATTGGGGAAAGATGAAATAAATTGGCAAATATAAAATTTAATTGAAGGAGGTAGAAAATTTGATGAATTTTAGAAAATCAACTTTTGATGATATTGACAGAATTTTGGAAATCATTGATAAGGCGAAAGCTGAATTGAAGAAAATGGGATTGGATCAATGGCAAAAGGGGTATCCAAATAGGGAAGTTATTGAAAGTGATGTAAAAAAAGGGATTAGTTATGTTTTGGAAGAAACTGCTGAAAATAATGAAAACTCTGGAGAAAAAGTTTCAGGAAAAATTGTTGGAACGATTGTATTATCGCCTGAAAGAGAAGAGCCATATTCTAAGATTGAGGGAAAATGGATAACAGATGATGATTATATGGTAGTTCATAGGCTGGCAGTCGATTCTGATGTGAAAAATAAAGGTCTTGCTACAAAAATACTGGAATTTTCTGAAGGAGTCTGCATTGAGAATAAGATACTTAGTTTAAAGGCGGATACGCATGAAAATAATGAGCCGATGAAAAGGCTTCTTGCGAAAAATGGTTTTAGTTTTTGCGGCTTAATTTATTTGGATAGGGAGCCTGATTTAGGGGCAAAGCGTATTGCTTATGAGAAAATAATAAAAATTCCGCACAAATTATTGTAAATTTTAAATAAAAAAATTGATAAAAATATAGAAAGTGAGCTGATAAGTTATGAAATTTGAAACAAAAACAATACACGGAGTAAGAGAAGGGAAAAAGAAGGAATTATGGGGAACAAATGTTAATTTTGCTTCTACATTTCCTGTCGCAGAATTTGGAGTGACGCAGGAATTTGAATATTCTAGAGTTTCAGCGCCTACGAGAAATGAACTGGAGGAAATTATTGCGGCTCTTGAAAATGGAAAATATGCCTATGCCTTTTCATCTGGAATGGCAACTACGACATCTGTATTTACAATGTTTTCGGCTGGAGATCACATCATTTTGGGACAAGATATTTATGGAGGGACTTATAGAGTTTTACACGATATTTACTCAAGATTTGGAATAGAATCTACATTTGTTGATACAACTGATTTGGAAAATATAAGAAAAGCTTTAAAACCTAATACAAAAGCAATTTTTATTGAAACACCGTCAAATCCGCTACTTGATGTAACTGACATAAGAGGAGTTGTAAAACTTGCGAAGGAGCATAATCTTATAACTATTGCAGATAATACGTTTATGACGCCATATTTACAAAAACCGCTTGATTTTGGGATTGATATTGTAGTTCATAGTGCGACTAAGTTTTTATCTGGACATCATGACTTACTGGCTGGAGTTGCTATTACGAATAATGAGGAGCTTGCAGAAAAGATTAAATTTTCACAAGTTGCGGCTGGTGCTTTAATATCTCCGTTTGACAGCTGGCTTTTGATGAGAAGTTTGAAAACGTTGAAATTAAGAGTGGAAGCGGCACAGGAAAATGCAAAAAAACTTATAGAATTTTTCCAAAGTCACGATGCAGTTGATAAAATTTACTATCCGACTTTAGATACGAATAAAGGTAAAAAGATTCATGAAAGTCAAGCGACAGGCGGAGGTTCAGTATTCTCGTTCACTTTAAAAGATGACTCAAAAGTAAAAACATTTTTTGAAAGTTTAAATGTGGCATTATTTGCGGCAAGCCTTGGCGGAGCTGAAACGCTGGTAACTCATCCAAGTACAATAACTCATGCAGAAATGCCTGAAGAAGAAAAGGAAGCTAGAGGATTTACACATTCATTGATTAGAGTTGCAGCTGGATTTGAAAATATTGATGACTTGATTGAAGATTTTAAACAGGCGCTTGAAAAATAGTAAAAAAGTAGGAGAAAAATGGCAAAAAAAATTGATGACGGAAAATCTCAGATAGTATTAATTGCTGCAATAATTATAATTGCGGCAGTTATGATTTTTGGGATGTTTAGTAAAGGCGGAAAGAGTTCTGAAAAAAGTGTTGGAAAAGCCAAAAATGTCAAAATTTCCCAAAATAATGGCAAAAAAAGTTCTAAAACTAAGAAATCTAAAGAAAAAAAAGAAGTTGAACCTGAAATTTTAGATGGCTATCAAGTGCTGAAGGTTAGCGATGGAGATACGATTAATATTCAAAAGGTTGAAAATGGAAAATTTGTTGGAGAGATGCTTAGAATTAGGATGTACGGGATGGATGCACCTGAAAAAACACAGGATTATGGGTCTGAAAGCAGACAGGCGCTTGAAAAATTGGTGACTGGGAAAAATTTGAGCGTGGAAGTGAAAAATAAGGATAGATACGGCAGAACAGTTGCGATTATTTATGCGAATGGTAAAAATGTTAATGAAGAAATGGTAAAAACGGGAAATGCCTGGTGGTATCAGGAATATGCTAAAAAAGACACGCAATTTGAAAAATATCAAGAAAATGCGAAGCAGAAAAAATTGGGGCTGTTTTCTAGAAAAAGGTATACAGAGCCTTGGAATTATAGAAAAGAAAAAAAGGCGGCTGCATCAAGCAGAACTAAAAGTAAATAGCTTGCTTTAAGTTAACGATTTGTTATAAAATTTAATTTTATCAAGCAAACGGAAAAGAAGTATAAAAAAGAAAAGGATGATGAAATGTTTATAGATGAAAGTGTAATTACAGTAATTTCTGGAAAAGGAGGGGATGGAGCTGCTACGTTTAGGCGTGAGAAATTTGTTCAGTTTGGAGGGCCTGACGGTGGAGATGGCGGAAAAGGTGGAGATATTGTCTTTATTGCTGATCCCAATATTAATACGCTTGTTGACTTTAAGAGCAGTAAAAAGTTCAAGGCACAGGACGGGACAAAAGGCGCTGCGGCACGTTCTACTGGAAAATCTGGAGAAGATTTGATTATAAAGGTTCCAGTTGGAACAATGGTTAGGGATTTTGAAACGAATAAACTTTTGCTTGATTTGGATATTCCAAATGAAAAAGTTATATTTTTAAAGGGAGGAGATGGCGGACGTGGAAACATCCATTTTAAGTCATCTGTAAAAAAAGCTCCAAGAATAGCAGAAAGTGGACGTGAAGGTGCAGAATTAAAAATAAAATTAGAATTAAAGCTGCTTGCTGATGTGGCACTTGTTGGCTATCCAAGCGTTGGAAAATCCAGCTTTATTAACAAAGTGTCAGCCGCCAGATCAAAAGTTGCAAGTTACCATTTTACAACATTAAAGCCCAAATTGGGAGTTGTCAGAATGGGAGATGAAGAAAGTTTTGTAGTAGCGGATGTGCCTGGGCTTATTGAAGGGGCTCACGAAGGAGTGGGACTTGGAGATAGATTTTTAAAGCATATTGAAAGATGTAAGCTGATTATTCATATTGTGGATATTTCAGGGATTGATGGACGTGATCCTAAGGAAGACTTTTTGAAAATAAATCACGAATTGAAGAATTATAGTGAAAAATTATCTAAAAAACGGCAAATTGTAGTGGCAAATAAAATTGATATGCTCTATGAAGATGAAAAATACGATGAATTTGAAAAATTTGTGAAGGAAAATGGAGCAGAATTTGTTTATCCAGTTTCTGTAATTGCAAATGATGGATTAAAGCCAGTTTTATCAAAGGCTTGGGAATTAATTCAGGAAATACCTAGGGAAGAATTGGAAGAAGTTCATTCGGTTGAGGAATTGATTCGAGAAAATAATAAAAAGGAAGACTGGATTGTAAAAAAAGTTTCAGACAATGTATTTGAAGTTGATGGAAGAATTGTGGATGACGTATTGAGAAAATATGTATTTATTGGAGAAGAGGGAATCATAGATTTCCTGCAAAAGATGAGAAGCCTTGGAATGGAAACAGAGCTTGAAAATGCTGGTGTTGAGCAAGGGGATGTGATAATTATTGCAGGTTATGAATTTGAATATGTAATTTAGCTTAAATTTTTATATAATTTATAAATTTGATATTGAAAAAGTTAAAAAAATGTGGTCTACTTATAGCAGGAGGTAAATAAAATAGCAAAAGGAATTGTGATCGCAGGCGCTACTGGAGTTGGGAAAACTGATTTATCAATAAGGCTTGCAAAAAAGATTGATGCAGAAATAATATCGGCGGATGCATCTCAAATTTATAAAGAACTGGATATTGGAACTGCAAAAATAACCGATGAAGAAATGCAAGGCGTGAAGCACTATATGATTGATGTTGCAAGTCCTGGCGAAGATTATTCTGTGGGAGATTTTGAAAGAGATGTAAATAATATTTTGAATGAAAATTCTTGCAAAAATGGGAAAAATATTATTATTGCAGGTGGAACAGGGCTTTATATAAGGTCAATTACAGATGGATTTGCAAAATTGCCTTCAAAGGATGAAAAAATTAGAAAAAAGCTGGAAAGTAAAAGTCTTGATGAATTACAGGAAACTTTGAAAAAATTAGATGAAAAATCCTATGAAGAAATTGACTTATCTAATAAGTTGCGGCTGGTTCGTGCCATTGAAGTGTGCCTTTTAACTGGTGGGAAATTTAGCGAGTTAAGGACTCAAAATATAAAAAATAATGATTACGACTTTTTGAAGATATTTTTGACACGGAATCGAGATGAGCTTTACGATAGGATTAATAGGCGAGTTGAAATTATGATTGCAAAAGGACTTGTCGGAGAGGCAAAAAAAGTATATAATAAATATACAGAAGAGCTTCATAAAATATCTTCGATTGGGTACAAGGAACTGTTTATGCACTTTGATGGTAAAATTACATTGGATGAAGCAGTTGAGGAAATAAAAAAAGAAAGTAGAAGATATGCAAAAAGGCAGATGACCTGGTTCAGAAAGGAAAAAGACTATATTATTTGCAATTTGTCAGAAATGTCTGAAAACGAAGCTTTGGATGAGATTTTGAAAAGGTGGGAAAAGTTTTAGAAAAAAAATAAATTAAAGAAAAAAATTTTGAAAGGAGAATGTGGGATTATCCTGCATAAAAATATGAAAATACTAGAATATTTAGTGCCTGAAAGAGTAAATTTAGATTTGAAGGGAACAACGAAAGCGGAAACTATTAATGAAATGGCACAGCTGTTTGTAAAAAGCGGAATTATTGATTCAGAAGATCTTGAAGAATTTGTGAGAGAAATAAATGAAAGGGAAAAATTAACACCGACAGGAATGCAAGATGGAATCGCAATTCCTCATGCAAGAACGCCATTAGTAAAATCTCTTTCTCTTGCAATGGGAATTTCTCATGAAGGTGTCGATTTTGAAAGCATGGATGGAGAACCTTCAAAGCTAATTTTTATGATTGCCGCTCCAGAAGGAACTAAAAAGGAGCATTTAGATTTATTGGCAGAAATTTCAAAATTGTCGTTTGAAGAAGAATTAGTGGAACAGCTTGAAGAAGTTAAGACAGTAGAAGGAATTTTTGAAAAATTAAAAAATATTTAAATTTAGCAGGGTAAAAAATATTTTTTATACTGATTTTAAAGGCTTCTTTAGAGAAAAATCATAATTTTTGTGTTTTATTTGAAAAATTAATTGTATTTTTTTATATAATTTGGTATAATAAAAACAAGTGATGATTAAGCAAGTGATTTGATAGTAGTTCCATATTTGGTTTGTGAATTGAAAATTATTATCATAAATTATAGGATATATAATAATTTTTGAAATATGCAAACCTAAGGAACTACGGGGATAGGCTGGCAAGTTCGATTAACTGAACAAAGACAGTTGTTATCCAGTGATTCTGTGACTTTGATGTTACAGAAGTTTTAGGCAAATAAAAAATTAGGAGGAAAATCGAATGAAAAAGACAATATTCTTTTTAGTTGGAATAATGATGGTTTCATCAATAGGTTTCTCTGCTGAAAAAAAGAGCTTAGAAAGCAACTTAAGTACAATTGAAAGCCAATTCAATGAATTAATGAGAAAAGAAGATGCGCAAAAACAAAGCTATATTCAACAAAAGGCTCAATTGGAAGCTGAAGTGGAAGACTTGAAAGCAAAACAAACAAGCAGAGAAAAATTGGTAGAAAAATTAAGAGTAGATTCAGAAGTAAGATGGCATAGAGATAAATATAAAAAAATATTGAACAACTCTGAAACTGTCTACAAAAACATAAATAAGAGCATAGCAGAAAAAGAGAAAAAAATTGCTGAATTGGATGCATTATTATCAGTAATGAATTAATGAAAGGAATGGTAATTAAGAGATGAAAGCAAAAAAATTATTATTGTGCGGAATAGTAGCTGCATTATCGGTTCCAATGATGGCAGATTCTGCTCAAAGTGTCTTAAAACAAGCTAGAGAAGATTACTATAAAAGTTTAAAAGCGCCAAAAGAACGTGAAATGACAACAGAAAAATTAGTAACGATAGATGAAGATGGCGTAGTAGAAGAAAAAGAAAGAGTTAAACCAAAATCATCAATTGAAAAACTTGAATACAATGCGGCTAAAGCAGCGGCTAGAGTAGATTTTTACGAAAGAGTAGTAAGAAGTGTACAAAGAGAAGAAAAAGAGTTAGGAGAATTTGATAGCGTTCTTGGAAGAGATGGCGTTAAAAACGCTCCTAAAAAAACAAGAAGAGTTAAATAAGCCAATTCAGTTATTTCAACAAAAATAATATTTAAATGATATTTAGAAAGGAAAATCAATGAAAAAAATATTAGGATTAGCAGCGGTAATGGTTTTGGCAATGAGTCAATTATCATTCTCAGCTAAAAGTGATACTGATGCCGCAGTGCAAAGATTAGTTAAAGTGGCTAAACAAAGACAAGCTCAACAAGCTAAAGATGCAGCCAAAGGTGTAGTAACAGAAGAAGTTATAGTAGTTCCAGTTGAAGAAACTGTAACAACAACATCAGATACAGTTCAAGAAGCACGTGATAGAGCTGAAGCGGCTAGAGCGCAAGCACAAGAAAGAGCGGCAAAAGCAAGAGAAGCAGCTCAACACAGAAAAACAAAAACACCTGAAATAAGAGCTCAAAGAAGAAATATGTCTGAAAGTAAAATGATGGACGTGGAAATTCAAAGAATTAGAAAAAGAGTAGATCAAATTAACAGCAACATTGAAAAATTCCATAAAACAAATGAAATGTTAGATCAAATGGAACAAAGATTGGATGCTATCCAAGATAGAATAAACTAGAGAGTTATACTGTAATTACAGTAACTGATTAAAAAATTTCAAAAATAAATTTGGATGAAGTAGAAAGGAAATTAGAAATATGAAAAAGTTAGCATTAATATTAGTAGGATTAGGAGCTTTGTCTTGTACAAATGCAAAATTAGTAGATTATAACACAACTAGATTAAATCATATTGAAGATTATTTAGATGAAAATAAACCAAATCCAGGTAGCCAAAAATATAGATCATTAGAAAGAGAGGCTGAAAAATGGGTAGACGAACAACAACCACAACAACAACAATAATTGCACTAGGGTTGTTAGTTGCTTCACCACTAATGGCAAGAAGGCTGACAACTACTCAAATGAGAGAAAATACAATAAGAATTAACGCTCTTGAGATAGAAGAGCCAGCTCCAGAACCAATTCCAGAACCGCAACCAGAACCAAAAACAGTAGAACCAAGTTGGGTATTCGATTCTGGAAGATTGAACTTCGATTTCGATAAATCAGTAGTTAAACCTCAATACTTTGAATTATTGAGAAACGTTAAAGACTATGTTGAACAAAATGACTTCAAATTGACAATTATAGGGCATACAGATTCTAAAGGTACTGATGCTTATAATATGGCTTTAGGTATGAGAAGGGCAATAGCAGTTAGAGATAAATTGTTAGAATTTGGATTAGATCCTTCAAGAATCTTAGGTGTAGAATCAAGAGGGGAATCTGAACCAATTGCTACAAATGATACTGAAGAAGGAAGATTTGAAAACAGAAGAATTGAGTTCAAACCTACAAAATAGCAATAATCACAAATTAAATAAAAATATTTTTGTAAATTGTCTAGTTATTTCATCAATTGAAAAAATTAGACAATTTTTTTTAAAAAAATTTAAAATTATAATGAAATAAATTGAATTTTAGTGTATAATATCTACAAAGATTTTAGGAAAGAAGAGGTAAGGTGAATATGTGGTTTACTAAATCATCAAAGGATGTTTTAAAAGAGCTGAATGTTTCGGAAAAGACGGGACTTTCAACTGAAGAAGTAAAAAAGCGGCTGGAAAAATATGGACCTAATAAATTGAAAGGAAAGCCGAAAAAAAGTTTGCTGCAGTTATTTTTGGCACAGCTTCAGGATATGCTTATTTATGTGCTAATTGGTGCAGCTGTCATTAATATTATTGCACACGGAAAAGATGGAATAGCAGATGCCTTGATAATTTTAGCGGTTGTTCTTATAAATGCAGTAGTTGGAGTTGTACAGGAATCTAAGGCGGAAAAGGCATTGGAAGCGTTGCAGCAGATGACGACACCTAAGAGCTTGGTTAGAAGAAATGGCGAAGTTATTGAAGTTAATTCGGAAGAACTGGTGCCAGGAGATATTTTAGTAATTGATGCGGGAAGATATATTCCAGCGGATGTCAGACTTATTGAAAGTGCTAATTTGCAGATTGAAGAGTCGGCACTTACTGGAGAATCTGTTCCAAGTGAAAAGGATGCCAATTTTATTACAACTGATGCAAAAATACCAATTGGAGATAAGGAAAATATGGCATTTATGTCAACTATGGCAACTTACGGAAGAGGAGAAGGAGTTGTAGTTGAAACTGGAATGAATACTGAAATTGGAAAAATTGCACAGATTTTGGATGAAGATAACAATACACTTACTCCGCTTCAAGTGAAACTGGAAGAACTTGGAAAAATTTTGGGATATGGAGCTTTAGCAATTTGTGGAATTATTTTTGTCATAGGGTTGATTCAAGGAAGAGAAGCGGTTGATATGTTTATGACTGCAATAAGTTTGGCTGTGGCGGCAATTCCTGAGGGACTTGTTGCGATTGTTGCGATTGTACTTTCACTTGGGGTAAAGACTATGTCAAGAAAAAATGCGATTGTGAGAAAATTACCAGCGGTTGAAACATTGGGAGCGGTAAATATTGTTTGTTCTGATAAAACTGGGACGCTTACTCAAAATAAGATGACTGTTGTAAAAACTTATACTTTGGATAATTTGAGAGATATTTCCAGTCAAGATGGACAAAAGGCAAATGTTGATGAAACTGAGTTAATTCGTTCGTTTGTGCTTTGCTCGGATGCATCTGTTGAAAACGGACAGGATATTGGAGATCCGACAGAAGTTGCTTTAATTGTCTTGGGAAATAAATTTGATTTGGAAAAAAATGCATTGAATGCTAAATATAAAAGAGTTTCTGAAAATCCATTTGATTCGGACAGAAAACTTATGTCGACACTTAATGAAGAAGGTGGGAAATATAGAGTTCACACAAAAGGTGCGATTGACAACATTCTTATAAGAGCAAATAAAATTCTTGTAAATGGAGAAATTTTACCATTGACTGAAGAAGCGAAAAATAAAATATTGAAAGTTGCTGAAGAAATGTCTGATGATGCATTAAGAGTGCTTGGAGTGGCATTTAAAGATGTTGACAGTCAAATTTCGCCTGAAGAGATGGAAAAGGATCTGGTTGTAGTTGGAATTGTTGGAATGATTGATCCGCCTAGAACTGAAGTGAAAGATTCGATTGTGGAAGCTAAAAATGCTGGAATTACTCCGATTATGATAACTGGAGATCATAAGAATACGGCAGTTGCGATTGCAAAAGAGCTTGGAATTGCGACAGATATTAGCCAAAGTTTGACAGGTGCTGAAATTGATGAGATTTCAGATGATAAATTTGCTAAGGAAGTGAATAAATATAGAGTGTTTGCAAGAGTTTCGCCTGAGCATAAAGTTAAGATTGTAAAAGCGTTTAAAGAGCAGGGAAATATTGTGTCAATGACTGGAGATGGAGTAAACGATGCGCCGTCGCTTAAATTTGCCGATATAGGAGTTGCTATGGGAATTACTGGTACAGATGTTTCTAAAGGTGCTAGTGATATGATTTTGACTGATGACAATTTTACTACGATAATTCATGCGATTGAAGAAGGAAGAAATATTTTTAATAACATCAAGAAGACAATTATATTCTTGCTTTCTTGTAACTTAGGAGAAGTTTTGTGTGTATTTATCGCAACATTATTTGGATGGTCAATACCGTTAGTCGCAACTCAGCTTTTATGGGTAAACCTAATAACTGATACATTACCAGCAATTTCGCTTGGAATGGATCCTGGAGATAAGGAAGTTATGACTAGAAAACCTAGAAATCCGAAGGAGAGTTTCTTTTCTGAAGGTGCGGGAATGAGATCAATTGTTGGTGGAGTGCTGATTGGAGTGCTTACACTTGTGGCATTTTACCTAGGAATTATTCATGGCGGGACTGTGCCTATTTCAGCCGTAAAAGACAGTAATCCTGCAACACGTGAAATTTTAACTTATGGAAGAACAATGGCGTTTATCGTTCTTACATTCTCGCAATTGTTTTATTCATTGTCAATGAGAAATAGTAAAAAGACTATTTTTGAAATTGGATTTTTTGGAAATAAATTCTTAATTGGTTCGATTATTATTGGAATAGTTTTGCAAATTGGCTTGACTTCAATTCCAAGTATTGCACAAATGTTTAAAGTGACTGCGATAGATCCGAGTCATTGGGGAATGGTAATTGGATTGTCACTTGTTCCGTTTGTTGTGAATGAAATTATAAAAGTGATTTCAAGAAGAAAAAATGATTAAAAAAACATAATAAGATATTTTTTTTGTTTTAAGAAATCCTTGACAAATACTGAAAATGTGGTAACATATAATAAACAATGAAAAAAGTTTGGAGGAGATAAAATGTCAAAAAAAGAATTTGTAGATGCTTATGCAAAAGCAACAGGAGAAACTAAAAAAAGAGCTGAAGAATTAGTAAATGCTTTTTTAGAAACAACAGAAGAATCTTTAGTGAAGGGTGAAAGTATCCAATTCGTAGGTTGGGGAACTTTTGAAGTAAAAGAAAGAGCGGCTAGAGAAGGAAGAAACCCATCAACTGGTGCTCCAATTAAAATTGAAGCTAAAAAAGTAGTTAAATTTAAAGTTGGAAAAAAATTAGCTGACAAAGTTGCAGAAGCTAAATAATAGAACTTTTACAAAGGCTATCCTGAAGATTTTTCATTTTCAGGGTAGTTTTTTATTATTTATATTTTTGTAATGAAATTTGCTTCTGACACTATTTATCGTTTAAACATCGAAATAGTTACGAATTTCTTTGCAAGGAATCTAGCAAATAATATAAATAAATTTGTAAAAAGAGGAATTTTAATTATGGAAAAAGGAAAAATTTACTTGCATTATGATATGGATGCCTTTTTTGCTTCAATAGAACAGCGGGATAACAGCGAGCTTTGTGGAAAGCCCATTGCGATAGGATATGGAGTTGTTACGACTGCCAGCTATGAAGCCAGGAAATATGGTATAAAATCGGCTATGCCTACGGTTCAGGCTAAACGTCTATGTCCGAATCTTATTGTTGTAAATCTTAGAAAGGGTGTTTATTTTGAAGAAGGAAGAAGAATACAGGAGTTAATAAAAAAAGTTCTGAAGAAATGTGAATTTACTTCTGTTGATGAGGGGTACATTGATATTACAGAGTTTATAAGAAATAAAAATGTAAAGCTTAGTAAAAGAGAAGAAATTTTAAAAATTGAGAAATTTATAAAAAGATTTAAAAAGTATATTTTTGATAATTCCCGTTTAACTTGTTCAGTTGGGATTGGCTTTAGCAAGATTAGCGCAAAAATTGCAAGTGATATTGATAAGCCGAATGGATATTTTATTTTTAAAGATCGTGATCATTTTTTGGATTATATTTATGATAAGGAACTGGGCATAATTCCAGGAATTGGGAAAAAGACTAGGGAAGTGCTGGAATTGTTTAATATAACAAAGGTTTTTCAGCTGTATGAAATTGGAAAAAATGAACTTGTTAGAAGATTTGGGGAAAGTAAGGGGGAATATTTGTATAATTCAATTCGGGGATTGCATATTTCTGAGATAAATACGGATAGAAAGAGACAGTCTTATGGACATGAGATTACTTTTCATCAGGCGGAAAATGATATTTTGACATTGTATTCTGAATTGAAAAGGCAGTCTAAAAGATTGAGTGACAGGCTTATTGAGAAAAATGAGTTTGCAAAGACAGTTACGGTAAAAATAAGATATTCTAATTTTGTGACTCATACCCGATCTAAAACTTTAAAAAGTGCAACAAATAATGGGGATACAATTTATGAAGCTGCTCTTGAAAATCTGGAATTTTTTGAAAAAAAGGATGAGGTGCGGCTTATCGGAGTTCAGTTAAGTACAATTTTAAAAAGCGATGTAGTTCAGCTTTCTCTTTTTGATGATTTGAGATAAAAAAAGGAGGTAGAATAAATGGATGAAAAAGAAATACTAAGTTATATTGATGAAGTGAATTTTCTATTGAAAAGAGCTTATGTTCCATATTCAAAATTCCCTGTCGCTGCATTATTAATCGACAATAATGGAAAAAAGCATAAGGGAGTTAATGTGGAAAATGCTTCTTTTGGACTTACTCTTTGTGCTGAAAGAAATGCAATTACAACGGCAGTTACACAAGGCATGAAGAAAATAAGGCTGCTTATTGTAACTGGTAATACATTAGAGCCGATTAGTCCATGTGGGGCATGCAGGCAAGTAATAAGAGAGTTTTCTGATAAAGATACGGTTATAATTTTGGCAAATAGAGATGGAAAATATAAAATTGCTTCAATCGAAGAACTTCTGCCTTATTCTTTTGGAGCTGAGGATTTGTAAATGAAAATAAATAATCTGATTTAAAAAATTTTTTAATAATTTTTCATATTTTTTTGAACTTTACTTGCAAATCTGTAAAAATGAGTTATAATACTAGTGAAACGATATTTCAGATTTAATTTTTAAGAATTTTGTAACTTAAAAGGAGTGATTCTTATGAAAAAGTTTAAAAATGGATTTTTGATTTTAGCTTTGTCTGTAATTTTTAGTACCATTTCAATGGGAACTGCTTTCATAACTTCATCAAAGGATAATGCAATTAATATAAGACAATCTGCCACTAAAGATTCTAAGGTAGTAGATACCATTAAAAATGGAGAAATATTGGAAAGTGATGAAAAATCTGGAGATTGGCATAAGGTGACCTACTATGATGGAGGCATAGACAGAACGTTTACAGGATATATTCATGACAGCCAATTAAAGAAAATCATAGGAAAACTTGTTATAACTTCAAGTGAAGGTTATAGCAACATAAGAGAAAAACCGACAACAAAATCTACAATAAAATCTAGATTAAAAACTGGGAAAACAGTTTATGCAATAAGCAAAACAGCAGATGACTGGTATTACATAAGATATAATGGAAATGAATATGGCTATATTTATAGCAATCAAGTGAATAAAAAATAAAATATTTTTGATTAACTGTTTAAATTGATAAATTGAAAAAAGTTTTAACAAAAAGATAGCAAGAAGTCTCCCTCTTCTATAAGTGGGAGATGAATTGCATTTTTTTCTTGAAAAACGCAATAAAATATGTTATACTAAGCATATCAAGGCAGGGACTGCCCGTAGAGCTCGGTAAATATATCTGCAAAGGCAGATACTTCCCAAGAAGCTCCCTCTTCTATAAGTGGGAGTAGTTCACAGCGTAATTTATCATGGCAAGTAAAAAATTAAGAAAGAAATAGGAAAATAAAAATGGCAGGAAATATTAAAAATCCTGCTATTTTTTTAATTAATTTAAAAATAGAAGTTATATTCTAACAAGAGATACTGATTCTTTAAAAAAATTTTATAATCAGTTCGATGCTTAAATGAGAAATAGTATAATAAAAATTTATTAACTATATAATTCTTTAAGTCTTGCTTCGACATTTTCATCGTTTAAATAATCATCGTATTCCATTTCCTTTTCCAAAATTCCTTTTGGAGTAATTTCGATTATTTTATTTGCGATTGTCTGAATAAATTCGTGGTCATGTGTTGTAAATAAAATTGTTCCGTCAAATCTTTCCAGTGCCTTATTTAACGATGTAATTGATTCAAGATCCAAGTGATCTGTTGGGTTGTCTAGCAGCAGGACATTTGCATTAGATAACATCATTTTTGAAAGCATGCAACGTACTTTTTCTCCTCCAGAAAGAACTTTGGCTTTTTTTCTGGCCTCTTCTCCTGAAAATAACATTCTTCCTAGGAAACCACGCACATATTCCTCATGCTGATCTTCTGAAAATTGTCTTAACCAGTCAATTAGTGATAAATCAACGTTTTCAAAATATTCTGAATTATCTTTTGGGAAATAGCTTTGTGAAGTTGTAACTCCCCATTCAACTTTTCCAGAATCAGGTTCTAATTCTCCAGCTAAAATTCGGAAAAGAGTAGTTTTAGCTATATCATTTTTTGACAAAATGACAACTTTATCTCCAGTATTTACCGTAAATGAAATATTATCAAGAATTTTTTCCCCATCGACAGTTTTTGTCAGATTTTCAACTCTTAGCATATTATTTCCAGCTTCTCTTTCAGGCTTAAATTCAATATATGGATATTTTCTGTTGGAAACTTGCATATCTTCAAATTGTAATTTTTCCAATTGCTTTTTACGGCTAGTAGCCTGCTTTGATTTTGAAGCGTTGGCAGAGAAACGGGCAATAAAGTCTTGCAGTTCCTTTTTTTTCTGCTCCATTTTTTTATTTTGGTTTCTAATTAATTCCTGCATTAGTTGATTTGATTCGTACCAGAAATCATAGTTCCCAACGAACATTTTAATTTTCCCGTAATCAATATCGGCAATGTGAGTACAAACTTTATTTAAAAAGTGTCTATCGTGGGAAACAACAAGTACAGTTGTGTTTTCCAAATCCACCAGAAAATCTTCAAGCCATTTTACAGCATGCAAGTCAAGTCCATTTGTAGGCTCATCTAGTAATAGAATATCAGGATTTCCGAAAATAGCCTGTGCAAGCAGCACTTTTACCTTTTCAGGCTCTGTTAATTCCTTCATTAATTTGTGATGCATTTCAGCGGGGATTCCAAGCCCAACTAGAAATTTCTCAGCATTTGTTTCAGCTTCCCATCCGTCTAATTCTGCAAATTCTCCTTCAAGTTCGGCTGCTAAATTTCCATCTTCTTCTGTAAATTCAGTTTTTGCATATAGTGCATTTTTTTGAAGCATAATATCATATAATTTTGCGTGTCCCATCATTACTACATTTAGCACTTCCTCATCTTCATATGCAAAGTGATCCTGTTTTAAAAATGACAGTCTTTTATTTTTTTCTACAATAACTTCTCCAGAAGTAGAATCAAGCTCTCCAGTTAAAACCTTTAAAAATGTCGATTTTCCAGCCCCGTTCGGTCCAATAATACCGTAACAGTTCCCTTCTGTAAATTTTATATTTACTTCATCAAAAAGTTTTCGTCCACCAAACTGGACAGATAAATTACTTGTTGAAATCAAAAAATTTCCTCCTTAAATATTTATATTTTATTTACATTATATCAAAAATTTTCACTAAAAACAAAATAAATTTATTTAAAACCTTTATTTTTTCCAAAATAATTGGTAAAATATACAAAAGAAAAAAATTTGAAAAGGATAGAATGGGGTAAACTATGAATAAGACAAATTTTCATACTCACAATTATCGATGTGAACATGCTGCTGGAAATGTAGAAGATTACGTAAAAGTAGCAATCAAGGAAGGCTATACTGAACTTGGAATCTCAGATCATGCTCCAATGCCTGAATATTATGAAAATAACCGAATGAAGGAAGAGGATTTTGATGGATATTTAAAGGAAATTGAAGAGGCACAGGAAAAATATGGAAATAAAATTAAAATTTACAAATCACTAGAAATCGAATATTTTCCAGAATTTATTGAAAAATATGATAAATATCGAAAAAAGTTAGATTATCTCGTTTTAGGCTTACACGCATTTAGAAAACCTGGTGATAGCACAAATTATAATGCATGGAAAATAAAAACAGGCGAAGATGTGTTAAATTATGCAAAATATATGGCTGAAGCGATAGAAAGCGGGAAATTCGACTACATCGCACATCCAGATTTATATGTAATAAATTATCGGAACTGGGATGAAAGCTGTGAAAAAGCAGCGCATATTATTTCTGAAGCAGCAGAAAAAATGGATGTACCGCTTGAAGTAAATGCAAATGGAATAAGAAAATCTTTTGAAAGACATCCAGATTGGGATAGATATATGTATCCATATAAGGAATTTTGGGAAATCGTGAAACAGTATAATGTTAGGACAATAATTGGTTCAGATGCACATGATTTTAACAGGATGGAAGATAGGGAGATGGAAATTGCAAGGGAGTTTGCAAAGAAAATTGGGCTGAATGTGATTGAGAGTATTTTTTGAAATTATAAAATTTAATAGGAGGAATTAAATTGAAGAAAATAATTTTACTTATTTGTATTTTGATAGGGGTGAGTTCATGTGATATGATTGCTGAAGATATTCAAGAATCAAAAAACTATTTTGAAGACAAAAAAATTAGAAAGAATCAAAATAAAATTGGCTTGGAACTTTTAGAAAAAAGTACTGAAAAAATATTGTGGAACAGGATGGAATTAATAATACCTAAAAATTCAAAAATAAATGAAGTAAACGGAAGATTAGAATACGATGGACAAGCATTAGAAATAGAATTTAAATATATTCCTAATAAAAATAACGATGATATTTGTTTTGATGTACCAACTTCGTTTAAAGAATGGTATAAAAAAAGAAATAATGAGCTATATCTTATGTATTCCAATAATTTTCAATCTACAAAGAGTAATATGAGATTAGCTGAGAAAATAGCAAAAGAAAATGGCTTTATTGAATGTAAGAACGGATTAATATAAAATTTTTATAAAATTAAGATTGAAGAATCAAAAGAAAGGAGAGCATGGTATTATTATCATGTAATAAATAAAAATGGATAATAGTTTTAAATTTTTAAAAGGGGCAAAAATGATACATCCGACAACTGGGATAACTTTGGAATATCTGGATAAGTCTAATGCAGTTTGTTTTGTATTGTTTAATGAAACTAAAGAAAAGGCGATTTTGGTAAAACAGTTTCGTCCAGGTCCGAAAGATTATACTTTAGAGGTTTGCGCTGGGCTGATTGATGGGGATGAAGATCCTAGGACAGCGGCTTTTAGGGAATTGCGAGAAGAAACTGGATATTTGGAAAAGGATATTGCGGATGTGGAAGAATTGCCGCAGGGGCTATATGTGTCACCTGGGTATACTACGGAAAATCTGTATTTTTTTAGCGGCAGATTGAAATCAGATGATATTGAGCCGCTTGAGCAGTCGCTGGATAATGGAGAAGATGTGAAGGTTGTCTGGGTTGATGTGAAGGATATTTTAAGACTTTCAAATGATATGAAAACGATACTTGCAGTAACTTATTTTTCAAGAAAAAAGTAGGATATTTAAAAATAAAAAATAAAAATGTAAGATGATAGAAAGGGGGAATTAATGGCTCAAAATAATAAAATAAATTTAGCTGAAGAAAATATTGACATTAATGCTGACATTGATACTAAAGAAATAACTCAAGAGGAGAAAACACAACAGAATGTGGAAAAATTAAAAGATGAAATCAGAAACCGTATGTCTGAAGAGGATGTCCAGAATTTTGAAGAGGAAGAAGAAGTATCGCCTGAAGAAATGGCTGAGGAAATTCAGAAAATTGAGACAGAGAAAGAGCTGGAAGAATATTTTGAGGATAATCATTCGATTGATATTGCGGAAAGTTTTGAAGAATTGGATGATGATGAGCTTTTAAGAGTGTTTGAACTTTTGAGTGATGAAAATAAGGCTAGTGTTTTGGAGCAGGCGGATGAAGAATTGCAGACGAGAATTATAGATTTGCTTTCAGATGAGGAAGATATTGATATTTTGGGATATATGTCGCCAGATGACGTGGTTGATATTTTAGGATATATTGACATTCAAAAAAGCAAGTCGATCCTTGACAAGATGAAACGTTCGCAGGCAAATAAATTTCGGGAATTGCTAGGTTATGAGGAAGATACTGCTGGAGGGATTATGACAACCCAGTACATTGCATTTAAACAGAATTTGGAAATAAAAGATGTAATGGCTAAACTGAAAATAATTGCTCCAAAGACAGAAGTAATTGAAACTATTTTTGTTACAAATGAAAAGAAAGAATTAGTGGGGGAAGCGGATTTACGGGATATATTGATTTCTTCTGAAGAAACAAAACTTGAGAATATAATGGATGAAAATGTAAAATATGTCTATGTTGAGGAAGATCAGGAGGAAGTGGCGAGGATAGTGTCAAAATATGATTTACGTGTAATACCAGTTATTAATCATAAAAAGAATATATTGGGAATTATAACTGTAGACGATATTATTGATGTAATCCAAGAGGAAAATACTGAGGATATTTTGAAATTAGGGGGAGTTTCTGAGGAAGAAGAAATTGATTCGCCATTTTTATTTTCTGTTAAGCAGAGATTACCTTGGCTAGTTATAAATCTTGCAACAGCCTTTCTGGCTTCATTTGTAATCGGACTGTTTTCCAATACAGTTGAAAAGGTAGTTATCTTATCTTCAATAATGACAATAATTAGCGGAATGGGCGGAAATGCAGGAACTCAGGCTCTATCTGTAACAATTCGGGCATTAGCGCTGGGAGAAGTTGATTTAAAGGATACGATTGAGATAATTGGAAAGACGCTTTTAGTTGGAACGGTAAACGGGGCAATTTTAGGATTGCTTTGTGGCGGGATTTTATGGGTGCTTTACGGAAATTTTTATATGGGATTAATTGTATTTCTGGCAATGATTGGAAATCTTGTAATTGCCTGTATGATTGGATTTTTAATTCCAGTAACGTTAAAGGCATTGAAAATTGATCCTGCGATGGCTTCGGCTGTGGTATTAACAACAGCGACAGATTGTTTTGGATTTTTAATATTTTTAAGTTTAGCAACAGTATTTCTAAATAAATTAACTTAATATTTTATAAAAATGAATTTGGAAGGAGGAAATTATGCGGATTAATTTGCCATTGCCTACAATAATATTGATTTTATACATAGTTTACGTGATTTTTTCTATGATTATGAAAAAAATAAGATTTAATGCAGAAAATTTAGAAGAATTGGATGGGGAGTTTATATTTACTTTTATACCAAAAATAAAAAAACAGCAAATATATTTTAATATTAATGAAGTAAAACTTTGTATTTTGACAAGAATTTTTATTCGGCAGGGAACTTTTAAGACAATAAATTTTAATATTCTCTTAAATGATGGATATAGTTTGAGATTAAAGAAAAAAAGGGATTGTCTGTTATTTTTAAAAGTATGTCGGGAAAAAAGGGAGGAACTGTATCAAAAGATTTTGAGTATGATACCTGCAGATACGACAGTTATTTTGATTTTAGAAAAGGAGCTGGATAATTTTGAGCGTTAAAAAATACAGAAGGGAACAATAAAATGGATCTATGGAATTTATTTAAAAGAAAGAAAAAAATAAAAACAGGTATCTGCTTTTCAAATGAAAAATCAGTTGAAGAACTTTTAAAGAATTTTTTGGAAACTTATGCGGATAAAATTAATACAGTTACTTTGGAAAATGGAGAAAAGTTGACTGAAAAAACTAAAAAGTTTTATCTTGAATTGAAAAATGGGAGAAAAATAGAAGTATTAATAAATCCAGAACGTAATTTTCTTTTAAAAAAGCAAATTGCAATAGAGATTTTTTTAGAAAAGTTAAATCCAGAGAGCTTTAAAAATATAAATGAAGAGGAGCTGGTTAAATACAATAGCTTGCTTATAAATTTTGAAGCCTTAGATAAGGAAGAGGAAAAAAATGAAGAAAAATTTATGATGGAAACCGCAAAATTTTTAAGGGAATTTCATAAATTCACTATACAGAAAAAATTAAACCACTATCACTTTGGAGATAGAAGAATGATTCAAAATGATGAAAAATGGGAAATTTCAGACTTTATTCCGCCACTTTCAGAAAAAATGTTTTTGGAATATGACCTTGAAATGACTGATAACGATCTTGAAAGAATGAAAAAAAATATTGAAAGAATGAAGAAGGATAAACTTCCATATAACGAAAAAATGGAAGTAAACATATCTGAAAAAAATGTAAAAATACGTAAAAAATGGGATATTATAAGAAGAATCGCAGCAATAACAATGACACGGCTTGCTGCGGAAACCTATCTTGAAAAAAAAGAAAATGGACAAAAGGAACTGGAAACGATTATTGATATTTTTGAAAAAAGATACCAGTTTAAGCAGGTATTGACTGAGCGTGAAAAAAATTATCTGGAAAATCCGTCAGATGATAAAGAATTGAATGTTGAATTTTATTTTATGCTGGAAGCTGCTAAAATGCTGCTTTGGGTATTGTCAGTTATTGATATTGAATTTGATGACTTTAACATATTTTGTGATATTTCCATTCTTACCGATGGATTGAAATATGATAATTTAAAGTCCTTTGCCAGAAAATGTGAAATTCGTTCGCAAAACAAGATTTTAGACATGCTGGATTATATATATAGACTAAATTGGGCAAATGTTGAAATAAAATTAGAGGGCTATGATGGAATTGTAAATGAAAGTATTTTGTATTTTAGCAGGCTTGCATTGGAATGGGTTGTTCAAGATGGAAAAAGCATAGAGGAAATTATTATTCATACATAAAGTATATATTTAAAAAATTAAACAAATTAAATTTATTTTAAAAATGACTTTGTTTTTAAAAAATCTAAAAAATAATGAAAAATACGGCTTTAGTCAAAATAATTTTAAAAATTAATTGACAATGGATTTTAAAAATGATAATATAAAAATGTAAAGATTGAAATTAATTTTTTAAGTAATTATAAATGTCATAGAAGGAGAAAAAATACGATGAAAAAAATCGCAATTTTAACAAGTGGGGGAGACTCACAAGGTATGAATACAGCGATAAGAGCTGTGACAAAGGCTGCCATTAACAAAGGAATGGAAGTTTATGGCATAAAAAGAGGATACAAAGGTATGCTTGAAGATCAAATTACTCCATTAACATTATTGGATGTAAGTGGAATTGCTGATAAAGGAGGAACAATTTTATTATCAGCAAGATTGCCTGAATTTAAAGATCCTGAAGTTAGGGCAAAAGCGGCGGCTAATTTGAAAAAATATGGAATTGACGGATTAGTTGTAATTGGTGGAGATGGATCGTTCCATGGTGCACATTACTTATATGAAGAACATGGAATCAAAACAATCGGAATTCCAGGAACTATTGATAATGATGTAGCCGGAACTGATTACACAATTGGTTATGATACAGCATTAAACATTATATTGGATGCAATTTCAAAATTGAAAGATACGGCAACTTCTCATGAAAGAACATATTTAGTTGAAGTAATGGGAAGAAACTGTGGAGATTTAGCGCTTTATTCTGCAATCGCAGGAGGTGCAAGTGGAGTTATGATTCCAGAAAATGAAAGTTCAATTGATGATTTAGCTGAAGTAATCAAAAAAAGACGTGCTGAAGGTAAGTTGTATGACATAATTGTTGTTGCTGAAGGTGTTGGAAATGTTGTTCATCTTAAAGAGGAATTATCAAAAAGAGTTGACACAAGTATAAGAGTTACAATTTTGGGTCATATTCAAAGAGGTGGAGCTCCAACAGCAGCTGATAGAATTTTAGCTACAAGATTAGCTGTTAAAGCTGTTGAATTAATTGAAGAAGGAAAAGGTGGATTAATGGTTGGAATCCAAAGTGAAGAAGTAACAACTCACAAATTATCTTATGCTTGGGAAAATTATTCAAAAGCATCAGCAGCTGATTATGTAATTGCAAATATGTTATCATTATAATTTAATGAAAAAGTTATGTTAGTTTAATAATTTTTTTGATTTAACGAGATGTAAATGAACTCTCTTGCATTTAGCAAGAATTCATTGATAATTCAAGACAATGAAAATTTTAAATTAAATTTTAGGAGGAAAAATGAAAATTAAAATGACTAAAGTTGTTTGTACCATTGGTCCAAAAACTGAAAGTGTTGAAATGTTGACAAAATTAGTAGAAAGCGGAATGAACGTAATGAGATTAAACTTCTCTCATGGTGATTTTGCTGAACACGGACAAAGAATTAAAAATATTAGAGAAGTAATGAAAAAAACAGGTAAAGAAATAGGGATTTTATTAGATACTAAAGGTCCTGAAATCAGAACAGGAAAATTAGAAGGTGGAAACGATGTATTACTAGAAACTGGTAAAAAAGTAATTATGACAACTGATTATGATTTTGTCGGAAATGCTAGTAAATTCGCAGTTTCATATCCTGGAATCGTAGATGACTTAAAAATTGGAAGTACTGTTTTATTAGATGACGGTTTAGTTGGATTAAAAGTTGAAGCTATCAACAAAGAAGCTGGAGAAGTTGAATGTGTTGTTACAAATACTGGAGAATTAGGAGAAACTAAAGGTGTAAACTTGCCAGATGTTTCAGTTGGTTTACCAGCATTAGCTGCAAAAGATATTGCTGACTTGAAATTTGGTTGTGAACAAGGTGTTGACTTTGTAGCAGCTTCATTTATAAGAAAAGCTTCTGACGTTGCTGAAGTAAGAAAAGTGTTAGATGACAACGGTGGAAAAAATATTCAAATTATTCCTAAAATTGAAAGCCAAGAAGGTGTTGACAACTTCGATGAAATCTTGGAATTAAGTGATGGAATCATGGTAGCAAGAGGAGACTTAGGAGTAGAAGTTCCTGCAGAAGAAGTTCCTTTCATGCAAAAAATGATGATCAGAAAATGTAACAAAGCTGGAAAACCAGTTATTACAGCAACTCAAATGTTAGATTCAATGATTAGAAACCCAAGACCTACAAGAGCAGAAGCAGGAGACGTTGCTAACGCTATCTTGGATGGTACAGATGCAGTTATGTTATCAGGAGAATCTGCAAAAGGTAAATATCCAGTAGAAGCTGTTAAAATGATGGCTACTATTTCAAAAAGAACAGATGAATTTAAAAAATTCAAACCAGTTGAAACTCCAGGAACAGATATTTCTGTTACAGAAGCAATTTCAAGTGGTGCAGTAAGTACTACACAATCATTGGATGCTAAATTAATCGTATGTTGGACAAAAACAGGAAGATCTCCTAAGATGATTAGAAAATATGGACCAACTGTACCTATAATCGCATTAACTGACAACGAACAAACTGCTAGACAATTGGCATTAGTAAGAGGAGTTAGAGCTTATGTAGAAAAAGGATTAGATAAAACTGATGACTTTTTCGCAAAAGCAAGAGAAATTGCAGCTAATCACGAAGAAGCTAAAAAAGGTGATTTAGTAGTATTAGTAACTGGAATTTCTAAAGAAGGAACAACTAATACATTCAGAGTAGAAAGAGTTGGAGAATAGTTAAATTTAATTGTTTGACATTTTAATCATAAATATTTTTATAAGGGAATGGTTTTATACCTTTCCCTTTTTTAAAATTATTTAAAATTAAAAAGGAGATGAGATAACAAATATGAAGAAATTAGATGATTTAATTGATGTTTTTGCAAAACTGCCTGGAATTGGGAGAAAAAGTGCGGCGAGAATTGCATTTGACGTGCTTGATAGAAGTGAAGCGGAAGTTGATAGAATGTTGGAAATAATAAAGGATTCACATATAAATATTAAACATTGTAAAATTTGTGGAAATTTATCAGAAAATGAAATTTGTGAAATTTGTGAGAATGAAAAAAGAGACAGGGAAGTAATTTGCGTTGTGGAAGGTGTAAGAGATGTGATTGCATTTGAAAAGTCTGAAACATATAATGGGCTTTATCACGTTTTAGGCGGGAAAATTGATCCGTTAAATGGAGTTACTATTGAAGATTTGAATTTGAGAAATCTGTTGGATAGAATAGATGGAAGTGTTAAGGAAGTTATATTAGCTTTAAATCCTGATTTGGAGGGAGAAACTACAAGTCTTTACTTAACAAAATTTTTAAAGGCGAAAGATGTTAAAATTTCTAAAATTGCTAGTGGTATTCCAATGGGTGGAAATATTGAATATACTGATATGGCAACTCTCGGAAGATCTTTGGAAGGTAGAATTAATGTGGATGATGAAAATTAAACTCGTTTTAGGAAATTTTAAAAGATGATGTAAATACTCAAGCGATAATATTAATGCTATTTACCATTAGAATAATGGATTTAGTCAAATAAGCTATTGCTTGAGTATATTTTTTTATAATTTTATTCACTGTACATTTCTTTTATTTTATTTTCATCAATTCCGAAAAAATAAGTTAAAATAAAACCTCCTAAGTATGCTCCAAGCATTGAAATTATAAAGTAAATCCAAGTTCCTGGAACTACTATGAAAAGTCCAAATAGCCCTGAAACACCTTGTGAAATTGTCCCTAAATGAAATAAAACGGCTAAAATTCCACCAAATCCAGAACCTAGGCAAGCTGTGACAAAAGGTTTTCCCAGTGGCAAAGTTACGGCATACATCAACGGCTCACCAATTCCAAGTATCCCAACAGGAATAGAATCCCTGACCATATTTTTAAGTCTTTGGCTTTTAGTTTTTACATAAATTGCAATTCCAGCTCCAACTTGACCTCCGCCTGCCATCATAAGAATTGGTAATAAATAATTAATTCCTTTTGTAGGGCCTTCTGGATTGTTTAACATTACGTGGATTGGAGTTAGAGCTTGATGCAGCCCGACAGAAACGAGAGGTAAAAATCCTGCTGCCAGGAGATAGCCGCCGAATATTCCCAATTTATTGTAGGAAAAATCAAGAATGGCGTATATAAAGTTTGTTAGGCAAGTTCCCAAAGGCTGAATTATTAATAGAGCGATAAAAACTCCAATTATTAATGTTAAAAGCGGAGTAAGAAAAGTATCAAGCATTGCTGGAATTATCTTTCTTATCTGCTTTTCTAGATATGCAACAATCATTCCCATAAATAGTGCTGTAAGCAGTCCTCCCATTCCTGGTGAAAAAGGTTCTCTAGTAAAAGGGAGTATAACTGCACTTTTTCCTTCAGTTTTTAAAATTAATGGCAATGCTGGATTTACGATAAATATTGATCCTATAATTCCACCAAGAACTGCTGTTCCGCCAAATTCCTTTGCAGAATTCATTCCTACATAAATCGCAAGATAGCTGAACATTACAAATCCGGCAGTTCTTATGGCTGCAAACCACCATATTCCATTATAGGTATTTTTTGCCGTAGTATTTATAACATTTGTAAGTCCTATTATTAGGCCTGCTGCAATTATTCCAGGCAGTAGGGGGACAAATATGTTTGCAACTTTTTGGAGAAATCTCTGGACAGGTCCATTATGTTTTTGATTATTAGACTTTTTATTCTCACTTGCTATATCTTTGGCATTTCTATTTGAAAATCCCAATGGAATTCCTGTAAGTTTTGAAAATTCATTTCCTATTGCATTTACTTTCCCTGGCCCTAAAATAATCTGTAAAGTGTCAGAATTTACCACATTTAAAACTCCGTCAATTTTTTTTAGTTTTTCCAAATCCACATCTTCACGAATTTTAACTCTCAATCTTGTCATACAAACTGCATTTGAAACAATATTTTCTTTACCTTTTAAAATATTATAAATTTCTTTTGCTATTTTTTTCTCGTTCATAATGTCTATCTCCTTTTGAATAAATTTTATTTTTTTACAAAAGAAAATTTTTGCCAAGGCTTGATATAATCAATTAGAAATATTTCATTTTCACTTATTTTTCCAACAACATTTGATTTTCCAGTATTTTTCATATCTGTTTTAGCAATTAAAAGTTCGCCTGCATAATGTCCGTATTCACTGCTTTCAATAATTACATCTCCCTTTTTTATTATTTCAGGAGTATTAAAAACTTTAAAATTATGTTCTTTATATTTTACACGGCTATTTGTAGAACGAATCAAATTTTCAGAAATATCGCC
Source organism: Leptotrichia wadei (assembly GCF_007990445.1). Classification (NCBI taxonomy): domain Bacteria; kingdom Fusobacteriati; phylum Fusobacteriota; class Fusobacteriia; order Fusobacteriales; family Leptotrichiaceae; genus Leptotrichia; species Leptotrichia wadei. The sequence continues at coordinate 829,289 of NZ_AP019841.1, forward strand.
TCTATTAAAGTGAAATTCATCAAAAATTATTTGCTTTTCTGTTTCTGGAATATCTTTTTCCAATTCAATTGAAAAACTTACCATATCTTTACGAACTTTTTTAAATTCATTTAATTCTTCATCTGTCGGATAGCAGTTTGAAATAATAATATCATCAATTGTTTCCAATGCGACAAAATGTTTAAACTGAACTATTAGCGGCAAATTACGATGCATTTCTAAAGTTGGTAAGCCTTGAGTCACTGGCCAAGGCCCAAAACTGTTTTTAGCTTGAGAAGTTATAAATGCTGCAGTTCGTAATCCATATTTTGTAAAATTTTCTGTACATTTTCTAAAAAATTCTAAACCTAATCCTGTATAAATATGAGGATAAAAATTATGACATCCGATTAAATTATTTTTATTAGGGCAGTAATCCATAATTGTGTCAATATAATGAGTATCGTTACTCATATTTATCTCAATTTTTAAATTTTCCCTGTTAAATGTCATAATACTTTCCTGCAGTCCAGTAAATCCAACATCAAGCCTAATTCCATCAGCTCCCATTTCCTTAAAAAATGCCAAGTCATCATAACTAATTCCCAAATCTTTAAAAACTTTCGGATTTACATCTAGAATAATTTCAAATCCCTTTTCCTTAGCATAATGATTTATTTTTTTAAATTTTTTCAAAATTATTTCCTTATCTTCAATTCCTTTATTTTGGGCAGAAGAGAGCAGACAGCTGAATATGCGGCTAAAACCGGCATTATAAGCCCTGTCAATATAATTTATTAATTTTTCTTCAGTTGTCTTTTCAGGATAAATTGAAATTCCTAATTTTCTCATTTTATGCTGTTTCCCTTCTTTTTATCTCTATTTTAATAATTTTTTATTTAACAGGAGATCAATATCCCTTGCTTCATAATATTTGTTTTATTAAATTTTAAGCAAATATAGTTTTTGAACAAGTTTATTCTTGTGTTTCAGCCTGTTCTTCCGCTAATAATTTTTTTTCATAGGCTGTAAAGAATGGATAGTAGATTACAATAGAAATTATAATTAAAAGTATACTTAAAATTACTGCTCTGTAATCTCCATTTGTTGCTAAAAATGCTCCTATTGGTCCAGGTAAAGTCCAAGGCGGCGTTGAAGTTACACGGTTTACTAAGCCTGTTGCCATTGCAAAATAAGTGATTGAGGCATTGACTATTGGAACAATTATGAAAGGTGGCAATAACGTAGGATTTAATACGATTGGAGCTCCAAAAATAATTGGTTCGTTTATATTAAATATTGAAGGAAGAATTGCCGCTTTTCCTAAAGTTTTTCCGTAAGCTGATTTTGATTTTAGCAATAATAATATTGCAAATCCTATCGTTGTTCCTGAACCGCCAATCCAGATAAACCATTGGTATAAAGGTTCTGCTGCAATGTGCGGAATATGCTGTCCGTTTGCCAAAGCTGTTGCATTTTGTTCAAGAAGCATAAGCCAGAGTGGACGTACAATTGAGCCGACTATTGAATCACCGTGAATTCCAAAGCTCCAGAAAAATGTAATCATAAATACTATGATTATTACAGAAAACCATGAATCACTGAATTTTAAAATTGGTTTTATGATTGAACCGATTATTTCGTGCAGATCAATTTTTAGCCAATAAGTTAAAATTGTCAATGTAAAAATAATTATTGCCGCTGGAGTCAATGCTTCAAATGAACGTGCAACTGATTCTGGCACAGCTTCAGGCATTTTTATCCTAAATCCAGTTGTGGTTGTCAGTCGATACACTTCAACTGCAAATATTGCCGCAATTATTCCTACAAATAAACCTGCAGATCCTAATCTTGACATTTGCAGGGCATACCCAATATCCTCCTGAATAATCTGAGAACCTTTTGTTCCTTCCTCAACAATAATTTGTATGGCTTTTCCCCCGACAGTCTGATTTATTACCTCAATCGGATTTATCATTTTAGGCATAATAGTAAGTAAAAATGCGCAAACTGATAAAATCGCACCTGTAATACCATCTAATTTATAAGATTTTGCAAGGCTGTAACCGATTCCCATAACTGCATAAAGTCCCATTATGAACATTGTCATTCTGTAGGGAAGCAGCATTTGCACTGCATATTTTTTTGCTAAAATTGAAATTCCCCATTCTTTTGGAAATGGCGGGAACGCTAAAATTAAAAATATTGATCCAATAATAATTAGCGGCAATGTGGAAACTATACCGTCACGTATTGCCCTTAAATGTCTTTGTTCAGATATTTTTGCCATTTTTATTGAAAGTTGTTCTAAAACTGCCATAATTTACTTCCTTTCCTATTACAATATTTTTTTGATTTAAATAATAATTAGTTTCAAGAAATTGAGATTTTTAGTAAAATTTAATATCTTAAAATTTATTAATTAGATAACAATTCCTGAATCTGCTTTAATAATTTAGGGCCTCCAAGTGGGCTATATCCTTGTGGCGTAATCATTGCGCAAGGTACTTGGGCTTCCTTTGCTTGTGCACTTAATGTATCAAATCTGTGTCTTATTTGAGGCGCAACCATTGCTACGTCATATCCATTTTTCACTTCATCTTCAAATTGCTGTGTACTTACAGCCTTCACTTCAATTTCTACACCTTTTGATTTTGCCTCCTTTTCCAGTGCCTTTACCGCCACTGCGCTTGACATTCCTAGCGAACATACAAATAATACTTTCATTTTAAATCCTCCTAATTTTTATTTTTTTTCAAGTTTATCAATTCTTTTATACATTTTTATCATTCCTTCAATTAATGTTTTAGCTTCAATCGCTGTCATTAAATGATCCTGCGAGTGAACAAACAAAACTGAAGGTGTAATTCCTTCTCCATTTACTTCTGCCTGAATTATGTCGGTTTGAATATTATGAGCCGACAGCAGCGCCTCATCCGCTTCTTTTAATAAATTTTCCGCCTTTTTAAAGTTTCCCTTTTCCGCTTCACCCAATGCCTCATAAGCCAGTCCTTTTGCCATTCCAGCACTGTTTACAATTTCAAATACAACTAATTCCATTTGTTCCTTATCCATAATTTTGTATTTTCCTCCCTTTTGATATTTTTCTCTATTTTCATAATAATCCTTAAACTGTGGTAAATATTTTTTGTGTGCATCCAGAAGTTCATTCAAAACCTTTCTTCCAATTGTAGTTCCAGGAATTAACGGATTTGTAGTAAATGCCTGTAATGCAGTATAATAATTTCCAGTAACAGCCGCTTCCACAGTCAATTCCTCCATTGCCTTCATCAATTGAATATACCCTCTTTGTCCAGCATTTGGAAATTTACCAAAGGTTATTGGCTTAGGCCCGCTTGCTGTAATGTATGATGAAATTTCAACTGCCGAATTATACGGTAAATCTGCAATAGCTCCTTTATTTCTAGTATTTACAGCCATTATTATGCCTTTATCGTTATAAATTGCGCTGATAAGTTCACAAGCTGCATCAGAATAATAAGCTCCTCCTCTTTTTTCCAGCTGTTTAGGCTTTTCCTTCAAATTAACATCTTTATAAAGTTCAAACAATTCAGCTTCAACTTTTTTTACAATTTCTCCTCTAGTTCCATTTTCCCTATAGGATTTCAATCCTTCCTTTAACATTTCATCCTGCAAATAATAATAACGATGGTAATCGCAAGGCAGCATTCCTAGATTTTTTATCTGATCATAATCATAATTTATGCTTACAATATTTTTTACACCAAGATTTTCCTTATCCTGTCTTTTATCCCATAAATCTGCCGTAAGTTCATTTCCTTTCTTATCCCAAACTCTATACCAGACAAAGTGATTTAACCCTGCAAATTGAAACTTAAACTCGCTAATGTCTTTTTCATAAAGGCTTGCACAATCCATCTGAGTATGTACTGGAATATTGCAAAGTCCAACAACTTTTTCAAAGTTTCCATAATTTAGGACAGCTTCTGTCACGATTCCAGCAGGATTTGTAAAGTTTATAAGCCAAGCCTCTGGAGCAAGTTCCTTTATGTCCTTCACAATATCAAGTATCACAGGAATTGTCCTAAATGCCTTAAACATTCCTCCAGCTCCATTCGTTTCCTGTCCTAGAAGTCCATTTTCAAATGGTATTCTTTCATCCTTGATTCTCGCATCAAGAAGTCCCACACGAAATTGAGTAGTTACGAAGTCCGCATCTTTTATAGCTTCCCTTCTATCCAGCGTCAAATAAACCTTGCAGTCAATACCAGCCTTTTCCACCATTCTTTTAGCTAAATTTCCAACAATTTCCAGTTTTTCCTTCCCTTCCTCAATATCAACCAGCCAAATTTCTTTAACAGGAAGTTCTTTTATTCTCTTAATAAAACCTTCTATCAATTCAGGAGTATAGCTGGATCCGCCCCCAATTGTAACAATTTTGATTCCATCCTTTTTTTTCATTTCTCCATCCTTTCTATGTAACTTTATATAAGTTTCCGATAGATCTGCTTAACAACTTAATCTTTTTTATTTCAAGTTTTCATGTATTATTTTTGCTACATTTTCATCACATTGATTCAATTTTTCCATTGCCATATTTTTATCAATATCCAAAAGTATCATAACAATAGCAGTTTTCACATCATTCCCAGCTTTTTTCAAAGCATCGCTTGCCTTTTCATAATCACAGTTTGCGGTTTTCATTATTATTCTTTTTGCCCGCTCAATTAATTTCTGATTGGAAGTTTTAACATCCACCATATATCCAGAAAATACTTTTCCCAGCTTTATCATAATCGTTGTAGAAATCATATTAAGTATCATTTTTTGTGCTGTTCCAGCCTTCATTCTAGTAGAACCTGTAATAATTTCTGCTCCAACAGGAACTTCTATTGGATATTGGCTAACTTTCGACAAATCAGAGCTTTTAGAGCAAGTAATGCTTCCTGTAATTGCGCCAATGCTGTTTGCATATTCAATTGCCCCTAAAACATAGGGAGTTCTGCCAGAAGCGGCAAGTCCTATAACCACATCATTTTCTGTAAGATTAATATTTAACAAATCCTGTTTTCCCAGTTCTGGCTTATCTTCAGCATTTTCCTTAGCCTTAAATATCGCCTCATTTCCACCGGCAATTATTCCTTGAACCTTCTCAAAGGAAACTCCGTAAGTAGGAGGACATTCCGAAGCATCAAGAATTCCAAGTCTTCCTGATGTTCCTGCGCCAATATATATAATTCTTGTTTCTTTTTCATATCTTGACAAAATAGCATCTATCAGCCGTGAAATACTGCCCAGTTCCTTTTCCACGCAAAATGCCACTTTCTTGTCTTCCTCATTTATTCTTCTTACAATTTCAAGGCTATCCTGCAATTCAATATCCTTGCTGTTTGGATTATTTTCTTCAGTAGACAATTTTTCCAGCTCGATCATCATTTACCACTTCCTTTAGGTCAGTCTATGTTATAATTATATCTCGATTTTTCTCAAATGGAAGTCTATTTTTAAATTTATCTAAAAAATTTCTTTAAAAGTGAAAAAGCAAAAGAAATTCATAATAAATCAGATATTTAAATGAAAAATAGTATTTTATTTTTTAAAAATCTAAGTGCAAAAAAAACAAGAGAATAATTATTTTCTAAACTCTTGTTTCTTTAATTTATTTTATCAAGCTAAATACAAAATACGGAAGAAGCCCCAGCCCCATACTAGAAAAAACAATCCAAAGCCCCGATACGCTTTCTACAATTTTCCCCGATAAATCCTTTTTCAAAAATTTTATCATAAAATATATTGAAATTATCAGAATTATAAGCAGTACCAATCCGCTGAATAAAAAATATTTTTCATAAGTATAAGAAAGTCCAAGAATGACAAGAAAATATTCAACAGCAAAAAGTAAACTTAAAATTACTACAGCCTTTTTCTTTCCCCAAAGTTTACTATAAGTCTGCACTCCATGTTCCTCTTCATCAGCTCTTCTCGTTTTTCTTCCTATTTCCAGTACGATTCCATTTAAATAATTTAATGCGAAAAGAGGAATTAATGCAAAATCAATATTATGTTTATACCATTGTAATATAAAAACGTCAAAAATATTTTTTGGTACAATGTATTGTGTAGCTTCTACAATAACAAGAGTAATGAATACCATTATTACAACGTGGGAGAGAGCATAAATCAAAATTCTTTTTGTAAGCCATTTTTTTATAAAAAATTCCTTTGCCATTAAGAACATATAAATCCATACAAATATCATAAAATAGATAATTTCAGGATCTATAACGTGTGCAAGCATTATTTGTATTATAACAGTTGCAATTCCTATTTTTCTCAACGCTTTTAACGAAATTACACCTCTTTGAACAGGTCTGTAAGGCCTATATTTTAAATCTTCTTCATAATCCTTAAATTCATCTGTAATTCTCAACTGAAAGAAAAACATGAATATTATGATAAACAAAGGAAGAAATTTATACCAGATTATTGGTACTTTATCAATTTCTTTATCCCAGAATAGTAGCACTCTATTGACTTCTTTTGACAAAGTTGGCTTTATAATTTTTGAATTATATAGTAATCCTGTAAAAATATATCCTGACAAAGTAAAAATCAGTACAAAAAATGAATTTTTTCCTAATGGAAACCGTTCATTCAGATATATTTTGAAGTTTTTTATATTTTGGATTATTGATTTTTTTGAATTTATATTACTTTGGTTCATTTATTTCTCCTCTTACAATATTATATATAAATAGATTTTACTGACAATAGAAGTCAATCATGGAAAGTAAATATCCTGTATTACTGTCTACTGGTGTACTTTCAATAAAATCTTTAATTTTATACCTTAATATTAATTTTTTTTCATTATACTGTTCACGCTTTTCAATAGTCATTGCTCTATCCAGAGAATGACTAAACGGACTTCCTGAACTTGCAATGCCTTCTATAATTCCCCCTAAAAAATCAAAAAACAGTCCTCTTGTTTTAGAACGCATATGAGTCTGATACTTTTCATCGAGATATGACAAGTCTGCCTCACTCTTTTCTGCTGAAAGATAGAATCTTTTCAAAGCTCTTCTATCATATAATGAAAATAATTTTAATCCCTCCTGAATTAATTCTTTTGCTTCTGTTTTCATAAAATTTCCTTTCTGAATTTAAATTTTTAAAGTTTTTCAACTATCTCTTCCAGCCTTTTATAATCCGTCTTGCTGTTATGCCTCTTATCCATTGGAATTTCAGTTTCGATTATTTTAAATATTCCAAATTTTTCTTTTAATTCTTTAATTTCACTATCCTCAGACAAATCTCCTTTAAATTCAGGGTTTCTTTCAGCAAAGAGGTATAATTTATCATCTTTTGAAGTAAGAACAGATTTTTTCAAGTTTTTGCAAAATGAAAAGGCAGTTTCTACAGTAAAGGGATAATAAATGTTTTCTTCAATCTGTATTCTTCCTTTAACCCTTCCAAGCAGTATAAGTTGCCCTTTTCTGTTAATATATCCCATATCTCCTGTCCTATGCCAGTTTTCATCAGGATTTTTTTCAACATTTAGGTAACCATTGACTACATTTTCTCCTCTTACAAGTATTTCACCTTTTAATTCTGAAGAATCTTTAACATTGTCTGATTTTTCTAGTTTTTCTATTTTAAGCTCTATTTCATTAACTATTTTCCCAGCCAGCAGCCCTTCTCCATTTTTCATATTTTCAATATCTTCTTTTGTTATATCTTCAAAATTTAATGATGATATTGGCTCAGCTTCCGAAGCTCCATATAAGGCTGTAATTTTTGCATTTGTAAAGACCTTTTTAATTTTTTCCATAAGGCTGTAAAAAACAGGAGCACCACCTGTATATACCTTTTGAACATTTTCAAGCGTTATTTTTTCATCTTTGCAAAATTTTACGATATTTTCAAATATTGCAGGAGGGAGAATGACATTTTGAATATTATTTTCCATTATTTGCTGAACAATATTTTTAAAATTTGATTCTGCAGGTTTTTTCCAGTTTAAATCAGGAATAAAAGTAGTTGTTCCTGTGGCAATGTGGGAAAAAAGAAATATTGGGAATGAAGAATAAACCGATGTTTCCTTTTCAAATTTTATATTTTTTTCAAGTACATTATGCTGTCCCAGCAAAAATTTATGAGTTCTCATAATAATTTTAGGAAATCCAGTACTTCCACTTGTAAAACTGATAAGAGCTGGTGTATCTTCTTCAATTTTTTCATAATTCTCAATTTTTTTATTTTCTTTTACTTGACAATTTTCATTTATTGAAAATTTTTCAGAGTATTCCATCACTTTAATATAATTAATTTTTTTCCCAATTTTTCTGATTCCTTTTAGAAAAAATCCCTTCAAAAGTGTTTTTCTGCTTCCAATTATCCCATCAGGCGAAATCATCTCACAGCATTTATTAATATGCTCAATCCCAGCATAAGGGTCAATAAATACAGCCTGTATTCCCATTTTAAATATTGCTGTCAAAATCAAGTAAAATTCCACTCCAATTGGAATAAAAACTACAATTTTATCTCCTTTTTTAAAATTTTTTTTCCTTAAATAATCACATACATAATTTGATTTTTCATCTATTTGGGTAAAAGTAACTTTTTTGCCTGTATTCAAGTCAAATAAAGCTGTCTTATCTGGATAAAGACTTCTTAATTCTTTTATTTTGTCAACTATTGTCATTTTTATACCGCCTTTTATTTAAAGTTCCTTTATAAACAAAGTATATCTTCTCAATTCATCTCCCAATAGCAATCCTATATTTTTAGATATATTCTTTTCATACATCAAAGCATAAATCACATTTTTATAACCTGATTTTTCCGTTTCCTTCACAAGTTCATCAATTAAGATATATCCCATTCCTTTTCCGTTATATTTGGGAGAAACTGCAATCGTCTTAAGTATCATTGTTTCTATTTTTCCTTTATACTGAAGCTCTGCATAATCAGGTATTCCAAACACATAGCCAATTAATTCATCCTTGAGATAAAGCGTTTTAAAGAATTTTTTTACAATTTTATCTTCATATCTCATATACATTTTTATAAAAATTTCCCTTTCCAGTTCAGAATATAAAAAATTATTTTTAAATGCCTGAATTGTCAAGTCGTAGACTTTATTTAGTATTTCTAGTATATTTTCGTTTTCAGCAGATTTTACCTTTATATCCTTATAATAATCAAATTTTTTTATTTTTTCAATTTTCTTAGATAGATTTTCCCTTTTAACAGGATTCATATTTTCCATTATTGTAGAAATATAATTGGCAAGAGGATTAAATCCAGTTTTTTGAAATAATTCCACATAATAGCCTTCATTCCAAGGTTCCATCAAGAAAGGCTTTCTATTTCCAGTTTTTGTCACATACCGATATGTATTCCAAGTAGTTCCATTCAAAGGCCCAATTATTAATTCAATCCCATCTTTTTTCAATTCTTCAAAAAGTTCATCAAATATTTTCTTTTCAAATTCTTCTTTTCTATATTTTTCAAAAATCATTACGTTTCCAATATAAGATGTTTTTTTCTCATTATAATCTGGCCGATTGTGCCACAAATTTAGGCTTCCTGCCATTTTTCCTGCTTCATCTTGAAAAACTATAATTTCTGATGGTCGTTCTATTTGAATTTTTGCTATTTCATTTTGAGAAATATCATTTTCTGTAACGTATTTTTTTAGATAATCGTTATTTATTTTTTTATTTTCTGTTATTGTATATCTTTTTATTTTCATATTTATAATTTCTCCTGTTTTAATCTTATAACATTCCTATTCCCAGTAATAACATTGAGCAAGCAAAAACAATTCCTGAAGTTAAAAATACTTTGCTTTCTCCGCTAAGTTCATTTTCCTTTTCAAAAATATAAAAAATCTTCATGCATGTTTCGTAAATAAATATTCCGCCAAACATAAGAATTGCTATTCCAGTTAGCATTTTAAAATCCAGAATTCTTGACAAAATAAAATAATTTACTAGAAAGAAAACGGCCGCTTTACATATGCTTTCCATCAAAAAGTTCATTCTAAATGTTTTCCTGTAGATATTTCCGGCATTATCCCTTATTAAATTTATAATTCCAAAAAATAGTGAAAATGAAAAAATATAAATAAGAAACATTTTATTTTTATCCATTACTATGCTTAATGCAAGCCACATTGATGTGGTAAATGCTATTGCTAATAGCCCTTTTAGCGAGTCCTTAACCTGCCCTTTAACTTTTGGCGTAAAATGATAATATCCAAGATACATTATTAATGGTGGAACGACCCATTTTATTCCGCCTATAATCATAACGATGTAAAGGAAAAATAAACTTGCAGTTTGGGCAACTTTTGTAAGAGTAGTTTTTTTTCTATTTAATATTATAATTATAAGAAGCATAACTATTACCCAAAGTTTATACATAAGTTCTCTCGCTGTTAAATATAAGTTTAATTTTAGGAACAAATATACGAAAAGCGGGACAAAAATATTATCCAGCCCATTCCACGAAATCATTTCAAGAATCATTGCAAGAATGCTTAAAAGCAGTGAAACAAGCACGATATTTATACTTTTAATGTTACTGAAAAATAAAAAGAAATTTATGCAAATAAAATATGTTGTAAGAAAAAATGTCACAGATCCTTCTACCGACTTTGTTCCAAATCCCGTATCAAACTTATATTTACTATAAAATTCTCCGATAAGAGCCGCAAAGGCATCGGAAAACATAAGTATTATAAGCGGAAGTGAATACATTATTTTATCTTCACTTGACACAATCCATAATCCTAAAATACTTATAATAAAATATATATCTCCAAATGTTTTCCTGTTTTTTGTTTCCAGAACTTTTCTAAATCCAGATATTCTATTTTTTATCAGCCTAATGGAAATAAGCACTGCAAGAAAAATCACTCCAAGTATCATAACCGAACTTTTTTTCTCAAATATAAACGGAAGAGCCAGTCCCCCAAATCCCGAACCTATATGTAAAATTTTCCGTATAAGTTCTGAATTTAACGTTTCACTTTTTTCAAGTTTATTTAGCAAAAGAAAAAACATTATAAAACCAATAAAAACAAGTATCATCTTAGTTATTTCCATATTTTATCACCTTTTCAACTACAAAATCATTATAAAAAAACGTTTTATCCTTCTCATGAAGTTTTTTATCAAATTCTTCCATTCTTTGAAAATTTTTCCAAATGTTATTTTTCCCGTTTTCTATATTTTCCTTCATTTCATTTTCTTTATAATCTAATTTTGATGAATTTCTTTCCACTATCAAGTTCCAGTATGCCAATATTGCACTATTATCAGCATTATCATAAATTTTTTTCATCAAATTTCTATAATTTTCCAAAGACATATATTCAAATATATCACTTAAATTAAATTTATTTATTTTAAAATCTATTTCATCAAGATATTCTTCCACAGAATTTTGAACAATTTCCAATTTGTGAAGATTTTTCTTAATATTTTCAAAATTTTCCCTTCTTAAAAAGTAAGGCAAGCAGTCTAAACGGTAATTTCCCATCATAATATAATGAATATAAGGATTTTCATAGCTGTCCAGCTCGCAAAGAGCATACCTGCTTCTTTCCTTCATTTCTTTGGAAATATCTTTTTCTGCATACCTAAAAAATTCCTTATCTCTTCCAAATTTTCCAACTACAGATTTAGAAAGAAATAATTTAAACATCAGTTTCCATCTAAAATTATTCCAATGCTTATTATAATATTCCTCTCTTTCCTGTTTCGACTTTTTCTCAAAAAGCCCTTCCACTCTTTTTTTATTATGTATCAAAGGAAGTATTTTTTCCCTAAAAATTTTAAAGAATTTTTCAAATTTTCCAATATGAATCACCCCAGTTTCAATCGCTTTTCTATTAAGATCCCAATAATCTCTCACATCTTTATCAAGTTTTTCACGTATTTTATCATACATCCTAATTCTTTCAGCAGAATTTTTTACTCCCATAAATTCCAGCATTTTTTCATAATCAAAATTTTTAAAAATTTCCCTTTTAAGTTTAGCAAGAGCAATTTGGGGAAAACTTATATCGAGAGCCACCACTTTTTCAGGATTTTCAGCAAGCATTGAAAATACATTATCTCCTGCCGACAAGATCCCAAAGCATACATCCTTTTCTTTTATATCAAGACTTTCCAATAATACTTCCGTATCTTCCCAGCATTGGGAATATCTTATCAATGAAAAATCAACTTTATTTTCTTTTACTTCACTTTTCAATTATGTTCCTCCTAATTTGTTTGTAATTTTAAATTTTTAATAAAAATCAACCATTCAATTTTTTAATAATTCCCGTACTTCCGTCAAATTGAACCATATCTCCTGTTTTCAGAATACTTGTTGCCCCTTGTACTCCTACTATGGCAGGGATGTTCATTTCCCGTGAAATAATTGCACTGTGGGATAAAAGGCTTCCCTTTTCTACTATAAGTCCCTTCAATAAAGGAAAAACCATAACCCAGCTTGGATCTGTAGATTTTGTAATGACGATATCTCCGTCTTCAACTTGAGTATCCATAGGATTTAAGACAATTTTTACTTTTCCTTTTACAATTCCTTTGCTACATCCAGTCCCTTGCAAAGTATTTTCGTCGAGTTGAGAATTTCCTGCCAAATCTTCATAATAAAAGTTTTCTCCTAGGAATCCTCTTGTTAAAAATCTATCAGGAAGAATTGCCTCTGTTTCGTATTTTTTATATTCTTCTTTTCGCAGTTCTATAAGTTTTTTTAAGTCAACATCAATTATTGAGCCGTCAATAAGTCCAAAAATTTCATCGACAGTAAGATAGAATACATCTTTTTCATTATTTATAAGGTTATTATTTTTTAGATGTACTCCCATTTTTTTCATAATCTTTCTGACTGTTCCAAAAACCTTTGTCCGTTCATATCTCAAATTTTCCCTTAATCGTATAAATTTTTTTGCATAAAATAAAGTTTTTTTCAATAAATATTTTTTTATAGGATTTATTTTCAGGTTGTCATATATTTTTTTCTGTTCTTCCAATATGTTTCTCTTAGTATGTTCCTGAACATTTTCTGTTATTGAAAGCGAATATATCATTTTTATTAAAAATAAAGGCTCTTCCCTTAATGTTGGTGCTTCCAGTTTTAGTTCGTGGACTGTCCTGTCACCAAATTTTTCCATATATTCATTCAAAGTAGAATTAAATTCTGCATTTTGAGTTAATTTAAATATTTCAACAAGTGATTTTTCGTTTTTGTTTATTATATTTCCTATTTCATCTTTTAAAGATTTGTCATTTTTTATCATAAGGCTCATTTTTTTTATATATTTCGATGGTTCAACACTAATCATGCTGTTTCCTTCTTGAGCAATAAGTGTATTATGTGCCTTTTCAAAATCTTCCTTTATATATTTTTCAGCCATTTTCTTTGAAAGTCCAAACCAGACCATTACAAGAAAGTCATTTATAATTGGTATTTCCCAGTTTTTTAAAAATTTATTTTCAAGAAATTTGTAATATTTTTTCAGCTCTTTTATATTTTTTTTGTTCAAATTACTTTTTTCCCCATTAAGATTTTCAGCTATAATTTTATAAAATTTTTCAGCCTTTTTTTCAATAAGGAACATATTCATAAACAAGGTAAATCCAGCCTTAGATTTTTCCAGTTTATTTCTAAATTTTTCCCATCCAGTCATTTTCCCTTCAGCTTCCAGCAAATTCTCATTCAGATTTTCTTCAGACAATTCTTTTTTTACCCCCATCATCTGTTCCATAAATTTACTATTGCCTTTAGAATTTGGAAACAGCATCAAAAGTTTATACCAGTTTATCAAGTTGTAATAAACTCGCCCTTTCAGCAATCCAAGCATATTATCATAAACATCCTGATAACTTTCCACAACTTTAGCAGGAACTCCCGTTATTTCTGAAAATCTTTTATAAACATCAGAATATGCCTTTCTTATAAAGCTGAATGTAAGTGGCAACGTAATCTCAGGATAACTTTCTACAATATTGCTGTTATCCCATATTATTGTGTTATATGTTTTTTTACCTGTTTTTTTCAGTGTAGTTATAGGTCTTGACTGCAATATATATAGTTTTCCCTTTTCAAATGCCCATTCCATATCCTGAGGCTTTCCATAATATTTTTCAATATTTATAATATTTTCTCCCAGTTCCGTAATTTCAGCATCATTTAAAACCTCATCTTCAACATTTATTTCTTCAACTTTTATCCCATGATTTTCAAAATCAAGGCTTTGCTTCACCTTCTTAATCCCTATTTCTTTTTTTATTTCCTTAGTTTCCTTATTATAAATGAACAGATCCCCATTCTCATCTCCATCCACAATACTTGTCCCTAATCCAAAAGTCCCAGAAATAACAATTTCATCATGATCCCCATTAACAGGATTTACGCTAAATCCAACTCCAGCCTTTTCAGAATTAATCATCTCCTGAATTATTACAGCCGGAACATTTACCTCGTTATTTATTTTTCCCTCTTTCCTATATCTCATCACATGAGAAGAAAACGAAGAAATCCAAACTTCCTTTACTTTTTTCAGCATATTTTCTTTTCTCACATAAAGATATGTTTCAAACTGTCCAGCAAACGAAAAATTACTGCTGTCTTCCTCAACCGAAGATGACCTGACAGCATAATAGCTCCCATCTTTTACAATTTTTTCAATCTCCCTTTTAAATTCTTCCCTAATCTTATGATTTTTTATAACTTCAATCATATTTCCAATTTTTTCTTCACTATCTCCCTCAAAAACACTATCCCAATCTGTTATTTCACTTTTACAATATTCCCTTATTTCATCCAATATAACTTCCTTAAAGTATCTATTAGTAATCACCGAAAAATCAGGCACATTAAACCCATGAATCGCCAGTTCAAATAAATTTTGAGCCTTTTTCCCAATTTTTTCTTCAAATGCACTATTTTCATCGTGATTTTTTAACCCGTCAATATTATAAATATATTTCATAGTTTATTCCTTTTCTAAAAATTTATTTTTTATATTATTATACTCTAAAAAATTTATTTTTTAAAGTTATATGTGTATATTTTTTCATTTGAATTAAAATATAAGAATTTTTTTAAAAATAAGATTTGAATATTTTCTTGAATAGCACTTTAAGATTGGGTATAATTTATAGGTAGGGGAATTGAGGAGGTTTTGGAGTTAAATTTTTTTGCTCTGTCCATAAAAATCTTTTAATTGTATTCTAAAAAAATCTTTGATATACTTAATATTGTAGAATATTTTGCAGGAAAGGGGTAATAAAATGATTGAAATTTTTAAAGAATTTTTAGATAAGGAACGTCCGTTAAATGAAGGTATTTTGAAAAAACTTCAAAATTATTTGAAGACAGAATTTATATATAATTCAAATGCCATAGAAGGTAATACTTTAACTTTGCGTGAAACGGATATAATTCTTCAATATGGGGTAACAATAAAGGGAAAATCGTTAAAAGAACATAATGAAGTAAAAGGGCAGGAATATGCACTGGATTTTTTAAATGATGTTTTAAAGACAAAAGAGTCATTATCGGTTAGGATTATACGTGAATTTCATGCTTTAGTGCTGAATGATGACTTTAAAAATAGGGGAAAATTTAAGCAGGAAAATAATATAATATTGGGAGCGAAATTTCAGACAACTCCATTTTATCAGGTGGAAGAAAAACTGCAAGAACTTATAGATAATTTTTTAAAAAGTAAAGAGAATATAGTTGAAAAAGTGGCTAAATTTCATGCAGAATTTGAAAAAATACATCCGTTTAATGATGGAAATGGGCGGACAGGAAGGCTTTTGATGAATTTGGAGCTGATGAAAAATGGTTATCCGATAACAATAATAAAAAATGAAAATAGAAATGACTATTATAATGCTTTAGAAAAAGCACAAGTAGAGTTTGATTATGAATTGATTATAAAATTTATTAAAAGTAGTATCGAAAATACATTTTGGCTGTACTATAAACATTTTAATGAAGAAACCAAAGAAAAATTTGAAAATTATTTGGAACAAAATGGTATTAATATAGAAGATTTTTATAAGGAATGGATTGGTAAAAAACCAGAAATATTAATAGATTTACCTAGAAAATGGCATAATAAAATTAATATGGAGTAAAAAATTCAAAATTTCCTTGCAAAATATAATAAAATATGATAAACTATTTTAGTAATTAAATTAGAAGTAGAAACATTGTTTCTCACCTTTCCATCAATATATTCAGGTTTTGGATTGATTTTCCAAATAGAAATAGAATGGTCGGTTCTATTTTAGGATGAGTTGGGTATTAGTTATTTGATATTTTGTAATGAAATGAGTATTTTTATTGTGCTGATTTTATTGCGAGATTTATTTATATGATAACTATTGAGCAAGGTTTCTTATATCTTGTTTTTTTATTGTAAAAAAATTAGGAGGTGTTTTTTATAAGAGGGAATAACCGATCTGATGAGCCACGAATGAATGAGCGAATTAGAGTGAGAGAAATTAGAGTTGTTGGTGATGATGGGGAGCAGTTTGGAGTAATGTCTACACGAGATGCATTGGCGCTTGCGGCAGAAAAAGAACTGGATTTAGTTGAAATTTCACCAAATGCAACACCGCCTGTGTGTAAGATTATGGACTATGGAAAATTCAAGTATGAGAAAACGAAGAAAGACAAGGAAAATAAGAAAAAGCAAAAAAATATTGTCGTTAAAGAGATTAGAATTAAACCTCATATTGATGAACATGACAAGGATACAAAGATTTCTCAAATTGAAAAATTTATAGCCAAAGAACATAAGGTAAAAGTAAGTCTAAGACTTACAGGTAGAGAAAGATTACATGCAGAATCTGCTATTAAAGTATTGGATGAGTTTGCAAGTCATTTTGAAGAAATTGCGACAGTTGAGAAAAAATACGGAAAAGAGCAAATTCAAAAATTTATTTTATTATCGCCTAAAAAATAAAGGCAAAATTTAAAAAAGTGAAAAGTGATTTAGGAGGAAAGAAAATGCCAAAAATGAAAACACATAAAGGAACAAAAAAAAGAGTTAAAGTTACAGGAAGTGGAAAAATTTCTTTAAGACACTCTGGAAAGAGCCATATCTTAACTAAAAAGACTCATAAAAGAAAGAAACGTCTAGGACAAGACGTAATCGCTCCAAAAGGTGCTGAAAGAAAAATCAAAAAAGTATTGGCTGGACAAGAAGGAAGATAATTCCAATAATTGTTTTAAAAAAAATATTTTTGAAAAAAGTGATTTAGCAAAATTTGCAACTTTTTATTCAAAGATAAAATTAAAAAAAGCAGTTTAAAATAGTAATTAACGGCTTTTTATTTGAAAAATTAAAATTAAAGATTGACAGAAGTTAGTTCTAAAAATAAATAAAGAACAGAAAACGGCTAAAATATTAAGGAGGAAAAAATATGCCAAGAGTAAAAACAGGAATAGTTAGAAGAAAAAGACATAAAAAAGTTTTAAAAGAAGCAAAAGGTTATAGAGGAGCTATAAAAACAAATTATAAAAAAGCTAATGAAGCAGTTAAAAAAGCTATGGCTTATGCAACTGAACATAGAAAATTGAAAAAAAGAAAAATGCGTGAATTGTGGATTATCAGAATTAACGCTGCTGCAAGATTAAACGGAATTTCTTATTCAAGATTAATGAACGGACTTAAAAAAGCTGGAATTGAACTTGATAGAAAAGTTTTAGCAGACTTAGCATTAAACAATCCTGCTGAATTTGCAAAATTAGTAGAAAAAGTTAAATAGTGATTCAAATAGAAATAAATCAATACTCAAATGGTGATTTTTAAATTAAAAGCAGCTGTTTGAGTATTACTTTTTTTAAATTAAAAAGAATTATAATAAAAAAAGAATTTTAATTTTTTATCTAAATAGGAGATCGAGTAACATCTAATAAAAAATTGAAATAAAAAAAAATCTAAATGAATTAGATTTAATTAAAAGGACTATACTTGTAAATCTTACTAAATAGATTAACTCTGAGTTATGAGATAGCCCTTTTTATATAGGGAAATTAAATAAATAATGTTTTTTTGGGCTATCTCATAAAATGGTCTTTTATTCAAAAAAACAAATTTCCCTATACAGCCATGAGATTGTTAAACATCGTTTAACTTTCCCTTGACATTAGTATTATAGCACAAAAATTAAAAAAGTCAATAGTACGAATTAAAAAATTTTAAATTTTTAGGGTATTATTAAATTTGAGCAGTAATAATATTTATTTAACCATAAAGATAGCAAGAAGTCTTACGCTTCTAAAAGCGGGAGTAGTCCACTGTATTGACTAAAGGTTATGGAATTTTATAAGTAATTATAAAATGTAAATTAGGCAATTGTAAAAATAAAAGTGGTAATATCAAACAGCAATAATATTTATTAATCACAAAGAACCAAGATTCTTTGTCAAGGAGCGAAGAGAGATAAGAAAATCAAGCATAAAACTGTGTTTGTTAGATTTTTAGATTTTTACAAATGAATGAAATAAAAATAACAGGGAGGAAAATATGAACAGAGATTTTGAATTTGGAATAAAAAGACAGTTGATTACGAAGGAAGAACTTCAGAAAAAGGTAAAGGAACTGGGAGTAAAGATTACTGAAGATTTTAAAAATGAAAATGAGCCGTTAATAGTGATAGGGCTATTGAAGGGATCTATTGTGTTTATGGCTGATTTGATTAGGGAAATAAAATTGCCGCTTGAAATTGACTTTATTGAGGCTTCCAGTTATGGGGAAGGGACTCAAAGTTCTAGAGAAGTTAAGATTTTAAAGGATTTGAGAAGTACGATTAGCGGGAAAAATGTTCTGGTAGTTGAAGATATTATTGATTCAGGATTTACGTTAAAAAAAGTATTGCAAATTTTGGGAAGCAGAAACCCTAAGAAAATATCGCTTTGCACACTTTTAGATAAGCCTGAAAGAAGAGAAGTTGAAGTTGATGTGCAATATGTTGGATTTGAAATTCCAAATGAATTTGTTGTTGGATATGGGCTTGATTTTAATGAAAATTATAGAAATTTGGAATATATAGGAGTTGCTGAACCATCAGTATTTGAGTAAGGAGTAAAATTGAAGGGGAAAAATAAAAAATATAAGAAAAGAGATAAAAATTTTGAAAATGAAAGTCATAAGGCTAAAAAGAAGTATGGGCAGAATTTTTTAAATGACAGCAATTTGTCGGATGAAATTTTAAATGTGGCGAATATTGACAAAGAAACGGAAGTTCTGGAAATTGGGCCAGGATTAGGATTTTTAACAGAAAAATTAATTGAAAATTCTAAATTTTTGACTGCTTTTGAAATAGATGATGATTTAATTCCGTTTTTGAGTAAAAAATTTGAAAAAAAGGAAAATTTTAAGTTGATTCATCAGGATTTTATGGAAGCAGATTTGAAAGATTTTTTTGAAAATAAAAAAGATGTGAAAGTTGTAGCAAATATTCCGTATTACATAACTTCGCCAATTATTAACAAATTGCTTGAATATCGTGAAAATATTGATGAAATTTATTTGATGGTACAAAAGGAAGTGGCAGAACGGATTGCTTCACAGCCTCATAGCAAAAATATGAGCCTGCTTACTCATGCTGTTCAATTTTACGCTGAAGCAGAATATTTGTTTACTGTTCCAAAAGAAAAATTTGATCCTGTTCCAAAAGTTGATTCAGCATTTTTAGGAATAAAAATTTTAAAAAATAAAAAATATGAAAGTCAAATTTCAGAAGAAAAATATTTTAAATATTTGAGAGAAGCGTTTTCAAATAAGAGAAAAAGTATTTCTAATAATTTATCGAATTTAGGATTTTCAAAAGATTTTGTAAAAGAATGCTTGAAAAAAGTTGGCAAAACAGAATTGGCTAGAGCAGAAGAATTTTCTGTGCAAGGATTTATTGATTTTATTGGGATTTTGGAAGGTTAAATTGCCTATATTTTATTGAATAAAAAATAAAAAGTTCTCTAGATTGTTGAGGACTTTTTTAGTTATATAATAATTTTTTTAGCAAAAAATTTTGTAAATCAAATATTTTTACTTTATAAATAATAAAATAATGAGTATAATATAGCAAATATAAATTGGGAGGAATTTTTTATAAAAAAAATGGGAATTTTATTGCTTATTGGAGCATTAATGGCGATAAGCTGTGGCAAAGATACTGGAGCAAAGGAAGGTGGAAAGGCTGGTACAACAGCTGGAAAGACAGTTGAACAAGGGAAAACTGATTTAAGCAAGGAAACTTCTGAATATAAAAAATATGTTGAAGGTCAGATTGATATACTTTTAAAGGATACAGAAAATTTTGCACAATTATTAAAGACTGGGAAATTAGATGAAGCTAAAAAAGTTTATCCGCTAATCCGTATGGATTATGAAAGATCTGAGCCTATCGCTGAAAGTTTTGGAGAATCGGATATTAAGATAGATTACCGTCTTGTAGACTTCAAGGAAGAATTTAAAAATGAGGAAGGCTGGAAAGGATTTCATAGAATTGAAAAAATACTGTGGGAGCAAAACACTACAAAAGGAACTGAAAAATACGCAGACGATCTTGTAAACGACATTAAGGAGCTAAAGGCAAAAATTGCCACAATTGAAGTAACGCCTGATTTAATGGTTACAGGAGCAATTGACCTGTTAAATGAAGTTTCGACTCAAAAAATTACTGGAGAAGAAGAAGTGTTCTCGCATACTGATTTATACGACTTTAGAGCGAATATCGAAGGGGCTCAGAAAATTTTTGAACTGTTCAGAACTAAATTAGAACAAAAAGATGCTAAGCTCGTAACAACTTTAGATACTGAATTTAAAGCTGTAAATGCACTTCTTGACAAATATATGACAGATGATAAAAATTATAAATTATACACAGAGTTGAAGCCAGAAGATACAAAAGCTCTAGCTGAAGCAGTTACTAAACTTGGAGAACCTTTATCGCAAATGGGAATTGTAATAGACGCAACTCCTAAGAAATAATACACTTATTCGGTAACTAATAGACCTGTTCGATAACTATACAAACTTAGAATTTAATAAAATAAATATCTTGAAGCAAGGAGTCTTGACCCCTTGTATAGATAAAAAAACTTAGGTTATCAAACATATCTAATATGTTTAACTATTATTAAATAGGGAATTAATTCCCTTTGTTAAAATTAACATTTAGATTATTGAACACATCTAAATAAAACTTACAGTATAAAAAGAGGTAAAATAATGAGTGATGAAAATGAAAAAAAATGGTTTGATAAAAAAATATCACGTCGTGATTTTTTGAAAAAAGCAGGAATGGTTGGAGCAGGTGCTGCAATTGGAGCGAGCGGAGCGGGTGCAATTTTTGCAAATATGTTTAGCGGCAAGGCAAATCAAGTTGTTGGAAATGAAGAAATTTCATTTTATGGAGAACATCAGTCAGGAATTGCTACTCCTGTTCAGAAAAATGTTTATTTTGCGGTATTAGATTTACATTCTACGGATAGGGAAGAAATAAAGCAGATGTTCAAGGACTGGACAGATTATTCTGAAAAACTTATGAAGGGTGAACTTGTAGCACCAGAACTTGCAAATCATCTAGTTCCTCCGATAGATACAGGAGAAACAGTGGGATTAAATCCGTACCGTTTGACAATAACTTTTGGAATAAGTCCGTCTTTTCTAGATAAATTGAAGCTGGATAATAAGAAAATGGAAGAATTTAAAGATTTGCCACATTTTCCGAGAGATCAGATAAAGGACAAGTATAAAGGTGGAGATATTTGCATTCAGGCTTGTGCGGATGATGCACATGTATTGCATACATCGTTACCGCTTGGTGTAATATTTGAATTGCCCGTTATTGTGGCATTTCTAACCTCGCTGCATATCTTGACGCCGCAATATTTAATAAAAAACAGGCGATATGGCTACTTTATTTTGCTCGTAGTTGCAGTCGTTCTGACACCAGCTGATTTTATAAGCGATTTAACAATGGCAGCACCATTAATCTTACTTTATGAAGTGAGTATTTCTGTTTGTAAATATGTCTACAAAAAAAGGAGGGATGATTAAAAATGGGAATTTTTCGAGATATAGGAGCACCAGGATTAATAGTTCTTATACTTGGTGCATTACTTATTTTTGGACCTAAAAGACTGCCTGAACTGGGAGAAGCTATAGGAAAAATGATTCGGGAATTTAAAAAGTCAGTTTCTGGAATTGAATCAGAGGCTGATAATAAAAATGTAGAAGATAAAAAAGAAAAAGAGTGTAAATAAACTAATCTTAGTTTATAAGCTATTTTTCGATTATTATATTTGAATTATAAAAGGCTTGGAATTATAACACTCCAAGCCATTCTCTTTTTTCTAGTACTTCCATTTCGATATTTTTTTGTTTTAACGTTTCAATCGCTTTATCCATATCATCTAAAAGATATGAATTTGTAAGAATTTTTATCAGACCGCTCTGGTTATCAAGTGTTCTAACATTTCCTAAACCGTCGTAAGCTTCAATGACTTTGTTGATAAAATCAATGTATTCTTTTTTTGTTTGAATAATATATTCCCAGCTTGTTATATTTTTTTCTTTATTTTCCATAATTTACTTTTACCTTTCTTTTTAAAAATTATCTAAATACGAGTATCTTCCATTTGAATTCTTCCAGCCTAGTATTTTTTCTAAATTTACATTTTGAGTTGACTGAATGATACGTTTTTTTATGTCTGGATTGTTTTTTACAAGTTGTGCAATTAATTCCTTTGTTTCACGGCGCTTGCTTGAAGTCCTTTCGGCAGCGACTGTACAGCCGCAGTTCATCGGAAGGATTCCGTTATTTCGTACCCATTTTATAATTGCCTTTTCTTCAACATAAAATAGGGGACGTATCAATTCTATGTTAAAATTATCGGACTTTAATTTTGGCAGCATTGTTTCAAATTTTCCCATATAAAACATACTCATAAGAGTTGTTTCAATAACGTCATCAAAATGGTGTCCAAGTGCAAGTTTATTGCAGCCAAGTGAAGTTGCTTTTGTATAAAGGCTGCCACGACGCATTTTGGCACACATATAGCAAGGATAGTCTTTTGCGATTTTTTCGGCAATTTCAAAGATATTGTCATCATAAATTTCACACGGGATATTTAGATGTTTTAGATTTTTTTTCAAATTATTTAAATTAGCAGGATTAAATCCTGGATTCATTGAAATAAAAACCACTTCAAAGTTAGTTCTGCTGGCTCTTTTCAATTCTTGAAACAGCTTTGAAAGCAAGAGGCTGTCTTTTCCGCCAGAAATAGCCACTGCAATTCTATCTCCATCCTTTACCATCTCAAATTCCTTTAAGGCTCGCACAAATGGTGTCCAAAGTGCTGAACGATATTTTTTTTGTATGCTTTTTTCAATGGTTTCTAATGGCTGAAGTGGAACCGATGGTAAAACTGTTTCACAAACTGCGCTTCCAAGGGAAGTAGAGGCGATTTTATCAGCATTTGCTTCATTATTTATCGTATTTTTGTCATCGAGATCATTTTCTAAATTCATTATCTGTAACTCCTTTTAAAGTTCATATTAGCCTTGATTTATTTAAGTAATCAAAAAGTATTATAACATAAAAAAATACTCCAATCAACTGTAATAAAATTATATTTTTTTGCTTTATTATTTTGAAAATATTAAATTAATAAATATTAAATTTAAAAACAAAATTTGATAAGAATATTGAAAATATGGTATAATAACCGTAAGAAAATATAAATTTTGGATAAAAAATGGAGGGAAAAAATAAATGAGCAAGTATTTTGAAACTGTAGATTTTTGGATTGAGAATTTATTGGATTCGACTGAAAGTTATACGATTGAAAGTAATGAAAAAGGGAAGTTTGTAGATATTACAATTAATGTGACAAAGGAGGATATGGGAAAAGTTATTGGTAAAAATGGAAGAATCATTACAGCACTTAGAGTTCTTATGTCATCAATTGGGAAAAAAGATAAAAAAAGTATAAAAATTGAAGTTAAGGAAATGTAAGTTTGAAAAAATATTCAAATAAAATAACACTAGATTTTATAATAATCAAGGAGTGAATTTATGAAAACTTGCAACTTAAGGAAAAAGAGCTTTAAACTTAGAGTTTACTATTATGATACTGATAAAATGGGAGTTGTGTACCATTCAAATTATCTGAAATGGATGGAAATGGCACGAACTGAGTATTTTAGGGATGTTTTTCCATATAAAAATATGGAGGATATGGGATTTATTTTGCCAGTAAAGACACTGAATATTGAATATGTTAATTCGGCAAAGTATGATGAGGAAATTGAGATTTTTGTAAAGATTGAGGAAATAAATAATATTAAGATTAGATTTTCTTATGAAATGTATAATTTAGATGGAGTTTTAAAGGCAAAGGCTGAAACTGTGAATGTTTTTGTGGATGAAAATGGGAAATTAAAGAGAATTTCAAATGAATTGCTGGAGAAAATTACTAAATAATTGAATAAAATATTTGTATAATTACAAAATTCATTGTTTAAAAGGGAAATTTAAATATATATTTAAAATTTGGTAGGACAAATATTTTAAAAGATTAAGAAAATAAAATTTAAAATTATTATAAAAAATAAAGAAGAGAGGCTTTACAAATGAAAATAGTAATTGGAAATGACCATGCGGGTGTAGAATTTAAAAATAAAATTATGAAGGCACTTAGAAGTAAAGGGCATGAAATTATAAATGTGGGAACTGATACATTAGATTCAGTTGATTATCCTGATATTGCGAAGGAAGTTAGTAAAAAAATTATAAATAAAGAGGCGAATTTTGGGATTTTAATTTGTGGAACTGGAATTGGAATTTCTATTGCTGCAAATAAAATAAATGGAATTCGTGCTGCTCTTTGTCACAATGAATATACGGCAAGACTTTCAAGACTTCATAATGATGCGAATATAATCGCTTTGGGAGCTAGAGTTTTG
Organism: Leptotrichia wadei; assembly: GCF_007990445.1. Lineage (NCBI taxonomy): Bacteria > Fusobacteriati > Fusobacteriota > Fusobacteriia > Fusobacteriales > Leptotrichiaceae > Leptotrichia > Leptotrichia wadei. Next base: position 854,271 of record NZ_AP019841.1, read on the forward strand.
GGAGAAGACTTGGGATTGGCCTGTGTTGAAACTTTTATAAATACCGAATTTGAAGGTGGCAGACATGCTAGAAGAGTTGGGAAAATTGAACAGTAATTAGTAAATGTTAAAAATAGCAGTAACTTTTTAAAAAATGGCAAGGGGTTAAGATCCCTTGCTAAAATTAAAAAATAATAAGAAAAATAAAAAAGGGAAGTGATTTTTATGTCAACAGTTTTTAAAAAAATAATAGATAAGGAAATACCTGCAAATATTGTGTATGAAGATGATGAGTTTTTGGCTTTTCATGATATAAATCCTGCGGCGAAAGTTCACGTGCTTGTAATTCCAAAAAAGGAAATCAAAAGTTTGGATGCGGCAACTGAAGAAGATGCTTTGTTACTTGGAAAACTGCAGTTGACTGTGGCAAAAGTGGCAAGAATTTTAGGGATAGATAAAGATGGTTATAGAGTTATAACTAATATTGGAGAAAATGGCGGACAGGAAGTTTTACATATTCATTATCATATTTTAGGTGGGGAAAAATTGCCAGTTAAATTAAAATAGAAGAAGTAAAATTTTTATTCTGGAGGAAATTTATGGTAAATAAGTTTTCTAAAATTGTTGTGCTTGTCTTTCTTTTGGCAAATTTGGGAATGGCTGAGTATATAAAAAAAGATGATGCTGTTTACTATATGGATAAAATATCGCAGACTGATGAAAGAAAAGTGGAAGACGCAGATTTTAAGACATTTGTGAAATTAAATGATATTTATGGGAAAGATAGTAAAAATGTTTTTTGTATTGACAAGAAGCTAGAAGATGCTGATGTTAAGACTTTTCAGGTAATTGGGGAAGTCAATGGGAAAGATAAAAAATATATTTATAATTATGATGAAAAAATGGAGATAAATCCAAAGGATTTCAAACTTTACAAAAATAAGGATAAACTTTTGTATTTTAGAAATAATGGTAAACTGTATATTGGAGGAAGTTTTTTTGAAGTTGAATATGTTCAGGATTTGGACAGTTTTGAAGCAATTGATGAAAGTTATTCAAAGGACAGGTATAATATTTATTATGCTGGAACACCGATATACGATGTTGATAAAAGTACATTTCAGATAATAATGCCTGATTATTACGCAAAAGACAAGAATAATGTGTACAGTGGCTCTGATAAAATAAAGGATGCGAATCCTGATACGATAAAAATATTAAATCAGGTTTATTTAAAGGATGATAAAAATGTATTTTTGAATTTTGGACAAAAGATGGAAAATGTTGATGTAGCTACTTTTGAAGCCATAGAGGGAAACGTAGCTTATGGAAAAGATAAAAATAATGTTTACTTTCTTGGTGAAAAAATAAAAGGAGCTGATGCAAAATCTTTTGAAGTTATTTTAGAGCCTAGTGATCTTGTTCAGATGTATTCAAAAGATAAAAATAGTGTCTTTATTGGAGGACGCAAAATAAAAGAGGCAGATTCAAAAACTTTTGAAAGACTTCCTGAAACAACGTATTATTCAAAGGATAAAAATAATCTTTATTATCGGGAAGTAAAAATTGATAAAATTGACAATAAAACTCTTAAAATTTTATATTCTGATGGAATTGACGTGGTAAAAAATAGAAATAGAATTTTTGCAGAAGGGAAAAAATTGAATATAAAAAGTCCAGAAACTTTTGAAATAATTTTGAGTAAATATTATAACTTTCCAAATTTTATTTATGGAAAAGATGATAAAAATGTATATGCAATTTCAAAATTTGATGAAACTTATTCAAGCAAAATAATAAAAAATGCAGATGTAAATTCTTTTGAAGTAATGAAAAACAGTATGTATACAAAAGATAAAAACAATATTTATTTTACACATTCTGATGTTGTACAAATGAAAAATGTAGATAAAGACAGTTTTACTATTGGAGAAAATGGCTTTTCGCATGATAAGAACAGTGTTTATTTTTATGGAAAAAAGTTAGACAGAATAAGTCCACAAGGATTTAAAATTATTGATTTTACTGTTAACTCTGGAGATTCTGAAAAAATTGCTTTTTTGACAGACAGCAGGAATTTGTATAAATTTACTTATGGATTTGATGATGAAAGATATAATTTGAAAAATATAAAATTGTCTAATGTAACAAATGTGAAAGTGGATGCTCCGAGCTTTGAACTTGTTAAGGAATATACGGGGAGTTATTACAGAGATAAGAACAACGTTTTTTATTATGATATGAATAAGAAGGAACTGAAAAAGGTCGAAGGTAGTGATAGGAGCAGCTTTGTCGAAATGGATAATTTTTTTGCAAAGGATAATAAAAGAGTCTATTATCTTGGAAAACAAATTGAGAATATTAGTTCAGAAGGATTTAAATTTGTCGGTTCAGATATTGTAAAAAATAAAAATGGTGTATATTTTTGGAAAGATGAAACTGGGACAGGAGATTATGAGATAGTACCTTTAAATTTTGACAGTGCTTCATTTGATATAGCAAATAAAGATACAAGCAATTATTTTAAAGATAAAAATGGGATTTATTATCTTGATTATGGAAAATTATTAAATTCGGAAGCAAAGGATGTGCAGAATGCCTTTATTAAACTAGAAGGGGCTGATATTCCAACATTTAAAGCATTTGGATATGGATATTCCAAAGATAAGAATAGAGCTTATTGTAAATATAAGGAATTTAAAGGGGTGGATGTGTCAAGTTTTACTGTCGTACTGGAAGATGAGGGAGTTGTAGTTAAGGATAAAAATAGAGTTTATAAAAATGATTGTGAGTGACAAGTAAAAATTATTTTATTTATATTTTAGTAAAACTGCTTTAAAAAAGAATTTAGAAAATCATAATTATCCTGCTAAAATTCTTTTTAATTATCTAATTCAATTTTGAAGGGTTTTAAATGTTTTTAAGCGTTTATTAGACTTGTTTGTAAACTTAGAATTTAATAAAACAAATATTCTGAAGCAAGGGTTTTTGCCCTTTCGTGAAATAAAAAAATTAAGTTATCAAATAGGTCTGTTGAATAAATTATTTAAAAAAGGATTTGGAGGGATTTTTTATGAAAAGTAAATTTTTTAAAATTATTGTTGGAGTATTTATTTTAGCTAATTTAGGAATGGCAGAATATGTGAAAAAGGATAATGCAGTTTATTACAAATACAGTGAAGAAGATGATTCAGAATTTAAAGTTGAAAATGTGGATTTAGGAACGTTTAAAATACTGAATGATAAATATGCAAAGGATAGGAAAAATGTTTATTTTTCAGGAAATAAATCGTTTGAAGATGTGGACAGTAAAACTTTTGAAGTGCTGCCACAGTATTATTCAAGAGATAAGAATAATGTTTACAGACCAATTAATGAATGGATTCACAAAATAAATGGAGCAAATCCAAAAACAATAAAAGTTTTGAATGAATATTATTCAAAAGATGATAAAAATGTGTATTATGATTCAGACAAAATTTCAAATGCAGATGTAAATTCATTTGTAGTTCTGGAAGGAGACCATAGTTATGCAAAAGACAAAAATGCGGTCTATTATTCAGGAGAAAAAATTAAAGGTACGAATCCAAAAACATTTAAAATAATTGAGGATGGAATGTATTCAAAGGATGATAAAAATGTGTATGCTGCAGTAGACATTATAAAAGATGCAGATCCTCAAACTTTTAGAAGAATTCCTGAAACAAATTACGCCAGAGATAAAAATAATTTGTACTATTACTTTGGAGATGTTAAAAATCTTGGGAAAATAAATGAAAAAGATTTTAAAGTTTTGGATAGTAATTTGATTAAAAATGGAAATGAAGTCTACTATTTGGGAGAAAAAGTGAATATAAAAAATCCTGATAAATTTGAAATAATAGAAAATTATTTAAGCAGTCCAAGTATGGTTGTTTATGGAAAAGATGATAAAAATGTATATGTGATGACACCGTATAAGGAAGCTGGTTATCTTAAAATAATAAAAAATGCTGATAAAGATACTTTTGAAGTAATGGAAAATAGTGATTATTCTAAAGACAGAAATAATGTTTATTACGCAGGATACAATGTTGTGCAGTTGCAGGATGTGGATAAAAACAGTTTTACTATTGGAGAAGAAAATGGTTTTTCGTATGACAAGAAAAATGTTTATTACGCAGGAAGAAAATTAAATGATATAAGTTCAGCTGGATTTAAAGTTACAAGACTTGTTAACAGACCAAATTTACCAGTCAATTTTTTAAATGATAATAAGAATATATATAAACTTATTGCAGTATTTGATGAAGAAACTGGTGAGCTAAAAAGTGTAAAAACAGCTGTTGTAAAAAATCCTAAAGTAGATTCTAAAACTTTTGAAACGTTTAGTTATTCGGGAAATTATTTTCGTGATAAAAATAACGTGTATTATGAAAATGAATTGTATAAAATGGACTTGAAAAAAATAGCAGGTGCAGATAGAAATAGTTTTGAGGTTTTGAATGATGAATTTTCAAGAGATAAAAACAATGTTTATTATTATGGAAATAAAATGAAAGGTATAAATCCAGATGGATTTGAATTTGTGGGCCGTGACTTTAAAAATAATGAAGATATTATTTATTTCTTAAAAACTAAAGATAAAGTTTATGTGTTAAAAAATAAAGCTGGTAAAGAAGTATATGAAATAGTTCCTTTAAATTTTGATACAAATTCTTTTAAATATTCTAATGCTGATAATTCGTATGAATCTGAGTCTGCGGGTTATTTTCAAGATAAAAATGGAGTTTATTATTTTGACGCATTTAGATTAGATGAATTAAATCCAAATAAAGTTTTTGCCAAAGTAGAAGGGGCTGATACTTCATCATTTGTACAGTTAATGTTTGGTTATGCAAAAGATAAGAATAAAGTGTATATTGAAGATCGGGAAATTAAAGGTGCAGACCCAGAAAGTTTTAAGATAATTGAGACAAGTGATGGAGTTACAATAAGAGATAAAAATAAAATTTATAAAGAATTTAAAAAATAATTTTTGATTATATTTGAATTATTTAAAATCAAACTAGGATATAAGTAAACTAAATAGTTATTTTAGCAAGGGGCTTTGACCCCTTGTTGTAATAAAAGTGGCTTAAAACAAAACTTAAAAGTTATGACTATTTTACCCAAATCCTAAAATTTATATGATTTTTAATAGTTTAATTTTGAATATGTTTGAGTATATTAATAAAAAATATTATTTTTAAGTTTAGAAAATAGAAAGTGAAAAAATAGAAAATGAGAGATGTAATAGCGAGTTCAGATAACAAATTTTATAAATTGCTAAAAAAGCTGGATAAAAAGAAGTATCGTGATGAAAACAGCATTTTTAAGGCTGAAGGGGAAAAGTTTTTAAATGAGAATATTAATTTTAATAAAATTATTGTAAAGGAATCGAAGTTTGAATATTTTGATGAAAGATATGGGATTTCTGAGCACGATAATTTGACAATTTTAAAGGATAATCTGTTTGATGAGGTTTCAACACAGGAAAATAGTCAAGGGATAATGTTTTTGTATTCTAAAAATTTGAATACGATTGAGGATGTAAAAGGCGATGTGGTAATTTTAGATGATGTTCAAGATCCAGGAAATGCTGGAACAATTATTAGAACGATGATTGCTGCGAATTTTCAAAATTTAATTTTGACAAAAGGATCTGTAGATGTTTACAATCCTAAAACAGTACGTGCCACAATGAGTGGAATTTTTAAATTAAATATAATTTACGAAACACCTGAAAATATCGTAAAATTTTTGAATGATAAAAATTACTTGAAAATAGCGACAGCTTTACATGAAGATTCGATTTCTTATGAAAAAATTGAATTACGGGAAAATAATGCGTTTATTTTTGGACATGAAGGTGGCGGAGTGTCTGAATATTTGATAGAAAATTCAGATATAAAGGCAATTATTCCAATTTATGGGAATATTGAGTCGTTGAATGTAAGTGTGGCAACAGGGATATTTTTGTATAAAATGAGAGAGAAACTGGAAAATCTGTAGAATGGAGAATTTTATGTTTGATAATACAAAAAAATTAACAAAAAATAAAAAATATACTCAAGTTGAATTGTTTAAAATGGTTTTAGAAAATGAAGATTTGAGAGAAAAAACAGAAGCATTATTTGCATTGGATTTTAAAGAATTGTTATCGGTGAAAGATGAATATCCAGATTATGAATTTAATATTGATGGAAAGGTTTTTGCCGAAGATGGTGGAGCTGGGGTTTATGTTTTGCTGGAAGATGGCAGTATTGGATTTGTCTGTTTTGATTCTCCGCTTGAGTGCGGGAGAATCGCTGAGAATTTGGTAGAATGGTTTGAACTGCTTTTAAATTGTGCTAATTTTTGGTGGAATTATGCGAATAGGAAATATTTGGAAAATTTTGAAATGCTGGAAAAGGAAGTGGAAAAAGCAGAACCAGAAGGGCGAGAAGATTTTGAAGATGCTTATGGGGACGATATGCCGTCTTATCTTGAATTGCAAAAGGAACTGTCGGAGAAACTGGATATAAAAATATACGACAATATTGCAAAAGATGTTTTACAAAGATTTTTTAAAACGGCGGAAAGAGAGCCTAAATTTATAACAAAGTATGTTCCAGATGATGAAATTGCAAAAGACTTAATAAAGGAATTAGGAAGATAATCTATAAGAATTAAATAGATACAGATTCAGAACTAACTATTGACAGGGCATTGGAAACATATTTGAAAAAAGGATATTCAAAACATAGTTAAAAATTCTAAAGATGAAGAAAAAAGAAAGGAGTGAATTAAATATGGCTTCAAGTAAAGAATATTTAAATTTTGTATTGGAACAGTTGTCGGAAGTGGAAAATGTTAGATATAGAGCGATGATGGGGGAATATATTCTTTATTATAGGGAAAAAGTTATTGGTGGGATTTATGATGACAGGTTTCTTGTAAAGGCTGTAAAATCGGCGAAAGAACTTATGCCGAATGCTTTACATGAAATTCCTTATGAAGGGGCAAAGGAAATGTTGCTTGTTGATGACGTTGAAAATAAAGAGTTTTTGAAGAATTTATTTGAAGCGATGTATGATGAACTTCCTGTTTTAAAGAGAAAAAAGAAACAATAGAAATAAAGAAAGGTAAAAAAGAAATGTCAAAAAAAGAAATTTTTAAAATCGGATCACATGTGGGAATGAGTGGGAAAGATATGCTTTTGGGATCGGTTAAGGAAGCAGTTTCTTATGGATCGAATACTTTTATGATTTATACTGGAGCACCTCAGAATACACGGAGAAAGCCGATTGAAGAACTGAATATTGAAGCTGGGCTTAAACTTATGAAGGAGAATAATATTGATATTGATGATATTGTTGTGCATGCTCCTTATATAATTAATCTTGGGAATGCTGTAAAGCCTGAAACTTTTGAGATTGCGGTGCAGTTTTTGAGAACAGAGATTGAAAGAACAGATGCTATTGGGGCAAAAAGGATTGTTCTTCATCCAGGTGCTCACGTTGGAGAAGGTGCAGAAGTTGGAATTAATAAAATTATTGAAGGATTGAATGAAGTTTTGACAAAAGATCAGAAAACAACTGTGGCACTTGAGACGATGGCTGGGAAAGGTACGGAAATTGGGAGAAGTTTTGAGGAAATTGCGAAAATTATTGATGGTGTGAAATTGAAAGATAAGCTCAGTGTTTGTTTTGATACTTGCCATGTTCATGATGCTGGGTATGATATTGTGAATGATTTTGAAGGAGTTATTGAGCAGTTTGACAAGATTGTTGGAATTGACAGAATTTCAGTAATTCACTTGAATGATAGTAAAAATCCTGTTGGGGCACATAAAGACAGACATGAAAATATTGGTTTTGGATATATTGGATTTGAAGTGTTGAATAAAATTGCACATTTTGAGAAATTTTCTCATTTGCCTAAGATTTTGGAAACACCTTATGTGGCTTTGAGTGATGATAAGAAGGCTAAAAAAGTTCCGCCGTATAAATTTGAGATTGAAATGCTTAGAGCTGGGAAATTTGATGAAGATGTGATGGAGAAGATAAAAAATCAATAAAATTTTTTTGAGATAAATATAGAATTAAAAATAAAAAAATAATAGAAAGAAGTGATTGAAATGACAAAAAATGAAGAAATATTGGAAGTATTTAATAAAAGATATGCTTGCAAAAAATTTAGTACAGAAAAAAGAGTGTCTGATGAAGATTTGAAGACAATTTTGGAAAGTGCGAGATTGTCACCGAGTTCATTTGGTATGGAGCCTTGGAAATTTTTACTTTTAAGAAATGAAGAAATGAGAAATGATTTTAGACAATTTGCTTGGGGAGCTTTGAATAGCTTGAATGGAGCAACTGAAATTGTGATAATTTTGGCAAGAAAAGATATTACTGGGGATAGTGAATATTTTAGAGATAATTGGAAAAACTTGAAGAAAGTTTCTGATGAAGCATTTGAAGCGGTGAAAGATAAATTTACGAAATTTCAGAAAGAACATTTAAAATTATTGGAAAATGAAAGAACACTTTTTGACTGGGCTTCAAAACAAACTTATATTGCACTTGGAAATATGATGACAGTTGCGGCTTATTTAGGAATTGACAGTTGTGCGATTGAAGGATTTAATAAAGAGCAATTGGAAAAATATTTATCGGATATGGGCCTTCTTGACTTGAATGTGTATGGAGTTTCTGTGATGGTAAGTTTTGGGTATAGGGATGAAGAACAACCTAAAAAGATAAGACGAGAGTTAAAAGATGTTTTGGAAATAATTGAATAAAAAATATATAGGTTGTCCATTCTTTATAAAAAAATTTTAAGGAGGCTGAAATTATGGAAAAAAATTTGGAGTGTACCCAAAACCTTGGACAAATAAATTGAAAACTAGTTTTCTATTTATTAAAATATAGTTAAGGAAAGGAATTTGATTATGAACAAGAGAAGTAAAAGGTATACAGCAGAAAAGGGAATCCTTACGATAATGCCTGTATAGAATCATTCCATGCAACATTGAAAAAAAAATATGTACATAATGAAAAATTTGAAAATTTAGAAAGTTTAAGAACTGGAATGTACGAGTATATAGAAATATGGTATAATAATAGCAGAATACACAGTAAAATAGGATTTATAAGTCTAAATGAATACGAAGAAAGCCATAAAGAAAGGAAACAAAGAAATTGTTTAAAAATAGTCTGAATTTTTGGGGACACTCCATAAACAGTTAAATATCAATGATTATTTAGAAAATTTAAGAAAAAAGATAGGTGAATAATATGAAAAGTTTGAAGTTTGTATTATTGATAATAGTATCAATAATTTGTTTAAATTCTTGTTTTACCCTTGCAAGTTTCTGTGCAGATCATGGATGTATGATGACAGGAATGCCTAAGGCAACTAAAAAAGATCCACAAGGAATTTATATAGTTCTTGATAAAAAGGAGTATGAAAATTATTTAAAAGAAATATTGGAAAGAAAGAAAGAATATGTAGAGATTGAAGGAAGAAAAATATTATTGCCAGAAAATATAACATTAAAGAAATATAACCATGATAGTGACGATATATTTGGAGGATATGGATCTTTGGTTAGTTACTATTTATATGATAAAGAAAAACAAATAGGTTTTCCTTTGGGATTTAGATTAGATGAAAATGAAAATTTAATGACTGGAGTAATAGATGGAACAAATGAGTATATAAATAAAATAGGAGAGCATATTTATTTTTCAAAATCTTATCCTTCCGAGAAAGATTATGTAAATAGAATAGGTAAGGATATTTATTTTACTTTTGGTATACTCTCAAGCACTGAAAATGAGAAAAAGATTACGAATTTTTTAAAAGAGTTAGTTAAAGAATGGTAAGAAAATGATTGAATTTGAAAAATCAAGACTGTATTTTAATAATGATGGTAACAAAGAAAACTATGATAATACCTTTAAAAAACAGGAAGATTTGATTAAACAAAGAAAGAACAAATACTTATGAATGTTCCAAGAAATAATCCATATAAGAATATAAATCCTGATGAAGGTGTAAATATGCTAAAACCTGAAATAAATAGAGAAAAATCTCAAGATATAAATGAACAGTTAAAGAAATTGAGAGAAAGAGTGGGTAATTAATATGAAAAAGTTAAAGTTTATATTATTAATATTGATAAGCATTTTTTGTTTAAATTCCTGTTTATTAACAACAGCAGCGGCAGGAACATATTTATTGGGGACAATGGGGACTTATTATTGTGCTGAATATGGTTGTACTCGTGATAGAACAGAAAAAGATGTAGATGGATTAAATATTTTTACAAAAAATAACCCTTTAAAAGTTAAAAATTATTTTGAATCCATAAAGAAAAGAGAATTAATAAAAATTAAAGTCAAAGGTAATAATGAAGTTTTTACTGTTACTTTACCTAAAAATTTTATATTGAAGAAAATAAGTGATGGTTATTATTTATATGATAAAGAAAAAAATATAGGTTTTTTTTCAATAACTGATTCAAAAGATGAAAGAATAGCGTTTGAAGAATTGTACAATAGTGCAAAAAAACAAGAAAATTATAAACTTCTAAATACTTATGAATATAAATTTTTAAATACCTATAAAGGAGTTTTTACATTTATAATTGACGGAAAATACACTTATAGAATGAAAAAAATTTCAGAACATTACTATGCGTATTATGAACAAGAATTACAAGAAGAAGCACATGAGATATATGATTATCTTATTGAAAATTTATAAAATCAATATCTTAAAAAATTAAGTGTACCTAAAATTTTGTACAATCAATTGCTTACAAGAGCTTTAAATGAAAGGCTACATATAATGTTAATAATCCAGACATAGATAAGTTGGTAAAAAAATCAAGGAAAAAAATGAATTTACTCATCATTGTATTGATGGTAAATTTGAATAATTAATAATTCTTAAAGGAAAGAGAAAGTATAATGAAAAAATTATTATTAGGAACTATAGTTACAATCTGCTGCTTAAATGCAGTTGCTAAAAATAATGAAGTAATTAAGTTAAAAAGTTCATCAAGACAAGTTGTTGCTGATAAAATTGATGAAAATTTAGAAAAAACATTAGATTTTAGTCAATCTAATATAATTGGTTCAGAAGCATTAAAGGAATTAAAAAAATCTTCAACAAACGAAGATAATGAAACTTCTAAAAATATTTTAGTTCCTTTGAAATAAACTAAAACTTCAAAATGACCGTTGTTGTAAAAGACATCGGTTATTTTTTTTGTATATTGTATGTAATTTGAATATTTAAAACAACTTTTTATCCAACAGATTCTATAAAAGTAAAAAAAGATAAAACAATATTGATAAGAGTGTCCAAAATTTTGTGTAAACTCAAAACATAATATATTCCAGAGTGCGTAAAAATTTTGTACAAATTCAGAATCGAAGTTGAGACAGTCTCTTTTAGATTTCCATCAATGCTCTCCAGTCCATGTTCCCAAACCAATTCTCAAAATATTTCAAATTCTCAAATTTAAAAAGAAAACATCACAGAGCGTTCAAATGACTTTATTTTAAATATCAAGTTGTGGTATAATTAACATATATTGAAATTTATAAAAAATAAAAGAGGGAGTGATTTTATGAGAAAAAAAACTGTTCCTGTGGGAATTGAAGATTTTAAAGAGTTGATACAAGAAGGATATTATTATATAGATAAAACTTTACTAATAGATGAAATGTTAATGAACAGGTCGAAAGTTACATTATTTACAAGACCTCGACGATTTGGAAAAACGTTGAATATGTCAATGTTGAAATATTTTTTTGATGTAAAAGATAAAGAAGAAAATAAAAAGCTTTTTGAAAATTTGAAAGTATCTGATAGTGAATATATGAGTGAACAAGGGAAATATCCTGTAATTTTCATTTCACTGAAGGATTTAAAAGGAAATACTTGGGAAGAAAATTTTATGTTGATAAAAAAACATATAAAAAACTTATACATGGAATTTTATGATTTAAAAGATAAATTGAATCCTATTTTTAAAAATGATTTTGAAAAGATAGTTATGGAAAAAGAAGATGCTGACTGGATTTATTCTCTTAAAAACTTATCAAATTATTTGTACGAATATTATAGAAAAAGTGTAATAATTTTAATTGACGAATACGATGCTCCAATAATAAATGCTTTTGATAAAGGATATTACAATGAAGCGATAAATTTTTTTCAAACATTTTACAGTTCAGCACTAAAGACAAACAATTCCTTGAAATATGGTGTTTTAACAGGTATAACAAGGATTATAAAGGAAGGGATATTCTCTGGTTTAAACAATCTTTATGTGAATACGATTTTAAGCAAGGATTATTCGGAATATTTTGGACTTCTTGAAAATGAAGTAATTGAAATGCTTGAGTATTTTGACATGAAATACAAAAATGAAGAAGTTAGAGAATGGTATAACGGATATATTTTTGGAGAAAGTAAAGTGTACAATCCTTGGTCTATTGTAAATTATGTGAGAGAAAAAGAAATCAAGGCATATTGGGCAAATGTTTCAGGAAATACACTTCTAGAAAATATGCTTGATCATGCTGGGGAAAGTGTTTATGATGATTTAAAACGGTTTACTGATGGAGAAAGTATTGAAAAATATATTTCAGATGGAACGACAATAAAAAGTCTTTTAAATAATGATGATGAAATATGGCAATTACTTTTATATAGTGGATATTTGACAAAGGATGAAAAGCAGAAGGAAATAGATGTAACTTCAGAATATACAGATGTTTATAACTTGAGAATTCCAAATAAGGAAATACGAAAATATTTTGGGAATATGTTCTTAAATAGATTTTTTGGTACAAAAGTGAAAACTAATACTTTGATAAAAGCACTTGAAAATGGAGATATTAAAAAATTTGAAAAGACATTGGGAGAAATAATGATAAATATGCTGAGTCATTTTGACTTGGATAAGGAAATGGAGAAAATTTATCAGGTGTTTATGATAGGGCTTGTAGGATTTTTAATGGGGAAATATGAGATTATTTCAAATGATGAAAGTGGATATGGAAGATACGATCTTGCGATGATTCCAATAAAAAGTAATGAGAAGGCGTATCTCATGGAATTTAAAATATCAAAGACAAAAAATGAAATGGAAAAGAGAGCACAGAAAGCTTTGAAACAGATTGATGAGAAGAAATATGATACGAAATTGAAGGCGAGAGGGATAAAGAATATTTTGAAGATTGGGGTTGCGTTTTATGGGAAAGAAGTGAAGGTTGTTTTTAAATAGAGGTTTAAGTAAAAGTATAAAAATGGAATAAGAGTATATTCATCAGGAGTTGCAACTAAAGGTGAGTATACAACAACAGTTTATCAAGGTAAAGAGGTTACGATTTATATGGAAAGTAATGCTAATTTGCGTACTTCGTATGGTTCATAAAATATCTTATGAAGAATTTCTAAAATTAGTGAAGAAAGCAGGAAAATAAAATTATGTTTAAATTTAATTATTTAATATACGATAGTATGAAAAAAAAATTAAAAAATATTTCGATAAAAGAATTTGAAGAAGAATATAGTATGATTTATGGAGCTTTTGAACTTTTAATTAATGGTAAAATGTATAATTATATTGTAAGGTATGAAGATCAAAAATTTTGTAATGAAAAAGAAAAAGAAGAATTTGATGATTTATTTGAACTTCAAGATATTATAAGTTTATGGATAATAATTTTTTTAGAAATTTGTATCGAATTGAAAAAAAAGGATTATGTTGCTGTAATGGATATTGAATCGGAAAATTGGCTTGAATTTAAGAAAATATATAACGAATTATATATAAGTCAAATTGAAGAAGAAAAAGTAAAATCAAAAATAAAAAATTCACATATTGTAAAAGTATATAATAAATTTTATGATGAAGATAAGAATAAGAATATTTTTTTCAAAGAGGAAAAAATTAATTTTGAAGAATTTATATCAGAAATACAAATAACTACTAAAAAATTTATTAAAGAAATAAAAGAAATAAATCCAGTTTTATTGAAAAGTAAAGAAGTTAGTAATATAATAAAAAAATATAATATTTTGACATCTAAAGAGTATTCGGCAGAAGAAAATTAGAATTATGAGAGTTTCAAATAAAGGGGTAGGTGGAGCTAGACAGATGTCTCCTGACTGGGTAAGAAATGTATTAAACAAATTAGAAAACAAAAACATACAATTGAAAATGCTAAGAATAGCGGAAAATTGAATACAGGATTAGTTGGAGTGATAAAAAACAGGGGAATTAATTTTTGTACCTGTAAGGATTACAAAATAAATAATTAATGAGCAAGGATTTAAAATGAGTGTAGTAGCAAGTAAAAATAAATATGAAAAAGGAATTAATTTAATTTCAAGTTTTTTAAGAAAGGAAGAAGATTTTGATAAAGATGAATTGAAATATATAGAAAATAAGAAAGGGGATCAATTTGCCTGTATGTGGACTCTATCTAATGATTATAATAAATTTTCTTCAATAGATTTAGTAATTGAAAAAAATATAAAAAAACACAGATTAAATTGCCATATAGGTGGAAAATTATTAATATTGGGTTGTAGTAGAAGTAATAGGCTGTTTACTCAGGCTTCTCAAATGTTTGAAATGTTGATGTCTAACAATCCAGATTTTATAATATTTTTTAAAAATAATATTGATACGATAATGCCTGATGATTATGATAGTAAAAAAAATAAATATGGTTATTTAAAAAATGATTATGGAACATTTTTCTTAATTCGTGTAATTCTTCATGCAATAAGAGGAGATTTTGAAGAAGTCAAAAAAAGATGTACTGCATATTTGGAAAAGCCATTGAAAGACAGTTATTATAAATATGGGGAATTGCATTATGAATTTTTAAGTGCTTTGGCAGATAAAAATATTGATGAAATGAAAAAAGCGATGGATGGGATGATGGAACAGAAAGTGGCAAGAAAATTTTCAAATGATAATAATCCAAACTATGAATTTTACTTGCATGTATATGTCATAATATATGCCAAAATAGCATTATATCACGGAATAGACTTGGAAATTGACAATGAAGTAGCACCAAAAGAATTAATAGACAACACACCGCTAGAAAGTTACGAAGATCCGTATGATTTTATGAAAGATTTTGATTTGGCAACAGTAACACCAAAAGAATGGAAAGAATGGAAAAATAGTTGGAATTTAAATTTATAAAATTTTCAAATAATCGTTGTTGTAAAAGACAGTGGTTATTTTTTTTGTATTGTATACAATTTGAATATTTAAAACAATTTTTTAACCGACAGATTCTTAAAAATAAAAAAATTTGAAAATCTAGAAAGTTTAAGAACCGGAATGTACGAGTATATAGAAATATGGTATAATAACAGCAAGATACACAGTAAAATAGGATTTACAAGTCCGAATGAATACGAAGAAGGCATAAGGAAAGGAAATGAAGAAATTGCTTAAAAATAGTCTAAATTTTGGGGATACTCTAGACTTGTTCCAGATAAAAATTGGGAAAAAATGAAAAAGATTATTAGAAAGATATTAAAAGATGGACAAAAAAAGTGTTTAATTCAAAAAAACAAGTTTTTGAAAAAACTTTAAATATTGATGGACATAAGGTGCAAGTAAGATATAAAAAATTTCCAGATGGAACAATAAAAGTTAGCGATAATTAGATAGTAGAATAAGGAGATAAATAGAGAGATGATAAAAATATACGATGAGAGTGTGCTAAAAGAAATTGAAGAAGGAATATTAAATGCTCAGTATGAGAAAGTAGCTAAAAAATTTAAAAATATGAGTGATAAAGAGATACATGATATAGTTTATTTTAATATTGCCGATAGGACAGAAAGTTTGAGTGTTTATGGTTTTACACAATATATGTTTAGAAAAACAGGTAATACCGTTTGGTTAAGTTTATCTGTAAGTATAATGGCTTATGTGTTATGTTGGATGGAAGGTGCATATGCTGTTGGTATTTTTCATGCTAGAGAATTAGTATCGTTAGAAAAAAATATTGATAATTTGATATTATTATTAAGTTTTTACGGACTTCCAGAACATTTAATGGATGATGAAGAGGCAGAGAAGATAGCAAAAGAGATTTTAGAATTAGATTCAAATAATGAAACAGCAATTTCTGTGTTAAATGAAATTTTAAATTCTAAAAAGAATAAATAAGTATGTAGGTCCAAATGGAGCAAGTAGAACATTGCCAGCAACGGCATATATGTAATGGTATGAAGCTACTAAAAAAGAAATGTCTGCTCCATTATCTTATTTTGGATTTAAAAAAATTGATACTGCATATCAGGTAAGAGACAGATACCAGATAGCATATGATTATTACAATCTTAATAATCAAAATTGTACTTAGAGCAATGTTTCTGTAAGAGAAACTTTTGATTTTAATAGTAAAGGAGATCCAAAAGTAAGAATTCTTTATGATTATGGAGATACTAAAAAGGAGTTGGAACCATTTACTATATCGTATTCTGAACATGGTAAAGCTGGTGCGTTTCAATTGTTTCCTGTTGATAAAATAGATATAAAATATGATAAATTGGATATTTTACTAAATCCAAGAACAGATTTAATATTAAGAGAAAAGAGGGAACATTATGAAAGGTTGGATAGAAGAATATGCAATAATAAGAAAATTTATAGAAAAATATTGCGAAGAACAAGACAAAAATCATTTGATAGAAATGTTAAATATGAAAGATAGATTTTTATTTAAATATTTTGTTAATGAATTTTCTAAGTTAAAAATACCTAATAAAATGACGGAAGAAGAATTAAAGGAATATAAAGAAAAAATTATGATATATATTTAAAAAATTAGAATTAAGAATACAAATGCAAGGATGTATTAATTATAATCTTACATTAGGATAGCCTATTTATGAATGAGGAAATCAAACTGAAAATAAAATTTTGTTATGAATTAGATCCTGTTGGTAAAATATACATAAATTCAGGTGCTATAGTAGATGCAAAAAAATATAATATAGGATATTCGATATATTTAGGAAGATTATTGTTTATAATTTCAGATAAAGGTATAAATGAATCACTCAAAATTATAGACAAAATAAATGATTTATAGAACATTTAAATGACTTTATTTTAAATATCAGATTGTGGTATAATTAATGTATTGAAATTCAAGGAAAATAAAAGAGGGTGTGATTTTATGAGAAAAAAAGCTGTTCCTGTGGGAATTGAAGATTTTGAAAGAATAATAAATGAAGATTACTATTATGTAGATAAAACATTACTAATAGAGGAATTATTAATAAACAGGGCTCCTGTGACACTTTTTACAAGACCACGGAGATTTGGAAAAACGTTGAATATGTCGATGTTGAAATATTTTTTTGATGTAAAAAATAAAGAGGAAAATAAAAAACTTTTTGAAAATTTGAAAATATATAATAGTGAATATATGAGTGAACAGGGTAAATATCCTGTAATTTTTATTTCACTGAAGGATTTAAAAGGAAACACTTGGGAAGAATGTTTAAAAAGATTGAAGTTATTTATTTTTGATTTATATGCTGAATTTGAGTATATTAGAGAAAAAATGAATGAATGGGATAAAAGAAAATTTGAAAAAGTGCTTTATGAAAAAGAAGATGCAGACTACATAATGTCTTTAAAATTTTTGTCAGATAGCCTTTATAAGTATTATGGAGAAAAAGTCATAATTTTAATTGATGAATACGATGCTCCAATAATAAATGCTTTTGATAAAGGATACTACAATGAAGCGATAAACTTTTTTCAAACATTTTACAGTTCAGCATTAAAGACTAATAATTCATTGAAGTACGGCATCTTGACAGGGATAACAAGAATCATAAAAGAAGGGATATTTTCAGGTTTAAATAATTTAAAAGTAGATACGATATTGAATAAAAAATATTCAGAATATTTTGGACTTCTTGAAAGTGAGGTAATTGAAATGCTTGATTACTTTGGAATGAAATACAAAATTGAAGAAGTTAAAGAATGGTATAATGGATATTTATTTGGAGAAAGTGAAGTGTACAATCCATGGTCTATTGTAAATTATATTGACAATGGAGAAATCAAGGCATATTGGGCAAATGTTTCGGGGAATACGCTTTTAGAGAATATGCTTGATCATGCTGGGGAAAGTGTTTATGATGATTTAAAACGGTTTACTGATGGGGAAAGTATTGAAAAATATATTTCAGATGGAACAACAATAAAAAGTCTTTTAAGTAACGACGATGAGATATGGCAGTTACTTTTGTATAGCGGATATTTGACAAAAGCTAAAAATCAGGAAAAAGAATCCGATTCAAATATTTATAATTTAAAGATACCAAATAAAGAAATACGAAAATATTTTGGGAATATGTTCTTAAACAGATTTTTTGGAACAGAAGTGAAAACAAATACTTTGATAAAAGCACTTGAAAATGGAGATATTAAGAAATTTGAGAAGACATTGGGAGAAATAATGATAAATATGCTGAGTCATTTTGACTTGGATAAGGAAATGGAAAAAATATATCAAGTATTTATGATAGGACTTGTAGGATTTTTGATGGGGAAATATGAGATTATTTCAAATGATGAAAGCGGATATGGAAGATATGACCTTGCAATGATACCGATAAAAAGTAATGAGAAAGCATATCTTATGGAATTTAAAATATCGAAGACGAAAAAGGGGATGGAAGAGAGGGCACAGAAGGCGTTGAAACAGATTGATGAGAAGAAATATGATACGAGATTGAAGGCAAGAGGGATAAAGAATATTTTGAAGATTGGGGTTGCGTTTTATGGGAAAGAAGTGAAGGTGGTTTTTAAATAGAGGTTTAAGTAAAGGTGGGAAATAAAGTGAGTTTAAAAAAAATAAAAGAAAATTTTTTTGAAAATTTAAAAATGAATAAATTTGATTTATTAGTAACAGTAATTAATGAAATAGGTAATTTTCCATATATAATGTCAGATATATATTTTAATAATGAAAAAGTAAGAAGTGGAGAATATCAAGGATTAGGTATAAATATCGGGTGGAATGATGAAGATGAGACAGCATTGTATATTTTTGAATATGAAAATGAAATAGAAGATATAGAAAGGGTATATTATACTTATGAAGAGATGTTATGTTATCTTTTAATGTATCACTTGCAACATATGAATGAATATTCTGATATGATAGCTTTTGTAGAGCAGGAATTTTTAAATTATGTCAATCATATAGATGAATCAAAAAAATATAAAATAAATATGGATTTAAATAGTATATTTGAAAGAGACAGATTAAGAAATTTTTTAATTAATTATGTCAAAAAAGAAAATCAATACAATATCGGAGCTATAAATTTTCATAAAAAAAAGATAGGATATTCAGATATAAATATACTAAAGAGATTTCTATCATATTTATTAGGGAAAGATGTATTAAAAGAGTTTTTATCTAATCCACAAAAAAAATTTGGAATAAATCTAAAAAATTATTTTATTGATGATGGATATAATGAAATTTATAAGTTAACTATAGATAAATTGAGTATAAATATTGAATATTACTGTAGAGGTATGGGGTCTAATGGAAAATTGTTAGTTGGAGAACGTGGAATATTTTATGGAGATAGAAAAAGTTCTGATAAGTATATCAGTGATTTTATAACAAAAAAAGAAGCAGAAAGGTTAATTCAAAAAAAATATAAAAGAGAAAAAGAAAATATAGAAATAATTTCTAAAAAAGATTTTTTAAAAGAACTTGAAATTATTGTTAATGCTTATGAAGATATTTATAATGATAACGAAGTTCAAAAAATGTTTGAAAACTTTAAAGAAAATTTTTAGAAGAGAGTGTGTTCAGAATTTTGTGCAAATTCAAAATTTAAAATATAAATTAAGATGGCATCCCATTATCTTGATTTTATAAATTCTACGAAAGGAAATAAAGAAATGAAAAAAGTAGAAAGAACAATTCGTTTATACAGAAAAGTAAATGTAAATGAAACGATGGAAGAAAGGCATAAAAAAGTTATGGAAGGACTGTCAAAACTGGAAGCTCCTTTAGGCTTAAAAGACAGTAAGATCCCGGAAGTACCAGATTTTGGTATAGAAATAAGAGCCTATTACCGTACAAAAAATTCTAAAACTAAAGGAGTTTCAATAGAAGGTGTATATAGATGGAGAGGACTTAAATATGTAACTTGGGATGAGTTACTATATGAATTTAAGATAACATACAATCTGATAGACTATAAGAAAATAATATATGAAGATCTTCCAAAGGTGATAAATATTTTTGATCCTTATGTTGCTGATTTATATGTAGCTTATAATGGTGCTTATGAGGAAGGAAGAACTCCGGAAACAAGAACTTATGGAAAAAGTATAAATCCTGAATTTTTAAAACTGAAGGAGAAAAATTGTAACATAGGAATGCTGGGAGATGTATTATTTACACTATCCCCAGTGATGTATTTCAATGAAGAGAGTTACACTAAACTAATAAAAATACCTAAGGAAGAACTTTTAGAAAGACTCAAAGGGAAAGCGAATGAAGTTCAGTTACTTGAAAAGGGTATATACATTATCTTTAATGACAAGGCAGATATTACTTATGAAGAATTTGTGGAAATGAATAATATATTTAAACCGTTATTAGGATTAATCTAAAAGAAATTGAAAATGTCCAAAACTTTTGTGATAGTTATAGAAATATTTAATAATCTGAACAGAAGAAGTGAAAGTTGCTTATAAATAGAGGTTTAAAGTAAGGTGTAGAAATATAATGATAAAATTCCCGTACAATCATTTTAACTTTACAGTTAGGATAGTAAAAAGGGGGCATTCAAAAAGTTTTGTATAAAAAGGAATATTTCTGCAACATTTCTCTTAAAAGGTTCAATTGTTTTTTTTGAGTTTATCGGAAATACATCTTGAGTAAAATCCATATCGATTTACTATCTTAAAATTTTTCATATCTTGACAAACAGAATAATACTTGGTACAATTGTAATATAAATATTACAATTGGAGGGATAAAAAATGCCTACATTATCATTGAGAATGGAAAAAGAAGATTTAGAACTTTTAAAAGAATATTCAAATATAAATAATCTTAATATGTCATCTTTTGTCCGTAATTTAATTTTAGACAAAATATATGATGAAATAACTGAAGAAGATGAAAAAAGAATATTAAGAAGATGGGAAAATTCAAAATCTGAAAAAAATGCTTCTGCTGAAGAAGTTTTTAAAAGGCTAGGATTATAATGGAAAAAAAATTTTATGAAGTAAAATTTACTGAATCTGCAGAAAAAGATCTAAAAAAATTAATTAAATCAAATAAAGCAATTGCTAAACTTCTTAAAAAATGGATTTCAGAAAATTTAATCGGTACACAAAATCCAAAGCAAAGAGGAAAAGCACTTACAGGAAATTTAAAAGGATTATGGAGATATCGAGTAGGCTCTTATAGAATCGTAGCTGAAATAAAAAATGATATTTTATTAGTATTAATTATAGAAATTTCAGATAGAAAAGAAACTTATAAAGATAAAAATAGAAAAACATACAAAAATGGAAAAATAAAATAAATGAGAGTGTCCAGAATTTTGTTTGAACCTCTAAATAATATATGATAAAATAACTATATAATATTTGGAGGTTTTTGTTATGGCTAAAAAGAAATCTGTTTGTTAAAATATAGTTATAGAAATATTTAATAATATGAATAGAAAAAGTGGAATCTGTTTATAAATAGAGGTTTAAAATAAGGTGTGGAAATAATTTAAAATAGAACAAACAAGAAAAGGTATTGAATGGAAAGGGACTTCTCCAAGTGGAGTAGAAATAGAAGTTTTTTTAAATAATCACGGAACAAGGGTTTATCCTATATATAAAGAAGGAGGTAAATAATGAAAGTAAAATTTTTTTATAAGATAGCTAAAAATGGAGAATTATGGGCTCCAGACTGTGATGTTATAGATGATGAAAAATATGATGTTAATTACTCACGTTATTTAGCTGGAGCTGTATGGGAGATGAGATATGTTTCAGATGTAGATTATGAACTGGATGAAATAGAAAGAGTGGAGAGTGGGGAAATAGAGTGCTTTGAAACAGGAACAGAGATATTTTTCACTTCCGTATATAAAGACAGGGTAGAGTTTGAATCGGACTTTTATGATTGGCCAGACTGGAGCTGTACTTTAGAAGAATATAAAAGAGTTCTGTTGGGGAAAAAAGCATTTTTAATGTTGCCAAAAGAATTAGAAAGTTATTTAGAAATAAAAATAAATGATTTGTAAAAAGTGTCCATAATTTTGTGTAAGTTCAAAATATAATAGTTTATCGGGTGTGTAAAAATTTTTGTGTAAACCTCTAAATAATATATGGCAAAGCAACTATATAATATTTGAGAAATTTACCCCATACAAAAAGGAGAAGTGAAATAAATGAAAAAAAATATGTAGGAAGTTATGGAGTATTAAAAGATGTACCAAATAAATTAAAATATATCTATCTCGAAGATTTGGAAAAATCAAATGAAAATCTCGGAATAACAATATTGAAATGTATAGAAGAAAAAGAAGAATATATAGTAGTACAATCATTAGGAGGAAAGGCAAAGTTTCGACTAAAGAGAGAAATTTATGAAATAAAAAATAAGCCAAAATTCAATATCGGAGATAAAGTTAGATTGTTTAAATATCCAGTGCTTGAGGCAAAAGTAAGTAAAATTTGTTGGCATAATAAAGATAAAAGGATTTATTATCTTCTTAATGTCAAAAATGATAAGAGAAAAAGTACAAGCAGATATTACGAGGATGAAAATAAGTTTGAAAAAATATAAGTAAAATAAGAGATTGTTCAGAATTTTGTGCAAACTAATAGAAAATCTAGTAAATTCAGCACTTCACTATTCTATTTACACAAAAATTTTTATACTCTCAATATGAAAAAATAAAAGTTGCTTATAAATAGAGGTTTAAGTAAAGGTGGGAAATAAAGTGGGCTTAAAAAAAATAAAAGAAAATTTTTTTGAAAATTTAAAAATGAATAAATATGAACTTTTTGTTAAAGTTATAGATTATATAGGGAATTTTCCTAATATTTTAGATGGATTTTATATTAATGGTTCGGGACAAGGATATGGTGACTATGATTCTGTTTTAATAAATAGCGGTTTTAACGAAATAGATAGGGAAACTTCCGTTTATATAGGAATTTTTTATGGAGATTACGAGGAAAGGGTTTATTATACATATGAGGAAATGTTTCATTATTTTTTAACATATTATTTAGAAAATATCCATTGCTATAGTAATTTAATAAGTTTTATTGAGCAAGAATTTGTAAATTATACTAAATTTATTGATGAGGCTAAAAATTATAAAATAAATTTAGATATTAAAAATATATTTACTAGAGATAATTTAAGAAATTTTTTGTTGAATTATAATTTTGAAGAAAATAGATATAACTTAGGAACTATAAACTTTTGAAAAAAGAAATTACCTATTGGGATATAAATATTAAAAAGAAATTTTTTCATATTTACTCGGAAAAAAAATATTAAAAAATTTTTTATCTAAAAGAGTATTTGAATTTAAAAGAAAAAAAGAAAAAAGATTTTTTTGGAGAATCAGTTGCTTATGATATGGAGTTCGAAATTTCAAAAAATAAAGAAAAAATAAAAATAAAATACTATAATTGGGATTTAATGATAGCATTAAAAAATAGAGCAGGTATTAGTTTCTTAAATGGATTATTAGAAAAAAATATAAATGATTTCATAACAAAGGAAGAAGCAGAAATATTAATTTCAAAAAAATATAAAAATGAAAGAGAAAAGGAAAATATAGAAATAATTTCTAAAAAAGACTTTTTGAAAGAACTTGAAATTATTGTGAATGCTTATGAAGATATTTATAATGATAACGAAGTTCAAAAAATGTTTGAAGACTTTAAAGAAAATTTTTAGGTGAGAGAATGTTTATAATAAAAAGAAATGAAGGAAGTAGAAAAAACAATGCGTTTATACTAGAAAAGTAGATGTAAATGAATTAATGGAAGAAAGACATGAGAAAGTTATGGAAGGACTGTCAGAAAAAGTTTAAAATTCAAATAGAAGGAGAAATTGAAATGTGTAAGAAAAAAATATTACTTTGTATTTTAATAATAATCTATATAGTATTCTTTATAAAATTTAAATTTTTTCCTTTTTTTATCGCTATTTTTATAATATATATAATGAATGATGGTTTTTATTTGAAAAATTTAGATTTCAAAATAATTAATTTAAAAGAAATATTTCTTTTAAAAAATTTAGAAAAAATAATAATTCTTATATTTTATTTATTTATTGGGATATATTTTCTTTATTATACTTCAGTAGTGTTATCATACTATAAAGAAGTTTCTATTTTTAGGAATAAAATAAAAAATTCAAAAATTTATTACTCAGAAAATGGCAAGAAAATTGTATATTCTAAAGATTTAAAAAATATTTTCCTAAAGGAGTTAAATTTTTCAAATATTTTTAAAAAAACCTATCCTTATGATATTTCTTTTGATGAAAAATATTATTTTTACAATGATAAAAATGAAAAAATTGTATTCTATAATAATAATTGTGAAAGCTGGGATACAATTTTTAAGTTTCGTAGTTATCAAGATCATGTAAATATTAAAGTAAGAGATCATAATATATGTCAAAAAATTATTAAAGAAATAAGTGATAGTAAATGAGAATGTATTCATAGAGTGTATTTTTTCTTCTGATTTAAATTGCTTTTCAAATTCAAAATATTGTTTTTTTAAAGTCAGTTCTTCTTAAAAATTAATTGTTGGATAGAACTTATTTTTATATATCATATTAAAGATAAGATTAATGATTAAATTTTTTAGATTTTAGATTACTTTATACATAAAAACCCAATAAATTTGGAATTTGCACAATAGTTGTTGCACAATAACTTATTTTATTATATAATATAAAAAGAATAACAAATAGATAGGAGAAAAAGAGAAAAAATGTCAAATAGTGATAACAAAAGAGTAAGAGTTAGAATAGCACCGTCTCCGACTGGAGATCCACATGTGGGAACTGCCTACATTGGACTTTTTAATTATGTATTTGCAAAACATAATGGTGGAGACTTTTTATTGAGAATTGAAGATACGGATAGAACTAGATTTTCTGAGGATTCGGAACAACAAATTTTTGATGCGATGAAATGGCTTGGACTTAATTATGATGAAGGTCCAGATGTTGGTGGGGATAGAGGCCCTTATAGACAGTCTGAAAGATTTGAAATATATAAAGAATATGCTGAAAAATTGGTAGAAAAAGGTGAGGCATATTACTGTTTTTGTACACCTGAAAGATTGCAAAAATTGAGAGAAAGACAAACTGCGATGAAACAAGCACCTGGATATGATGGTCATTGTAGAAATCTTTCTAAAGAAGAAGTTGAAGCTAAATTGGCTGCAGGAGAACCTTATACAATTAGATTGAAAATGCCTTATGAAGGGGAAACGATTGTAAATGATGGTTTAAGAGGAGAAATTAGATTTGAGAATAGTAAAATTGATGATCAAGTATTGTTAAAATCTGATGGATTCCCTACTTATCATTTGGCAAATATCGTGGATGACCATTTAATGGGAATTACACATGTTATTAGAGCTGAAGAATGGATTTCATCTACGCCTAAACATATTCAATTATACAAAGCGTTTGGTTGGGATGAGCCAAAATGGTATCACATGCCACTTTTGAGAAATGCGGATAAAACTAAAATTTCTAAGAGAAAAAATCCAGTTTCATTGAACTATTACCAAGAAGAAGGATATTTGAAGGAAGGACTTTTAAATTTCTTGGCTTTAATGGGATGGAGCTTTGGAGAAAATAAAGAAATTTTTACAATTGAAGAAATGATTGAAAACTTTTCGTTTGATAAAATCTCGCTTGGAGGACCTGTATTTGATTTGGTTAAATTAGGTTGGGTAAATAATCATCATATGAGATTGAAAGATTTAGATGAATTGACTAAATTAGCGATTCCATATTTTGTGAAAGCTGGATATTACGCTGACGAAAACTTATCTGATGAAGAATTTTCTAAATTAAGAAGAATTGTAGAAATTTCAAGAGAAGGAGCTCATACTTTGAAAGAATTGCCTGAAATTTCATCAATTTATTTTGAAGATGAGTTTGAATTGCCAATTGTTGAAGAAGGAATGAACAAAAAAGCAAGAAAATCTGTTGAAAGATTGAGAAATTCATTGGAAACAGAAGTTGGTAAAAAATCTATCGAATTATTTGTAGAAAAAATTAATGCTTTAAATGAAGAAATCTCTGAAGAAGAAGCAAAAGAAATTTTACACGGATTGCAAGATGAACTAGGTGAAGGACCAGCAGCAGTATTAATGCCACTTAGAGCAGTTGTTACTGGAAAAGCTAGAGGAGCTGACTTGTATACTGTAATTGCGATTATTGGGAAAGAGAGAACTTTGAAGAGAGTTCAAAATACTTTGAAAAAAATTAAATAGTTTTTTTAAATTATAGTTAGAAAAATTTAGGTTATTGTGAAAAGAAAAAAGAAATTTGAGGGATTGGACTTGAATTTCTTTTTTTATGAAATAGTGCAAGAACACTCGCAACTTTAGTTATGATATGAATTACACGAAAATTTAGTAAGCATATGGGAAAATTTTAGTAGATAAAATGTAGAATATATGATATAATATCTTTGATTGAAGATTATAATGGAGTATTAAATATTCTAAAGAAAAGTAAAGTTGTGGACTTAAATGTTGTCCTATACCATAGGGGTGAGCTGAACATGCCTAAAAGAATAAGGATAGTTGTCATACTATCAAACTTCTTAGAAAATTTTTAAATACTTTTAAAGATTTTAAAACCCTGCGACTTTAGTTGTGGGAGGTTCAGGATGATGTTATTTTCAGTGACTGTTTTTGCAGGAACTGTCAATGCAAAAGTTGCGAATAAAATCAATTTTGGGATTTCTCCAAAAGAATTGAAAAATATTATAAAAAGTGAGCCACTATCAAATTCGCATGATAATGGAAATTATGCTGTTTATTATTTTGTAAATGTGGAAGATCCATTGGGTGTAAAAAGAGAGTTAAATAGTTTTGCTTTTTCTGATAATCAGTTGTTCTCGGCAGTTTTTGATTCGGCTACGACGGATGAAGAACATGCAAAAATAATTGAGGATTACAAGAAAAATGCGAGTAAAGTTTTGAAGGAAAAATTGAATGTGAAAGAGCGAAAAGGAGAATTATTGTTGTATAATTCAAAAAAATTGATAGAAATATATAGAATTATGGATCATACTTTTATTACATCTTCTCTTTATGATTCTGAAAAATTGGCTGAAATTTTGAGTGATTATGAATAAGTTTTGTTTTTGAGTTTTATAAAAGAAAAAAGCTGTATTTGAATTAATTTTCATTTGCAGTTTTTTTTTATTTTAGAATTAAAATGGTTTTTCAAATTTTGTATGGTATAATAAATGTAAGATGGTAAAATTTGAAATATAAAAATAGATTAATGGGTGTGGGAGGAAATATGGATGAAAAATTAATTAATCTACAAATAGGTGCTTTATTGCACGATATTGGAAAAATTGTTAGAAGAGCTGGTAAAGGTGGAAAAAACAGACATTCTAAAGCAGGATCGGACTATTTAGAAAATAGAGAATTATTAGATAAAGAAAAATATAGAGAAGTTTATGATATGATAAAATATCATCATAATGAAGAAATAAATGAAAAATTGAAACAAAATGATAAATTGGATGACAGTTCTTTGGCATATCTTGTTTACGAGGCTGATAATATTGCTTCTGGAGTAGATAGAGTTAAATATGAAGATGAAATAAATGAAAAGGGAGAAAAAGTAAAAATTACTGAAATAGAAGGGTTACCATTAAATTCAATATTTAATAAACTTAATCTTCAAAAGAATAAGATAGAAAAAAATTTTGGTTTCTTAAGAAATGACAGGCGTAATTTTAATATTCCCAAAGAAATAAAAGAGAAAAATAAAATAGAGAATACTGAATATTTGAATGTGTTAGAGCAGTTAAGAGATGATTTGGAAGAAATGAAGAAAAAGAATATTTTGACACCTGAAAAATTAAATTCAGTATTGGAAGAAAGTTGTATATATTTTCCTTCAAGTTCATATGTAGATTATGTCCCTTATTATGATCATGTTAAATTGACAGCTGCAGTAGCTGTTTGCATGTATATTTATGATATGGAAAAGGAAAATAATAGAGATTATAAAAATAAATATTTTAAAAAGAGCCAAAAGAAGGAAAGAGAAAAAACAAAATTTTTATTTGTATCAGGGGAGTTCACTGGAATACAAAATTTTATTTATACAATAACATCTAAAATGGCTATGAAATCACTAAGAGGACGATCATTTTACCTGGAACTTTTTATTGAACATATAATAGATGAAATCTTGGAAGCATTAAATTTATCAAGAGTAAATTTAATTTATTCGGCAGGAAGCCAATTTTACATGTTATTGCCAAATGTTCCAAAAACGATAGAAATCTTAGAGAATTACAAAAAAATAGTAAATGATTTTCTTTTGAAGGAATTGGGAACACCGGTTTATTATGAAATATCGCATACTGAAACTTCAGCAGAAGAATTGGGAAATAAGTTAAGTGAGAATATAAAAAAAGAAAACCAAATTAAAGAAATTTTTAAAAGAAATTCTATTGAAACTTCCAGAAAAAAACTGAATAGATATTCTGAAAAACAATTGGAAGAAATATTTGATGAAGATAGTGATTTGAATAAAATTTATAATGATACAAAGGAATGTGTGATTTGTAAAAAATCTGAAAAGGAAGAAATTTTGATAAAAAACTCTCAAAATGAAAGTAATGGAAATATTGAAATATGTGATTCTTGTAAAAATTATATTAAATTAGGAAGAGATATTTCAAAATCATTTCATCAAAAAAGAACATTTTTTATGGAAAAAAATTGTGAAGAAAAGAGTAGTAAATTAAAATTTCCAAAATATCCGAAAGGATCTGTAGAAATAGTTTTTAGAAATTTTGAGACAGTTGAGGAAGTAGAAAAAGAAAGTGACAAATTTTATAGATTTTATTCGATAAATGATGATTACTTTGGAAAAGGAAATTCAAGAAATATTAAAATTGGAAACTATAATATAAAACCAACAAATGAAGAAAAAGAAAATAGTCTTGTTGAATTTACGGAATTAGTTAAAAAGGGTAAAGGAATTGAAAGACTTGCTGTGCTAAGAGCGGATATTGATAATTTGGGAACTTTATTTCAAACAGGTTTTGAAGATACGGGATTTGTTAATATAGATGGAGAAAAAGAACCGTATAAATTTGTAAGATTCTCAAAAACAGTAGTTTTGTCAAGATATTTGTCTGATTTCTTTAAAAGAGTGATAAATTTGATATTAGAAAGAAAAAATTTAACTGATGAAAAGAATGAATTGTTTAAAGAATACTGTAATATAATAACGGAAAGAACAAAAGAAAAAACAGACGGAAGAAATATTGTGTTAGTATATTCTGGTGGAGATGATGTTTTTGCAATTGGGACTTGGAATGATATTATTGAATTTTCTGTTGACTTAAGAACGGCATTTAAAGAATTTTCAAGTGATAGAGTTACATTGTCGGCAGGAATAGGATTTTTTGATGAAAATTATCCAATATTTCAAATGGCACAAAAAACAGGAGAATTAGAAAAACTTGCGAAATCATATAATGAAAATGAAATTGGCAAAACTGCAAAAGATGCTATTGCATTATTTGGAGTGGAAAAAAATGACAAATTAAATCATGTTTATAAATGGGATGATTTTATAGGAAAAGTTTTAAATGAAAAATATAGTTATTTAAAATCTAGGATTAGCTTGAAGGAAAATGAAGAAACAGAAAAAGTATTTGTAGGAAAGTCAAAATGGTATAGTCTTATGAATCTTATAAGAAGCCAGTTTGAAGAAAAAGAAAATGAAAAACATAGAATTGATATTGCTCGATTTGCTTACATAATTGCAAGAATAAAATACGATAAACAAAATGAAAGACAGCAAAAAAATTATTTAGATTTGAAAAAACAGCTGTTTGAATGGATAAAAAATGAAGAAGATGCAAAACAATTATTGACGGCAATAAATATATTGATTTATGAATATAGAGAAAGTAAATAATTTTAGAAATAAGAATTAAAATTAAATATTATAAAATGGAAATTTATTACAAATTTAGAAAGGAATTTGTTATGGAAAACAAAACAGTGGAAAAATTAGTAGAAGAAAATAAAAATAATATGGTTACAACAACGCAGTTAAGACAACTTTTGTCAAATTCAGTAATAGTAAAAAATAAAATATCTTCAAATGTACTAAAGAAAGAAGACAAATTATCAGATAAATTATTAAACGATGTAAAATATCTTTTAATAAAGCATACATATCAATGTGGTAGAGAATTTAAAGTAAAAGAATTTGATAAAAAATTTGAAATTTCGGAAAAATTGAAAAAAATAAAAACCAAAGAAGATTTTGATATATTTTATCGTTATTTAGAAGAAATAGTAGCATACGTGAAATATTATATTGGATAAACTAAAAATAAAAAATAGGAGTGAAAAATAGTTATGAATACATTAAAAGGAAAATTTATTATAACAGGGAAAATAAAAGTTTTAACAGGACTTCATATAGGAACATCTGGAGATTTTTCGGCGATAGGAGCAGTAGATAACATTGTAATTAGAGATACTGTTACGAATAAACCGATAATACCAGGGTCTTCGTTAAAAGGGAAAATGAGATATTTGCTTTCTAGAACTAAATATAATGATAATTCTACATTAACAATGCCAAATATAAAAGAAGAGCATAATGAAATTAGAAGATTATTTGGAAGTTCAGGAAATAAAGAAAAAAACGAAATGATAGTTTTGTCAAGATTGCAATTTTGTGATATGCTGCTTAGAGAAAAAGATTATGGTAGAGATGTTGAGTTTGATTTGCCATATACAGAAATAAAATATGAAAATACAATAGACAGGGGAACTTGTGTTGCAAATCCAAGACAGCAGGAAAGAGTACCAGCAGGTTCGGAATTTGATTTTAGATTGATTTATAATATTGAAAACACAGAAAATATGAAAAAAGAAGTAAAATGCGATTTTGAAAATATACTTTTGATGTTTGGATTACTTGAAGATGATTATTTAGGAGGACATGGAACTAGGGGATATGGTCGTGTTAAATTTGAGGATTTAAAATTGATAGAAAAAGTTTACATAAAAGAAAATGAAGATGATATAGAATATTTGAGATCAGAAATTGAAAATATTGAAAATTATACTGAAATATTTGGAAAGTAGGAGAGAATAATGACTTATTTACTGTATAAATTAAAATTTCCAAATGGAATTCATGTTGGTGCAAACAGTTCTTTAGAATTGACAAGCACAACTGTAAGTTCAGATGTTTTTTATTCTGCTTTTTATGCTGAATATATTAGAATATTTGGCGAAAATGATAGAGAATTATTTCAATTAACAGAAAATGATGAATTTAAAATATCAGATTTATTGCCTTTTAAAGAAATGAAAACAGAAACAGTTTTTTATGTTCCAAAGCCATTTGTGAATGATATTGAAAGAAAACAAAGTAATGATGAAAATGAGCAAGTTGTAGATAGAAAAAAGGTGAAAAAATTAAGTTATATTCCTGCAAATAGATTAAAGGAATATTTTGAATTTTTGGAAACAGGAAAAAATTTTCCTGAAATAGATGATGATTTTGGAGAAAAGGAATTACATACTAAAAATAAGGTTTCAAGAATTGGAGAAGATACAGAACTTTATAATGTTGAAGTTTTTAGATTTAATAAAGATTCAGGACTTTATTTTATTGTGCAATTACCAGAGAAATGGCAGGAAAAATTTGAAAATGTATTGGAAAGTTTGTCGCTAGCAGGAATAGGTGGGAAAAAAAGTGCTGGATATGGACAATTTAGTATCACAGACGATGCTATGATATTTGATGGAGAATATTTTGATATAATTGAGTCGGAGGACGATAGATTTATAAATGAATCTTTATACAAGGAAAGTGAGAAATATTTACTGTTGTCGTCGTATTTGCCACAAAAAGATGAAATTGAAAAAATAAAAAATAAAGAAAATGGTTATCAATTAATAAAAAGAAGTGGATTTGTAAATAGTCCTAAATATAGTGAAAATCCACAAAAAAGAAAGCAAGTTTATATGATTTCTTCAGGAGCAGTATTGAATTTTAAACCAGCAGGAAGATTAGCAGATTTGAAATTGCATGGAAATCATAGCATTTACAGAATGGGAAAGCCGATAGCTATAGGAGTGACTTATGGGAAAGATAGTTAAATATAAAATGGAGATGGAAGTTTTGACGCCTGTGCATATTGCGGGAGCGAATTATAAGTCAAAATTGAATAAGACTGAATATATTTTTAATCCTAATACAAATGATTTAACAATAATAGATAATAACAAATTTGTTAATTTTTTGGTAGAGAAAAAAATTATAGACAAGTATTTGGATGAAATTAGAAAAAATAATAGATTAAATTTATATTCTTTTTTAACAAATAAAAGTGGTCTTTATGACAATAATAATTATGATAATAAAAATAAAAACGAAGCTCTGAAAAAAGATTTAAAAAATTTTACTAAAAAAAGTTACAAAAATTTGGATATAGAATTAAAAATTAAAGAAAATGAGAAAAAAGAAAATTTGAATAATATAACTTTATTAAATAAAAATGTAAAAGATGAAGTTTATATTCCTGGAAGTTCAATAAAAGGAGCTTTGGTAAATCTTTTGTTGGTTAGTTATATTATAAATAATCGAGATGAATTTGTTAATGAAATAAAACAGATAGAAAATGAAGTTGAGAATTTTGATAAAAAGAGAAATGAATTTGTTAGTAAAGAAAATATTACAGAAAAAGAAATCGAAATTTTCGATAAAAAAAATTCTAAATTTTTCCAAGGAAAAGTAAAAAATGTAATAAATAAAATACAAGAGAAAATATTATACGAAAATTGCTCAAATAAAAAAATTAAAAAATTTGGAATATCAGTATCAGATAGTTATGAAAATAAAAAGGATATAGATGTTAATTTTTATCAAGATATTGATGAAAAAATAAAAGATAAAAAGGAAAGTTACTTGCCAGTAGTCAGGGAATATATAGAACCTAAAAATATATTTGAATTTGACATTACTTTAGATTTTGAACTACTTTTAAGAACAAGACTTAAAATAAATGATTTTGATGATTTAATAAATGCTCTTGAAGAATCTACGGATTATCTGATAGAAAATACTTTGAAATTACCAGATGAATTGTGCTGTCAAAACTTAATATTGGGAGCAAATACAGGATTTCATCAAAAAACGATCGTTCATGCATTGTTTAAAGATAAAAGTGAAAGAACTCAAGTTGTTAAAATATTATTGCACAAGGGTGGAACAAATGCGATAAGATTACATTTGAATGATAAAGATTCTCCAAGAGTAATAAATAGAATTAGAAAAAATGGGAAACTTGAATTAGCAGGATTAGTTGAAATTAGGAAAATATCTGAAAAGGAAGTGGGAAAATAAGATGCTTGCAAAAATAGAAATGGAAATTGAGGGGAATGGGTTAGATGTGAATATGAGTTCGCTTTTTCATGGATATTTGATGAATAGTATTGATTCTGCTTATGCAGATTATTTGCACTATAATGAAACACATCCTTATACTTCGTGTATTTATAAAGATATGGAAAGCGGAAAAATATTTTGGAGAATAACGACCTTTAATAAAAATGCTTATGAGATGTTAATAAAATACTTTTTAGAGAATGATGTAAAAAATATTTATTTGGAAAAAAAAGGAATCGAGATAGTTGTAAAATCAATTTCTATGACAAAAACATCTTTTGATGAACTGTTTTTTAGTAATGAGAAAAAAAGTAAAATATATTTTTTAACTCCGACAACTCATAAATCAAATGGAGTATTACAAATATTTCCGAATATCTCGACATTACTTCTAGGAGTAATAAATAAAATAAATCAACATTCGGATACAATTAAGTTGGAAGATGAAAATGTGATAAATGAACTTTTGGAAAAAGTATATATTGATGAATATTATTTAAGAACGAGGTATTTCTTTTTGGAAAATATAAGAGTTAGAGGATTTATTGGAAATTTAAAGATAAAAATAAAAGGTAAAGATGAGATGCTTTATCAACTTTTGAATTTTTTGCTAAAAGTTTCTGAATATACAGGACTTGGAGTAAAAACAGCATTGGGAATGGGAGGAATAAAAATTGGATAATAATAACATTGATGAAAATAAAGAAAGAGTGCTTTTAACATTTGCAGGAAATACTGATCCGACAAGAGGTAATTATGATGGGCCTATGTTACATATTTGCCGTTATTTCAGACCTGAAAAAATATATTTAGTTTTAACTTCTGAAATGCAAAAAAGAAATGAGAATAGAATTTATGAAAAAGCTATAAAAGAAAGTTTGGAAGATTATAATCCAATATTTGAATATATTAATACAGATATTGATAATGCACATTTGTTTGATATATATTTTAACAAAATAAATGAAACATTTAATAAAATAAAACTAGAACATCCAAATGCGGAAGTTTTGGTAAATATAACATCAGGAACTGCTCAAATGATAAGTAATTTGGTAATGTATATTGTTGATGCTGTAAATATAAACATTGTTCCTATACAAGTAGCAACTCCTGAAGGAAGAGGAAATACTTCAAAAGTTGTAAACAATAGCTATGAAGTAAACGATGAGAAAGAAAATAATTTTGATAATATAGAAGAATTTAGAACTAATCGAATATTATTTCCTGATTTGAGACAATATTCAAGACTTTTGGTGAAAAATCAAATAAAAGAATTGTTAAAAAAATATGAATATTCAACATGTTTAGAACTGTTAAAAAGGGATATTTTTCAAGAAAATAGCAAATTAAATGGACTTCTTAATTTTGCAAATGATAGACGACATTTAAAAGGATTGAAATCAAATGGAAAATTAAAAAGTTTGAATGATAAAAAACTTGATAAATTTTATTATTATAATAAAAATGAAACAGTTGAAAATAAAGTAAAAGAATGGTACAAAATTGTGGATTATTTTTCACTTGCTAACATTAAGCAAAAATCTGGTGATATAGCAGGATATACAATAATGCTTGAACCTTTGATTGTAAATATTTATTTGTCAATTTTAAGAGATATTTTTGGGAAAAGATTATCAGATTTATTTTTAGAAAAAAGAAAAGAAGGGGAATTTAGTTATAAAACAGATATTTTAAAAATTAAAAATTATGTTGGATTAAAAGAAAAAATTGAACATGAATTAGGAATTTTAGAATTGAAAAATTCAACATTTGTATCAGATAGTGTGTTAATTGCTACGATTAAATACTTTATTGAAAAAAGTGAGTCTGAAACACTGGAAAAAATGGACTTAGAATATTTCTCAAATTTTAGTAAAACTTTGCATAAAATAAAAGAAGTTAGAAATATGATTGCTCATTCATTAAAAACTATTAATAGAGATGATTTTAACAGTGAAGCAAAAGTTGGAATAGATACTATAAATAGTAAAATAACTGATTTTTTTAACAAATGTTATACAAATCTTGGATATAAAGAAAATATGATATATGTTTATGATGAAATAAACGAAGCTATAAATGAAATTTTAGGAACAGAAAAGTAATTCTATTTTCTGTTTGAAAATGTATTTAATTATGAATTTTTTAAGGGATTAAGCCCCTTTATTATCAAAGAACATGAGGTAAATTAAAATGAGTAATGTGTATGTTTATGAACAAGGAGCAATGTTAAAATATAAAGAAAATCGGTTGATTATTAATTATTCAGAAAATGATTTTAAGTCGATACCAATTGAGAATATAGATAATATTGTGATTTTTGGTGCGATTCAAGTCAGTAAATGTCTGTTTATTCAAAAAATATAGATAATGCTAAGTCTATTGAAGAATTAATGGGAATAGAAGGACATTTGGCAAAAATGTATTATAAAGGTGTTAGCAATGTAATTGACAAGGAATATTCATTTTCCCAAAGAACTAAAAGACCGCCAAAAGATCCATTTAACTCTGTTTTGAGTTTTGGATATACACTTCTTCATTATGAAATATTTACAATTGCTGAATCTAAAGGATTAAATCCTTATGCAGGATTTTTACATTCTGATAGACATAAACATCCTGCATTGTGTTCTGATTTGATGGAAGAATGGAGACCAATGCTGGTAGATTCTTTGGCAATTGCTCTTTTAAATAATAATAAAATAAAAAAAGAAAATTTTGAATACAATGAAGAAAATGGTGGAGTATATTTAGACAAAGAAGGATGTAAAAAATTTATTGCTGAATTTGAAAAAAGATTAAGACAGGAAGTCGGATATGTCAAAGAAGTGTCATATAAAATGAGTTTTAGGCGAATAATAGAATATCAAATAATGCAATTAATAAAAGCAATAGAAGAAGATAATCCAAATTTATATAGTTCGATATTAATAAGGTGATGGTAAAATGGATGAATGGGATTTTTTAGATGAAGATTTTTGTCATGAATTTTTTGAAGATACCTTTACAGTTGTCGTAATTTATGATATTATAGACAACAAGAGAAGAGCTTTTCTTAAAAATCTTCTAAATTCTTATGGAAATAGAATACAAAGGTCTGCTTTTGAGTGTCTATTGACTAGAGAAAAATGTAAAACACTTTTAAAAGAAATAGAAAAATTTGCAGAAGAAGGAGATTTAATAAGAATTTACAGGCTTAATCAGAATGTAAAAAAAGTAATTTATGGCGAATTAAATGAAATTGAAAACGAAGATTATTATTTTTTTTAGCAATCGCCACGATACTTTAAAAATGGGGGTTAGAGTATATTTTTTATTGTTAAGGAAGAGAAATATAAAGATTTCTAAAATTCTCACGAAAATAATAAAATAATATATGATAAAATAAGGGTTTAATTTGGGGAGGATAAAAGAGAATTGAACTCCGAAAGGAGACGGAAACACTCATAACGAGTGTAATTATCATTATTGAATAGATATAAAAGAGAATTGAACTCCGAAAGGAGACGGAAACATTTTCTAGTCATTTCAATATTAGTATGCCCAATTACTGCTGATAAAAGAGAATTGAACTCCGAAAGGAGACAAAAATTAGAGAGTGTTTGTGTAATATACACGTAATATACACATTATAATTAAGAAAAGATACTCTGAGAGGAGACTAAAATTTTTTTAAGGCTTATTTTATATTGTCATAAATTTATTAAAAAGAAAATTTTGAAAGGGGATGGAATATAAAATGTTTTTTTGATTAATTGTAAAGAAAAGAGATGGGTTATATTCAGGATAAAATTATTTTAAGACTATAAAATTAATCAAATAAAAAAAGAACTATAAATATAACAATATAGTTCTTTTATAATTTTAGAAGCATCAAAGACTAAATCTCCAAAAATTCCCTCTCAAACTCCTCCTCCGTAAGCACCCGAACCCCCAGTTTTTCAGCCTTTTCCAGCTTACTTCCAGCCTTTTCCCCAGCAATTAGAAAATCTAGATTTTTTGAAACTGCTGACAGATAATTTCCGCCTTTAGAAAGGATGATGTCTTTTATGTCGTTTCGTTTGTATTTTTGGAGTTTTCCAGTTACAAGGAAATTTTTGCCTTTTATTGGGTTGTCGGCTATTTCTTTTAAATCGGATTCGTTAATGGCGAATTGTAAGCCGATGTTTTGTAAATCTGTGATGATTTTCCAGTTGTTTTCATTGTTTAAAAAGGTATTTACAGCGATTGCTACTTTATCGCCGATTCCTTTTACAGCTAGTAAATTTTCAATTGACTGGTTTTTTAGATTTTCAATATTTTTGAAATTTTTTGTCAAAAGGTTTGCATTAAATTTTCCAACAAAAGGAATTCCGAGTGCATAAAGGACTTTTGAAAAATCACGATTTTTGCTAGTTTCAATATTATTTATTAAGTTATCTACACTTTTTTGACCCATTTTTTCAAGATTTTCTAATTCTTCACGGTATTCCTTTAACGAATAAATATCAACTATTGTTTTTATTTTTCCTAATTCAATAAATTTCTCGACAATTTTATCGCCAAGTCCAGAAATATTCATTGCATCACGAGAAACAAAGTAGGCAATTTGGCGTTTAACTTTTTCTGGACAAAGTGGATTGTGACATTTTAAGGCGACAAGTCCCTCCTCATGTGCAAGTTCGCTGTTGCAGACAGGACAGTTTGCCGGTTCCTGGATTTCAATTTCTTCTCCAGTTCTGTCATTGAATACAACATTTACCACTTGCGGAATAATTTCAGCCGCTTTTTCTACAATAACATTATCACCAATTTTTATATCTTTTCTGCGAATTTCATCAAAATTATGCAAACTAGCCCTTTTTACAACAGAACCTGACAAGTTCACAGCTTCCAGTTCAGCAACAGGTGTAATTACTCCAGTCCGCCCAACTTGAAAAGTTACATCCATTAATTTTGTTTTTACTTGTTCAGCAGGAAATTTGTAGGCAATTGCCCATCGTGGGCTTTTAGTTGTATAGCCAAGTATTTCATATAGTGAAAAATTATTTACTTTTATAACAAGCCCATCTGTTTCATAATCAAGTTTTTTTCGTTCATCATGCCATTTATCAATAGCCTTTTCCAATTTTTTAAAATCAGTATATTTTTCAAATATTTTTGTTGTCTTAAATCCAAGTTTTTCAATGTATTCAATACTTTCCAGATGTGTTTTAATCCCGTAATTTTCAGCATTTACCAAATAATAAAGGTAGCAGTCAAGACCACGTTCTGCAACTATAGTCTTATCCAGCTGTCTTATCGTTCCTGAAGCTGCATTTCTTGGATTTGCAAAAACATCTTCCCCTTCATCTTCACGTTCCTGATTTATTCGATTAAAACTGGAAATTGGCAAAATAATTTCTCCACGTACTTCAAGTGAGATATTTTCTTTCAATTTTTTCGGAATAGTTGGAATTTCCCTGATATTTTCAGTAACATCTTCCCCGACTTGTCCATCTCCCCGAGTCACAGCTTGAACAAGCATCCCATTTTCATAAATCAAGCTTATGCTAAGCCCATCTAATTTTAATTCTAAAATATATTCTAATTCTTTAGAATTATTTTCAATATTTTCAGCCAAAATAATCTTTTTAACCCTTTTATTAAAATCCTCAATTTCAGAAATATTATAAGTGTTCGATAAACTAAGCATAGGCACTCTATGCCGCACTTTTGAAAATTTCTCGCTCGCAGTTCCTCCAATCTTTTCAGTAGGCGAATTTTCCCCATTTTTATTATATTCCAGCAATTCTGGATATTTTTGCTCAAGTTCCTTTAATTCACGTATTAAAAAATCATATTCCATATCGGAAATAATGGGATTGTCTTCATTGTAATAAAGATTGTTGTGGTATTCGATTTCATTTCTTAATTTTGTATATTTTTCTTGAATTTCAGAAAAATTATTATTTTTTTTATTTTCTATATTTTGATTTTCATTGTTTTCTTCTTGATTAAATAAATTCACGACTGCTCCTTTTGTTTAAAATTGTTTTGTAAATTATATCATTTTTTTTATGATAATAAAAGTTTTTGGGAGTAAATAAATTGGAGTATGAATTTAAAAATATTGATAAATTTTAAAATGAATAGATATAAAAATTTTAAATATTATAGAAGAAGTTGCTGAAGTGAGAAAGAAAATTATTGATAACTAAAAAAATTTTTAAAAGCTATTGACATACGTATAAAAAACACGTATAATAATAATGTAAGGAGGAATAATGTCAAGAACTAAACCTTACAGAAGTGTTGTTAAAGTTCTAAAAAAGAATGGATGGGAGTTGGATCATACGACTGGTTCGCATGAAATTTATATAAAAAATGGAAAGATATGTCCTTTAAAATGTACAAAAAAGGATATTCCTTCTGGAACTTTAACAAATATAGAGCGTATTACAGGGCTTAAATTTTAGCCTTGTAATATTTTTAGGAGGGTATCTTTATGAAAAGTAGATTATTATATCCGTGTATTGTAAAAAAGGAAGATGGGATTTTTTATGCCAATTTTTTAGATTTTGAGGGATGTTTTACTGATGGTGAAACTCTTGAAGAAGTTGTAATAAATGCAAAAGATGTTTTATCGGGAACATTATTTACGATGGCAAAACATAATATTCCGTTTCCAAGTTCTGAAAATAAAAAAATTGATTTAAAGGATGGTGAATTTTTAATATATATTGATGTTTGGATTTCTCCAATTTTAGAAAAGGCAAAAAATCAATCTATTAAAAAAACATTGACAATTCCTAAATGGTTAAATGATGAAGCTGAAAAACATTCATTGAATTTTTCTAATATATTGCAAACAGCATTAAAAGAAACATTAGGGTTATAAAATCCAAAAGATAAAAATGTTCAAAAATAAATTATTCAGAATTATATTGAATTTTTGGGCATTTTTTTTATTTTAAAATTATCTTTTTTATACTGTTATATTTTCTCAAAATGTGGTATGATATAAACAATTAAAACTGAAAAAATAAAAGGAGGAAATTGAAAAGAATATAAAATATGGAGAGAAGTAATAGTGAAATGATAGATGAAAATGTGAAAAATATAGATACAATTGAAAAAATTGATATTTTAGGGATGGATTTGGAAAGTTTGCAGGAAAAATTTATTGGGATTGGGCTGAAGAAGTTTAATGCC
This sequence comes from Leptotrichia wadei, assembly GCF_007990445.1. NCBI lineage: Bacteria > Fusobacteriati > Fusobacteriota > Fusobacteriia > Fusobacteriales > Leptotrichiaceae > Leptotrichia > Leptotrichia wadei. The sequence continues at coordinate 895,229 of NZ_AP019841.1, forward strand.
AGTCAGGTATTTGATTGGCTGCATAATAAATTGGTGTTTGATTTTGATGAATTTTCTAATATTTCAAAGAAAGACAGGGAGATTCTTAAAGAGAAATTTTATGTGGCAAAACTTGAGTTTAAGACACATCAGGTTTCAGAAGATGGGGATACTGAGAAATTTTTGTTTGAACTGAAGGATAAAAGGCTGATTGAAAGTGTGCTTATTTCCCATAAAAATCGGCATACGCTTTGTGTTTCATCGCAGATTGGGTGTCTTATTGGGTGCGACTTTTGTGCGACAGCGACAATGACTTATGAAAGAAATTTGTCAATTTCAGAGATTTTGCTGCAGTATTATTATGTTCAGAAGCATCTTATGAAACGTGGAGAAAAATTGGGAAATGTGGTTTATATGGGAATGGGAGAGCCATTTTTAAATTATGATGCGGTTCTTGGATCTATTAATATGTTAAATTCTCCAAAAGGGCAAAATTTTTCAAAGAGGAATTTTACAATTTCTACAAGTGGAATTGTAAACGGGATAAAAAGATTTACGGAAAGTGAAAATCAGATAAATCTGGCGATTTCGTTACATTCGGTAAGGGATGATGTGAGAAGTGAAATTATGCCGATTAATAAAAGATGGGGAGTGAAGCAGTTAAAGGAGGCGCTTTTAGATTATCAAAAGAAAACTAAGAATCGGATTACGTTTGAGTATATCTTGATTGATAACTTGAACTGTGAGCCTGAGGATGCGAGAGAATTGGCTGGATTTTTAAATTCGTTCTCGTGCCTTGTTAATTTGATTCCGTATAATCCTGTTGGAGGAAAGCCGTATAAAACTCCTTCAAAACAAAAACAAAGGGAATTTTATAAATTATTAAAAGATAAAAATGTTAATGTAACATTGCGTGAAACTAAAGGGCAAGATATTGCGGCGGCTTGTGGACAGCTGAAGGCAAAAAAACAGATGGATTCTTCTCAAAATGTTTAGGTAAATTGAGAAAAGGATGTTAGAGCAATTTAGTTGAAGATTTTTGAAAAAATAAAAAAATTTAAATAAATATTGTAGCAGTTACGAAAAGAGGTAGTAATGAAAAAGAATAATAAAAAAGTAAAAGTGGAAAAACCTAGGAAAAAATTCAGTTTACTCTCGTTTTTTTTCAAAGTTTTTTTATTTCTGTTTGTGATTGGAATTGGAGCTGGAGCATATTTGGTGTATACAGTGAGCAAGGAAACGCCTGTTGATTTGATAGATGGTTATGCTCCTGTGTCGCCTTCGGTAATTTATGATATAAATGGAAATCAAATTGATACAATAATGGTTCAAAATCGTGCGCCGATAGGGATAGGAGAGATTCCTCCCCATGTTCAAAATGCATTTTTGGCGATAGAAGATAGAAAGTTTAGAACACATCATGGATTTGATTTTATCAGAACAGCAAAAGCGGCTTTTTTAACACTTACAGGAAGACGGATTGAAGGTGGAAGTACAATTACGCAGCAGCTTGCGAAAAATGCCTTTTTATCGCCTGAACAAACGATAACAAGAAAAATTAAGGAAGCAATTTTGGCGGTGGAAATTGAAAGAAAATATACGAAAGATGAAATTCTGGAAAATTATTTGAATACGATTTATTTTGGGCAGGGAGCTTATGGGATAAAAAATGCTGCAATAAAATATTTTAATAAGCAGCCAAAACAGTTGACTATTGCACAAGCGGCTATTTTAGCCAGTCTTCCAAAGTCGCCGACAAAATATTCAAAGATAGAAAATGCGTTGGGAAGAGAAAGACTTGTTCTTAGTCAAATGAAAAATTATGGATTTATAACAGATGAAGAGTATAATGAAGCGATTAATGAAAAAATTAAATTTGTAAACGGAAATATAAAAAGCCGTAATGAAGAAGAACAAATTTCAACTTCAAATGTTGCGCCTGAATTTACGACAGTTGTTTTAAGTGAAGTAAGAAAAATATTGAAAATACCTGAAGAAGATCAAAAATTCTTATTTGATGGTTACAAAATTTATGCAACAGTTGATTTGGATTTACAAAGAGCAGCTTATACGGCATTTAATAATAACTATAACTTAAAAAGCCGTGCAGATTTAAATGGCGCTTTATTTTCAATTGATCCAAGCAATGGATTTGTAAAAGCGATGGTTGGGGGGAAAAATTATAAAAAAGGGAACTTTAACCGTGCAATGAGTTCGTTAAGACAGCCTGGATCGTCATTTAAGCCAGTAGTTTATCTTGCTGCATTGCAAAAGAAAATGGCGATGAATAGTGTTATGGAAGATTCTCCAGTAAAAATTGGAAACTGGAGCCCGAAAAACTATGATGGAGTCTACAGGGACAGCATGACACTTGCTAAAGCTCTGGAAATTTCAAATAATGTAATACCAGTAAAATTATTGCAATATGTGGGAATTGATGCTGCTGAAAAGGTTTGGCGCAATGCTGGAATTGTCGGTGGAGATTTTCCTAAAAACTACACATTGGCACTTGGTTCGATTTCCACAAGACCAGTGGATATGGCAATGTTTTATGCGGCGCTTGCAAATGGAGGATATCAGGTACAGCCTCAATATATTTATAAAATTGAAAATAAATATGGTGAAGTTATTTATGAAGCTAAACCTAAAATGAAGAAAGTATATGATTCAAAAGATGTGGCAATATTAACTTATATGCTTGAAAATGCCGTAAATTATGGAACTGGTCAGCCAGCTAAAGTATTTAAAGATGGTAAATTGATTCCAATGGCTGGAAAAACAGGAACAACTTCAGATTATGTTTCAGCTTGGTTTACAGGATATACGCCAACTCTTGCGACAGTAGTTTATGTTGGAAATGATGACAATAAGTCAATGGGGCCTGGAATGACAGGAGGAGCTGCAGCTGCGCCAATCTGGAAGAATTATATGCAGGCGGTAGTTGATTTACCAAATTACAATGTTGGAGTTTTTGAGTTTATAGATGATTATATTATGAGAAAAGATTTGACAACAAGAGATATTGACTTACAAATTGGACTTCTTGACAGAGATGGTGTAAATAAACGAACAGCATTGTTTAAGGCGGGAACAGAGCCAATTGAATATGAAGGAAAATTTAGAAGAGGAGTTACTTTTTAAAAAAATAAATTTTCTTTAAAGTTATTAAGGAATTTAAATATAATAAAAAATATGATTTCAAATACAAATTAATGTACGAGAAATCATATTTTTTTAAATAAATTTAGCTTACGACATAAATAGTAATTTAACTATAAATAGTGCTCCTAAAATGATCATTACCCAAGAAACAGGTCTTCTGTCTTCTTTTTTTGAAAATAAATTGTAAAATAAATTTATTAATACGTAGGATAAAATTCCTAATGTTAATCCGTCTCCGATGCTATAAGTTAAAGCCATTGTAGTGATTGTGATAAATGATGGAACACCTTCCAAGACATCATGCAAATCTATGTTTTTAACTGAACTTAGCATTAAATAACCAACGTAAATTAAGGCTGGAGCTGTGGCACATCCTGGTATTGAAATAAATATTGGTGAGAAAAACATTGATATTAGGAATAAAACTCCTGTTGTGATGGCTGTCCATCCAGTTCTTCCGCCTGCGATAACTCCTGTTGAACTTTCCACATAAGTTGTAACTGTTGAAACTCCAAGTGCTGCGCCAGCTGTAGTTGCTATTGCATCTGCCATTAGGGCACGTCCTACATTTGGTACATTTCCGTTTTCATCTAGCATATCTGCTTTTGAGCATACTCCTACTAATGTTCCAACAGTATCAAAAAAGTCTACAAATAGGAATGTACAAATTATGACAAATAAATTTCCAAACATTTTAAAATCTGTAAATAATGAAAAGTCCAATTTTCCCATAACAGGCATCATTGACTCATATTTAAAAATACCGGATGGTAAATAAATGCCCAATTCCTTTGCATGTGCAGGATTTAAAAGAGCATATCCCCAAGCTAGCAAAGAACTTAAAACAATTCCATAAAGAATTGAACCACGTACATTTTTTTTATCTAAAATAGATATTAAAATTAGTCCGATGAATGAAATTATAACGGCTGGAGAAAAATGTCCCATGCTTACTTTTGTAGATTCATTCAAAACAACAAGTCCGCTTCCTGAAAATCCTACAAATGCGATAAATACTCCAATTCCACCAGTAACAGCATGCTTCATATTTTCTGGAATAGAATTTACCACAGCTTCACGTATTTTAAAAAGTGTCAAAACAATAAATATAATACCTTCACAAAATACGGCAGTTAAGGCAGTTTGCCAGCTAATTCCGCCCTTTAATACAACTGTAAATGCAAAGAATGCATTTAATCCCATACCAGAAGCAAGAGCAAAAGGCAAGTTTGCAATAAGTCCCATAAGAAAACATCCTAGTGCGGCTGAAAAGCAAGTTGCTGTAACTAATGCACCTGCATTCATTCCAGTTTTTGATAAAATATTTGGATTTACGGCGATTATGTATGCCATTGTAAGAAATGTTGTAATTCCTGCCATAATTTCCTTTTTCATATTGACATTTTCATTTGTTAAAAGCGGGAAAAGTCGTTTAAGTCCGCTTGTTTCATGAATATTAGATGTACTCATCTTGATTAATCAACTCCATTTCTATTTTTATTTATTTTTTATTTTAATAAGGGGTTTTGCCCCCTTTTTACAATGTTTATTTTGTTTTAGTTTAATCGTTTAATCTTCTTCGTTTTCTTTGTTTTTCATTTTTTCTTCTTCCAATTTTTCCTTGTCAAATGTCATAACAACTTTCTCGATTTTTTTATTTCTTACTCTTTGAGGCTTGAATATAACGCCATTAATTGTAATTGGTTCGATATTTTCATTATCTTCTGGAATATATCCCAGATTTTCAATCAAAATACCGCTTAAGGTATCATAATATTTAGATTCAAGTTCAAAGTGAAAGTTGTCATTTAAGTTATATAATGAAACATCACCATTGACTAGATATTTATTTTTTGAAATTTGATGAATTGACAAGTCTTCGTCATCAAATTCATCATCAATATTTCCCATAACTTCCTCAATTAAGTCTTCAAGTGTTACAATTCCTGAGAATCCGCCATATTCATCAATTAATATTGTAATATGTTTTTTTTCAAGCTGCATTTCATTAAAAAGTTCATTTACATTTTTTGTTTCAGGAACAAAGTATGCCTCTTGAACCAAGTCAGATATTTTTATATTGTCGAATCCTTTTTTATAGGCTTCTATCATCAAATCTTTAGCCATCAGAATTCCAATAATATTATCTGCTTCATTTTCATAAACTGGAATACGTGAATATTTTTCAATTTCCTTATTTTCAAAAAGTTCATGAATTGAAATATTTTTGTCAATTAAAAATACTTTTGTTCTTGGAATCATTATTTCCCGTGCAATCTTTTCATCAAATTCAATGATATTTTCAATCATTTCCTGTTCAGTTTCATTAATAACTCCATGTTCCTTCCCAACTTCCACAAGTGAACGCAGTTCCTCCTTTGAAACTTTCTCTTCAATATTATCTTCTCTCATTCTCAAAATTGTAAGTACCAAATTTGTAGAAAATGTTAAAAATTTTACAAAAGGAGAGAATATTGTTGAAATAAAGACAATAACTCCAACTGATGATAAAGCTATATTTTCTGAATTTCTAAGTGCAATTCTTTTTGGAATCAATTCTCCAAAGACAAGTGTAACATAAGATAATATAAAAGTTATCAAAATCATTGAAATCTGGCTGCTATATGGAATTTTCAAAGGTTTTAGAGCCTCTGAAAGAAATTGTGAAAGTCCAGTTGCCGCTGATGCTGATGCAAAGAAACTAGCCAGAGTAATTCCAACTTGAATAGTAGATAAAAATTTACTTGGCTCTTTTAGTAGATTATCAAGCAAAATTGCCTTTTTATTTCCATCTTCAATTAATATTTTTAATTTATTTTTATTTAACGAAACAATCGCCATTTCCGCACTGGAAAAGAAAGCGTTAATTCCCGTTAAAATTATTATTATTACAATTTGTAATAATAAACTGCCCTCAGACATTTATTTTTCCTCCTAATTTTTTTAAACTTATGAATATTATAACATATTTTTAAAAAATTTAAAAATTGATTTTAGAATTAAAATAAATAAAAAACCTATTTTAAATTTAAAAAACTCAAAATAGGTCGATCAATTTATTAATTTCTATAAATTATTTTTTGTCTGCCTTTTGTTCCAGTCTTTTATAAACCTCAATAAATTCCTTTGCCAATTCCTTAAATAAAATCGCTGTCATCAAATGATCTTGAGAATGAACCATAATTAAGCCAACATTAAGTTTTTCTCCCCCGGCTTCCCTAACAATAAGATCTGTCTGCAATTCATGAGCCTTTAGCATTTCCTCAGTTGACTGTCTCATAAGTTCCTGTGCTTCATCAAATTTTCCTTCTTTTGCGGCATTCATAGCATGATAAGCTAGACTTTTAGTTTCCCCAGCATGTCCAATCAGTGTCATAGCAATCATCTCAGTATCCAAAACTTCTTCAGCCATAGTAATTCCTCCCATTTTTTATTTTTTGTATTTATCAAAATTCTATATTAGAAATCTCTTTTAATATTGTTATAACACACGTTTTTCACTATGTCAATTTTTAATAATGAAAAAATTATCAAAGATATTATCTTTGCAAAAAAAATAAAAATAATAGTAATAATTTTCTTGATAAAAGTTGACTTCTTAAGTTTTAATGGTATACTATAAATGTAAAAGTTAAGTTTACTGATTAGCAAGGTAATAAATTATAAATAATAAAAAATTTGGGAGAGAAGAAGGGATGATTAAAATGAAAAAAATCTTATTATGTTGTGCAGCAGGGATGTCTACGAGTCTATTAATAAACAAAATGAAGTCGGAAGCTGAAAAAAGAGGAATTGAAGTTAAAATTTGGGCAGAGCCGCTTGATAGAGCAAAAGAAGAATTTGCAAAAGCTGATGTAGTCTTATTAGGGCCACAAGTTAAATATGCTTTGACAGAAGCTAAAAAAATTGCTGAAGAAAATAATATTAATATTGATGTAATTAATATGGTTGACTATGGAATGATGAATGGGGCAAAAGTATTAGATCAAGCATTAAAATTACTTTAGTATAATTTTTTTCTTTTAGATTAATTTAAAGTTTGCAACAAATCATGTCATATTTATGTTTTTATTGATTTAATAAATACTGATTAATGATTAATCAAATTTATGATTAAATTAATAAAATATATTTTACAAAATAAATTTTTTATAGTATAATAACTATAAATTAAGATACTAAACAAATTTTAAGGAGTGATTACAATGATTAGACAAAGTTGGATATGGTGGAAAAGATTAAATACAATTTAATATTTTTTTGCCAGCTGTGTTGAGATTTATTGTAATTACGATTATAAATATTATGAGAAAAGCATTGGTGAAGTATAGATCAATGCTTTTATTTTATTCAGTTCTCTTAGTCGGTAAAACGATTTGAGAGAATTTTTTTATAAATTTCAACAAATTTTGGGAAAAGCGAAAAAAAGAAAAAATAAAGAAAGTGAGATATTTTATGTTGATAAACAAACCTACTTATTATTATTCAATTATCAGACAAAAGTTTAATAATTCTTACTTTGCTGAAGATGAACGGCAAGTTATTATTGGGATTGACTGTGAATATTTTGATTCTAATGAATATAGCTATAATTCCTTGAAGAAAATTTATAATTCTTTTGTGAAGCAAAAAAAGGTTGCTCCGTTTGCAGGGCTATTTGGGACATTTGCCTATGAGTCGATACATTTTTTTGAGAATATTGAGAAGATAGAAAAGGAGCAGTTTAAGTTTCCGCAGTTTATTTTTGCCAATGCGAAGGCTTATTTGCATTATTCAAAGACAAGCAAGGAATATTCATTTTATGGGGATGAAAAAACATATTTTGATTTTTTGAATGATGAAATTGAGAAAAGAGCTGAAAATAGTGAATTGCTTTATGATATAAAAACAGATTTTGATGAGGAAAGATCACATTTTTACGGCATTCTTGAAAAAGCGAAGGAATATATCAAGGCTGGGGATATTTTTCAGGTTGTGCTAAGTGAACAGTTGAAACTTGCGACAAATATGGATTCTCTTGATTTTTATGAAAAATTGTCAAAGGCTAATCCTAGTCCGTATATGTATCATTTTCCTACAAAATATGGAGATATTGTTGGTTCAAGCCCCGAAATATTAGTTGATATTTCATCAGATAATATTTATATTGCTCCTATTGCTGGAACTCGCCCAAGGGGGAAAGATGCCAATGAAGATGTATTTTTAGCAAATGATTTGTTAAATGATGAAAAGGAATGTGCTGAACATAGGATGCTTGTTGATTTGGCTCGAAATGATATTGGAAAATTTGCTGAAAGTGGCTCAGTTGTTGTGAAAAATCTTATGCATATTAAGAATTATGAGCATGTAATGCACATTGTGACTGATGTTTATGGGAAAAAGCGAAAAGATGTGTCGATATTTGAAGTTATTGCTCAAGCTCTTCCAGCGGGAACACTTTCTGGATCGCCCAAGATTCGTGCTATGCAGATTATTTCAGAATTAGAAGTATTTAAGAGAAATGTTTATGCGGGAGGAATCGGATTTTTGAGATTTAATGGGGATGTTCAGCTTGCGATTATTATTAGAACTGCATTTTTTGAAAATAAGAATTATGACTTGAATGAGGTTGACAAGGTTAGGAATGTATTTATTCAGGCTGGGGCTGGAATTGTGTTTGATTCGGTAAAGGAAAAGGAATATGATGAAATTTGCCATAAAAGAGCATCTGTACTGAATATTTTTAAGAAATTTTGTAAAGAAGAAAAAGAAATTGAAAAGGTTAAAAATAAGGAAAAGAAAAATGAAAAAGGGAAGGATGTGAAATAAATGATTTTAATGATTGACAATTACGACTCGTTTGTTTTTAATGTTGAGCAATATTTGAAGGAAATGACTGACGATGAAGTAATTACTGTGAGAAATGATGCAATTACAATTGATGATATAAAAAAAATGAATCCTGATAAAATAATCTTTTCTCCAGGTCCAAAACATCCGAAAGATAGCAGAATTTGCCTTGAAATTTTAAATAATATTGATGAACTGGGGAATATTCCAATTTTGGGGATTTGCCTTGGGCATCAGGCAATTGGGATGAATTTTGGTGGAGAAATAAGAAGGCTTGAAAATCCGTTGCATGGTAAGACTTCAAAAATTACAGTTTTATCGGAAAATTCTGTGTTATTTAAAAACTTGCCAAAAAAATTTAAAGTCATGAGGTATCATTCGCTTTATGTTGACAATATTCCAGAAGAGCTTGAAGTTACGGCAAGGTCTGAAGATGGGATTGCGATGGCTGTGGAACACAAAAGTAAAAATATTTTTGGAATACAGTTTCATCCAGAATCATTTTTTACAGAATATGGAAAAAATATGATACGAAACTTTTTAAATATTGAAGTTTCAGAAAATTTGCAAAACAATAAAAATTTTGAAAATAGTAAAAAGAAAGGAAACTTTGAAAACATGGATAAATATTTGAAAAAATTACAGGAAAATATTGCATTGACAGATACTGATTTTAGAGAAATCTGTAAAATTATTGATGATAAAAGTTATGATATTGTACAGCTTGGAGCATTGCTTGTGCTAATTTCAGAAAAAAGCCTTTATCCAGAATCATTAACTGCTTTTGTAAATAATATTTTAGAATACAGCACAACTTTTGAAGATAAAACTCCAATGATTGATGTCTGCGGAACTGGTGGCGATGGATTCAAAACAATAAATATTTCAACAGCTGTCGCATTTATTCTGGGAGCAATGGGAGTAACTGTCGCAAAACATGGAAACCGTGCAATTTCCAGCAAAAGTGGAAGTAGCGATGTACTTGATAAATTAGGAGTACCACTTGAAAAATCACTGGCAACCCAAATTGAAAAGCTGCACAAAAAAAATCTTGCCTTTTTCCATGCTCCATTTTTTCATAAATTAGTTGGAGAAGTACGAGAAGTTAGAAGCCGTCTTGGAATAAGAACTGTCTTTAACATTTTAGGACCGCTTCTTCATCCAAATACAAAGTTGAAATATCAGTTAGTCGGACTTTACCATGAACCTGTTCACAGATTATATGCTGAAACATTACAATTATTAGGAAGAGAACATGCGTTGGTTGTTCGTGGAAATGATGGACTTGATGAAATTACGATTTGCGATGATACAAAAATTATCGAAGTAAAAGGAGATCAAATTCTTGAATATACAATTTCTCCTGAAAGTTTCGGATTTAAAAGAGCTTTTCATTCTGAAATCGAAGGTGGAACAGCAGAAGAAAATGCTGAAATTTTAAAGAGAATATTAAAAGGTGAAGAAAAATCTGCAAAATTTGATATAGTTGTGTTAAATGCGATGTTTGGACTTTATACTGCGGATGTGGTAGATCACCCTGCAAAAGCAAAGGATATGGTTTTAGAAGCAATTGAAAGTGGGAAGGTTTATGAGTTTTATAAAAATTATACAAAGTAAGTTTTTGATTTTAATAACTTTAATATTGGCTATTTTAGGATTTTTTCTTTATAATACCAGTACAAGAAAAATCAATTTTAATCCCGAAAAAATTGCTAGAATAGAAGTTTTTAGCAAAGAGAGAAAAATTAAAGATATAAATTCTCCTAATAAAATAGATGACATTGTAAAAATATTGCAACAATTGAGAAGTAGAACAGAATCTGTAAATGATTTTCCAAATCTAGAAAAATATTATTGGTTAAAAATAGAAGAACTAAAGGTTTATATTTATGAGAATGATAAAAAATATTATGTAGAAGTTCCGTATAATGCTATTTATCTAATAAACAAAAGTCAATATAATAAATTGTTGGAAATAGTGAAATAATATTGTAAAATATAACTGAAAAAAATATAATTTTGAAATTTATGTTATAAAAAGGATTTAAATTTAAAATTTTTCTAATAAAAATTATTTAGTTTTCCTAAAATTATAAAAAATAAGAAAAAAGGGTGATTAAATGAAATTGTATCATGGAAGTAATGTCAAAGTAAAAAATCCTAGAATTATCACAAATACTAGGCTCTTAGATTTTGGATATGGTTTTTATCTAACTTCGGATTTTAAACAGGCTAAAAAATGGGCAAAGCTGACTCAAAAACGGAGACAACAAGGAATTGCAACCGTTTCCGTGTATGAAATAAGCAAGGAGCAATTAAAGAATTTGAAAGTTTTATATTTTGAATCAGCCAATAGAGAATGGCTTAAATTTGTTACTCAAAATAGAAGCAATAATATAATAAATAATGAAAATTGGGATATTATAATAGGACCTGTTGCAAACGATAATACAATGCCTGTTATCAATCTCTATTTAAATGGAATCTACGATGAAAACGAGGCTTTAAAAAGACTTTTACCTCAAAATCTTAAAGACCAGTATACTTTTAAAACAGAAAAGGCTCTTAAATATTTAAAATTTTTGGAGGTGGAATTATGAATATGAAAACAATTTTTTCAGATATATTGGAAAAATATGATACTCAAATCATAAGATTAATTGTTGAAAAATACGGTTTTAATGAAATGGAAGCGTTAAGAAAGTTTTTTTATTCAGAAACATATAAAATGCTTTCAAATTTTGAATTAGAAATGTGGGATTTTAGCCCTCTTGTAATTTTTGATATGTGGGAAAATGAGCAGGTAACTGGAAATCCTAGAAATTCACTATATATGAGAGATGATTACTATGTCTAAAGAAATGAATTTTTTTATATATTTATTGGAAAAGTATGCAGATAAAAAAAATAAAAATGCGAGTGATATTTTAAAAGAATGGGATAAACTTAATATAACGCAATTAATATACGATATGTATGAAAAATATCATACGGAAACTTTAGAAAACGCATTTGAAGATATTGATAAAATTTTAGAAAGTAAAAGAAATTGAAAATATGATAAAAACTTTATATAAAGAAAAATGTTTGAGGTATTTTATAATCCCAGAAATAATACTATTATTTATATTTTTCTTCAAATTTTCAATACTAGTATATATAATACTACCTCTTTATGTTATTGAGAGTATATTTGATAATATTTTTTTCAATATTCCATTAATTTGGTTATTATTTAAAATAACAACTATGTATTTTTGCTCTATAAAGTTTAAAAAAATAAATAAAATTGAAGATGAAGAAAAAAAGAAAAAATACAAAATTAGGTTAAAAATAATAATTTTTTTAGTAAATATAGTAATTTTCGTTATTTTCACAATACTCTCTACTAATTTAATAAATCAAATTGTTAATACAATATTAAGTTTTTAAACTACGAAAGGAGAAATATGGATATTTTAGAAAAAATAAAAATTAAAAGAGATATACAGCTTGAAGAAGAATTAAAGTCTTTTAAGCAACCATCTTTAAAAAAGGCACTTAATCAAAAAGGAATTCAGATTATTGGGGAAATTAAGAGAGCTTCTCCATCGAAGGGAAAAATTGCAAAAGATGATTTTGATTTGTTAAAACAGGCACAAAGTTATGTGGATAAAGGAGTTTCAGCTTTTTCGATATTGACAGAAAAGGAATATTTTAAAGGGGAGAATGATTTTATAAAAATTGTAAGGGAAAAATTTCCAGAAATGCCGATTTTGAGGAAGGATTTTATTTATACTCCGTTTCAGGTGGCTCATGCTAAGTTTTTGGGGGCTTCGGCAATTTTGCTGATTGTGAGAATGCTGGATGATAAGATGCTTTTGGAACTTCATAAGCTGGCACAGGATTTGGAAATGGATGTTTTGGTAGAAACTCATGATGAAGAGGAAATAAAAAGGGCTTTAAAGATTCCAAATTTGGAAATTTTGGGGATAAATAACCGAAATTTGAATACTTTTGAAGTTGATATTAGAACTACGGAAAAACTGATAAATGAAATTCCAAGCGATGTTTTGAAAAATTTGACTATTGTAAGTGAAAGTGGATTTTTGTCAAAAGAGGATGTGGAATATGCAGAAAAATTGAATGTGGATGGGCTGCTGATTGGAGAGGCACTTATGAAGGGGCTTATTTAATAAACTCAAAAATTTAAATAAATAATTATGATTTTGGAATTTAATTTTCTTGAAAATAGAACTAATTTAAATTAATCAAAATTTATTAAATGTTTGATACTTATACTATTCCCCACTAAAGCAATGGAGTTTTTATAATTCCATTTAGCAAGGGGTCAAGACCCCTTGTCAGAAAGTAAATAGGAGATTATTTCTTTTCTTCAAATGGAGTTTAGTATTAAATGGAATAGTATTAGTAAAATAGTTATAAAAATAGATTTATGGAAGGAAAAAAATTGGAGAAAAAAGAAAATAATGTGGCAACTGATGATTTTACAGAAAATGCTACTAAATTGAAGGTTTGCGGGATTAGGAGCATTACTGAAATTAATGAATTAAAAACTTTGGATATTGATTATTTTGGATGTATTTTTGCGAAGAGTGCAAGGCAGGTAGATACGGAGCTTGCGGCTAAGATTGCTAGGATTGCGCATAGGCACGGGAAGAAAACTGTTGGAGTATTTGTGAATGCGATGATTGAGAATGTTGTGAAAATTGTGGAGGAAACTGGAATTGATGTTGTGCAGCTGCATGGGGATGAATCGGTGGAATACTGTGTGGAGCTTACGAAAAAATTGGAAAAACTTTATGAGAAAAGCTGCTTTAGAAAGCGTAAAAATTTTCCGCCTAAAACTAAACTTTGGAAGGTTTTTGGAGTAACTGATGAACTTCCAGATATTGCAGATTATAAGCAGTATATTGAATATCCGTTGTTTGATGCGAAGGGAGAAAATCGTGGGGGAAATGGGATTGTTTTTGACTGGGATATTTTGAAAGATTTGGAGGAATATTCATTTGTGCTGGCTGGAGGGCTTTCGGCTGAAAATATTTGTGAGGCGCTTGAATGTAAGCCTGCGATTTTGGATGTAAACAGTAAAGTTGAGGTTAATAATAAAAAAAATAAAAAATTAGTTGAGGAAGTTGTAAATTTAGTAAAAAAGGGAAAATAATAATTTAAAAAAATAAATGTGAAAGGAAAGAAATATGGGAAATAAACATTTTAATGAAAAGGCATATTTTGGGCAATTTGGTGGGCAATTTGTGCCAGAAACTGCTATGTTTGCTTTGGCGGAACTGGAAGCAGAGTATGAAAAATTGAAGAATGATAAGAAATTTTTTGAGGAATTTGATGATTTGTTAAAAAATTATGTTGGGCGTGAAACTCCGCTTTATTATGCAAAAAATTTAAGCGAATATTATAATCACGATATTTACTTGAAAAGAGAGGATTTGAATCATACAGGTGCTCATAAAATTAATAATGCGCTTGGGCAGGTTTTGCTTGCTAAGAAAATGGGGAAGAAAAAAGTGATTGCTGAAACTGGGGCTGGACAACATGGAGTTGCGACTGCTACTGCTGCCGCTCTATTAGGTTTGGAATGTGATGTTTATATGGGAGCTGTTGATATTGAACGGCAAAAACTGAATGTGTTCAGAATGGAACTTTTAGGTGCAAGAGTTATTTCAATTGAAGATGGGCTGAAAACATTAAAAGAAGCGACAACAGCGGCTATTCAGTCTTGGGTTGCTGAAATAGAAACTGTATTTTATGTAATCGGTTCAGTTGTAGGGCCTCATCCATATCCAACAATTGTACGTGATTTTCAGTCAATTATCGGATATGAAACAAAAGCACAACTTGATGAGCTTGGAAAACATGCTGATCATGTGATTGCCTGTGTTGGTGGCGGAAGTAATGCAATTGGGATTTTTAGTGCATTTATAAATGACAATTCAACTAAACTTTATGGAGTGGAAGCTGGAGGTTATGGAATTGACACAGATATGCATGCTGCCACATTGACGCTTGGAAAACCTGGAATTATTCACGGAATGAAAACTTATGTGCTGCAAAATAAATATGGGCAAATAAGTCCAGTTCATTCAATTTCCGCTGGACTTGACTATCCAGGAGTAGGTCCTGAACATTCGCATCTGTTTGACACGAAAAGGGTAACTTATGCACCAGTTACCGATGATGAGGCGATGAAGGCACTAATGCTCGTTACAAGAAAAGAAGGAATTATTCCAGCGATTGAAAGTTCACATGCTTTAGCATATCTTGAAAAATTATGTCCTGCACTTTCTAAAGACAAGAGGGAAACTATCGTTGTAAACGTGTCTGGACGTGGAGATAAGGATATGCATACTGTTTTTTCTGTATTAAAAGATAAGGAAAGTGGCGGAGAAAATGGAATTTATGAGTTAAATGGAGGTTTTGAAAATGAGTAAAAAAATTATTGATGTTTTTAAGGAAAAAGAAAAAGTAAATATTGGCTATATTGTTGCAGGTTTTCCAAGTGTTGATTTTACAAAGCAATTTTTACAAAATTTAGATAACACGGCCCTTGATATGCTAGAAGTTGGTATTCCATATTCAGATCCGTTAGCTGATGGAAAATTAATTTCGCATGCATCATTTCTAGCTTCAGAAGCTGGAGTTACTACTGATACCGTATTTGATTTGCTAACTGAAATAAAAGACGATATTTCAAAACCTTTGATCTTTCTGATTTATTACAATCTAATATTTGCCTATGGAATTGATGAATTTATTAAAAAGTGTAAAAAAGCCAATATTAAAGGGTTAATCATCCCAGATCTGCCTTATGAGGAAGCCTTTGAAATGTCAGAAAAATTACGGGAAAATGAAATTGCTCTTATTCCGCTTGTAAGCGTTACTTCTGGAAATAGAATAAAAAAAATCGTTTCCCAAGGAGATGGCTTCATTTATGCAATCGGTTCGTTAGGAGTAACAGGTTCAAAACAGGTTGATTTACCACGTTTGGAATCATTTATCAAGGAAATAAGAAAAGTTTCAGATTTACCAGTTTCTTTGGGATTTGGAATAAAAAATAACGACAATGTCAATACAATGAGAAAATATGCGGATGGAGTAATTGTAGGGACAAGTATTGTTGATTTTACTTTTAAAAATGATGTAAATTATACGATTCAGAAAATTAATGAATTGTTTAAATAATAAGATTATCATATTAAATTAAAATTATTCATTTTACTAGTCAAATAAATGAAAGAATTTTAACAAAAAGATAGCAATAAGTCGTAGCTTTATATAAGTGGGAGATGAATTGCTTTTTTTGTAAAAAAATTGAAATATATTTTGTTTGATGATATAATAAATCAAAATTTGTAAATAATTCAAAAAAATAAAAGATAACTTATAAGAAAGGAGAATACATTTAAATTATGGAATTTTATAATTTTATTTACTTAGAAAATAAAAAACTTATAACTGATAAATTTTTGCTTGTTTTAATTATTTTTGTAATTGCATTTATGGTATTTGCATTTTGGAAATGGTTTAAAGGAAGTATTTCTTTGAGAGATAAGCAGCTTAGTATGCTTGGACTGATGTTTATATTTTTGTTTGGGCTGTATCACTATGAAAATTATAGAACTAAAAATGATCAGGAAAAAGTTTATAGAAATTCAGCAAGCGTTATTAAAAAATTATCTGAAAAATTTAAAGTAAGAGAAAATGAAATATTTATAAATACTCCAGAAATAACAGAGCATACTGTTTATAAAATAAAAGACAAGTTTTATCAGATTCATTGGGTGGATAATAATATTTTGGTTGAACAGATAACAGTGCCTTACGTGGATGAAATTAAACTGATTAAAAAATAGAGAGGTTTTTGAAAATATTAAGGAAAGTGAGATGATGTGATTTTGGATTCAATAATTCTTGTAGCAATAAAACTTACAATTGGATTTATTGCATTGGTCGTATTTATGAACTTGAATGGGCGAAGCCAGCTGGCTCCAACTTCTACAGAAGACCAGATAGGTAACTATGTTCTTGGAGGAATTATAGGTGGAGTAATTTATAATCCAAGCATAACAATAGTTCAGTTTTTAATAGTTCTTTTAATATGGGTTCTTTTAATGACGGCAATAGATTTTCTAAAAAATTCAAATAAAAATGTAAAAAAATTTATAGATGGACAAGTTGTGTATTTAATAAAAGATGGAAAAATGTTAACTGAAAATTTTGCACAGGCAACGCTTTCTATTCCTGATTTTTATACTAAGTTGAGAACAAAGGGAATTTCACAAATATCAGATATAAAAGATGCTTTCATGGAATCAAATGGACAATTGATAGTCATACAAAAAGGTGAAGATGGTTATTCAAATTTATTGGTTTCAGAAGGAAATATACAGGAAGATAATTTAGAGCATATTGGAAAAGATAACAATTGGCTAATAAAGGAATTGGAAAAATATAATGTTACTGATCTTAGCGAAATTTTTCTTGTTGAATATAGCAGTGATGGAAAACTTTTTATTGTGAAAAAATAGAAAAAATTTTGAAAAAGAAAAATACTCAAATGGCGAGTGAATTTGCTAGATGAGTATTTTTTATTAATTGTTATTAATTTTATAACATTCTATCTCTTCTTTTTTTATTTATATAATAATTTTAGATATAGTAACTTTTTTATTTGATTATCTTAAAATTCTAGGTATATATAAATATTAATCTAATTTTAAAAAATTCAGATTGAAAAAATTATCAGATGTGATATAATATAAATGTATACAATAAAAATTAAATTGAGGTGATAAAAATGGCAACTTCAAGTTTTTTCAAAAATTTAGAATTAAGCAAGGAAGCGGCTGAAGAATTGATAAAGATGACAGAAGAAGGTTTTACTGTAAATAAAGTACCTGATTTGGAATATAAAGAAGCAAATATTGAAGAAATAGGGAAAAAATTTAAACTTAGAAAAAGGGAGAAAAAATAATTGGAGAGTAAGAATTTACGTAAATTACTAGATGAGTATGAAGAAATTGATATAATTGAAATGCTTAAAAATTTTAAGAGTATAAGAACTTCTGGTATAAAAAATGATATAGAAGTTTTTTTACAAGAAAAAGCAATAAAATTTGAAAAATCTTCTATTTCTTCAACATATATTGTATTTTCTAAAAATAATGAAATTTTAGGATATTTTACAATAGCAAATAGAAGTTTGGTTATTCCAAAAGAAAATTTTGAGGTTTTATCTAAAACTCAGCAGAAAAAATTAGGAAATAGTGCTGCAATATTGAGAAATGGTGACCTGATGACAAGCAGTTTTCTATTAGGTCAATTGGGTAAAAATTATTCAGATGGTGTAAAAAACTTGATATCAGGTAGAGAACTTCTTACGTTTGCATATAATCTTTTTTTAAAAATAAAAGAACTTATAAATGTAAAATATATATGGCTTGAATGTCAAAATGAAGTGAAAATTATTTCATTTTATCAGAATTTTGGATTTAAGATGTTGGAAAGTATGACTTCTGAAGAAGGATTAAAAGTTATGATAATGGAATTGAAATAAATTTTAAATAAAATAAAAAAATTGAAAAAAATAATTTACAGAATAAATATTATAGGTTTTGGAAAATTTTTAAATATTTTTAAAGATTTTAGAGCCCTGCGACTTTAGGCGTGGGAGGTTCAGACTATAATAGACCTGTTCGATAACTATACAAACTTAGAATTTAATAAAATAAACATCTTGAAGCAAGGGGTCTTGACCCCTTGTATAGATAAAAAAACTTAGGTTATCGAACATATCTAATAAACATAGTAAAACTGATTTAAAATCGAATACAAAAGCTATGACTATTTTACTTAAACTTTAAGTTTGTATAGTTTTTAACAGTTTAATTTTGAATGAGTTTGAGTATATTAGCAAGAAGAGAACTAAAGGTGATACTTAAAATAAAAAATAAAGTAAATTTGAGGAGGAAAATTAATGGGAAAAAAGGCATTAGTAATCGGAGCTGGAGGAGTGTCAAATGTAGTTTGTCATAAGTGTTTAGTTCGATTATGATAGCTAGTCGTACAAAGGCAAAATGTGATGAAATTAAAGAAAGGATTGAAAAAAGCAAATATGCTGGAAGAATTGAAATTCAGACTGCACAGGTAGATGCTAATAATGTGCCTGAATTGGTAACGCTTATTAATGAATATAAGCCTGACATTGTGATAAATGTGGCTTTGCCGTATCAAGATTTGACAATTATGGATGCTTGTCTAGAAACTAAGACTGATTATTTGGATACAGCGAACTATGAGCCGTTAGATACTGCCAAATTTGAGTATAAATGGCAATGGGCTTATAAGGAAAAATTTGAAAAAGCTGGAATTACGGCTATTTTGGGAAGTGGATTTGATCCAGGTGTTACTGGAGTATTTTCAGCTTATGCACAAAAGCATTACTTCGATGAAATAAATTATATTGATATTCTTGATGCAAATGCTGGAGATCACGGTTATCCGTTTGCAACAAACTTTAATCCTGAAATTAATATTAGGGAAGTTACAGCTAATGGAAGTTACTGGGAAGATGGAAAATGGGTGGAAACAAAGCCTATGGAAATTAAACGGGTATATGATTTTCCACAAATTGGTGAAAAAGATATGTACTATTGCACCATGAAGAATTAGAATCGCTTGCATTAAATATAAAAGGGATTAAAAGAATTAGATTTTTTATGACTTTTGGGCAAAGTTATTTGACTCATCTAAAAGTGCTTGAAAATGTTGGAATGACATCAATTGAGCCAATAGAATTTGAAGGAAAGCAAATTGTACCGCTACAATTTTTGACAGCAGTATTGCCTGATCCAGCTTCGCTTGGGCCTAGAACAAAAGGTAAAACTAATATCGGAAATATTTTTAGAGGTAAAAAAGATGGAGTTGAAAAAACTTATTATGTTTATAATGTTTGTGACCATCAAGAATGTTATAAAGAAGTCAGCTCACAAGCTATTTCCTATACAACAGGAGTTCCTGCAATGATTGGAGCTGCAATGGTACTTACAGGTGAATGGAAAAAGCCAGGAGTATTTAATGTGGAAGAAATGAATCCAGATCCATTTATGGATGCGTTAAACAAGTTTGGACTTCCATGGATTGAAAACTTTGATCCTGCATTAGTTGATTAGTTGTTTAAATGATAAAATATTCAATTTATTAAATTAAAATTAATAAATATAAACTATTTTTACTCTCGTTCTAAATTATAATTATTATGATTAAGATAGAGAGTATTTTTTTTTGTTATTTTAAACATATATATTAATAAATGATTAATAAATAATTATTTTTCAAACAAAACTCAAAAAAATGCTTGAATTTTTTTTGAATGTATTATAATATTAAATTAGGAAGTTATTTTTTTGAGAAAATATATAGATCAGTTTAAATACAGATAAAATAATCATCACTTAGCCTAGAAATCATTTTTTTTTGTATTTTGGATTATTATTGTTTCTGAAAAAAATTTCCAGATTGATGATTTTAGATTGTCGAACAAATAGTCAATTGTAAAAGGAAATAAAGATTAAATAACAGTAGATTTATAACTGTAAGAAGTCAAGTTCCTTGTAAAAGTGAAGGGAAATAATGAAGATAAAAATTTAAAAATGCTGTATTAGTTCAAATTTTTATACTTTTACAAACAGTTATAAAACAAAAAAGAGAAGGAGATTAAAAATGACTGGCAATTTATTAAATTTAAAAAAGATCTAAAATCATTTGCAAAAAGATGTAAAGATTTTAGATATACAAATGCGGCATTGATTACATTTTTGATTACAGGTGTCGTAAGTATTAGAGACAACTTATTTTCTGCAGAAATGAGCAAAAGCATCGAGAGTCAGAAACAGGTAATTTCAACATCAATAAAGGATATGCATACTAAAGTTCAGCAAACTAGAAGAGAAAATGACAAACTTTTGAAAAAAACAAATCTGGAACTAATTCAGCTTATGGAACAGGGAGATCACGTAGTAAAATCTCCATGGAGCAGTTGGCAATATGGAATTAACGGATTTTATAGTAACTGGAATGGAAGATACAAAGGACGTGGAGATAAGGAAGAAAAATACCCTTATCAAGGAATCTTTGAAAGAAGTAACGATCTTTACGAAAGATCAATCTCTCCAGATAGTGGTCAATACAATCTATTACACAGAAACAGAAAACCAAACTTTGCATCAGGATCATCAAAAGGATTTGGAGTAGCAAGTTTTAAAACGGTTAAAGAGCCGATTATTCCATTTGAAGTGAATGCAGGAATACGTCCGAGAAATATCAACAAATCAGCAATTACAATAGCAGCAAAGACAGCAATTACACCAGAATTACCAGAAGCAATCAAATTTACACCTCCGAAACCTGTTATAAGTATACCAGAAGTACCTAATTTACCAGCTCCACCTACTTTTAATATAAAGTTAGGATCATTTTGTAATTATATGACACCTAACTGTAATGCAAGAGGTGATAACGGTGGTCCGTATACAGGAACAGGAGCAGGAACTCCTTATTCTTTTAGTCATTTAACAAATCAAACTGTAACATCTTCTGATTTATCTGGGGGACCAGCAGTCAGATATGCATGGCAAAATGTTGATTCACCATTATTAAAAGTATATTTTGATTATGGTCTTGTATTCCAAACAGGAATTTCACATGCAGCAGCAGCAACAGGAGGCGGAACATTAACTTTAAATGCACCATTAACAATTGATTCAATAAGAGGTTCTATAACAGATCCAAATGCTTCTGTACGAACATGGAATAATCAAGTGTTTTTAGTTGGAGGTTCTAGAGTGGCGACTTTAGATAATGGAACAAATGCAAAAATTCTTAATAATAATAAGATCGATTTAGTTGGGCCACTTGTAATCGGATTTGAAATGCAGTCAGATACAAATAATTTTAAAAATTATAGTATTGTACAAGGAACAAGAGAAGTTGAAAATGCGAATATAATAACAGATAGTTCAGAACCCTCAAATAATGACTTAAATACAATTTTTGCTACAAATCCAAATGGAGTAACATTAAATTTGGCACCTAAATTAGGTGGAGGAAGTATAGTTGTAAAAAGAAAAAATGGATATACCGGCTATAAAATAGGACTAATCTTAACTTTTGAAAATAATGATAATTATACTACGAGCAAATATATATTAAAAAATAGTGGAAAAATTGATTTTGGTGGTGAAAAATCAATAGGAATACAAATATATGCACCAGGTTCTCCTTCTAATGTTGAAGTATCAAATAGTGGTACAGGAACTAATGGAATATATATGGGTGGAATTGAAAGCTATGGAATGAAATGGTCATCAAGAGTTTCTGATGCAAGTACAATGAATAATACTGGAAAAATTACTGTAAGTGGAGATGCAGGAACTGATGCAAGTGGAAAACCAGTTAATTCACTATCTTCAGGAATTGCAGTTGTAGAAAATTTTGATTATTCAGGAGCAGATGCAATAAGAGCATATACTGGAAAAGTAACAAATAATGGAACTATAGCTGTATCAGGTGGTAAAGCAAATACTGGAATGGTTCTTGTCCTGAATGCGGCAGATGATATTACCAATACATCTTTAGGAACTATAACAGTAGATAGTACAACTGGAAAACAGAATATAGGTATGAGAGTAGATAAAGGTTCTACTGGTACTGATAATAGTGGAACTCCAGTAGCTAAAAATGAAGGAAAAATTTATTTAAGTGGAGATTCTTCGATAGGAATGGTCGCAAATGGAGAAGCTAAAATTACAAATAGTGCTTCAAGTTCAGAAATAACATCTAATAGTGCAAATGTAAAAAATGCAATTGGAATGGCAACTGATGGAGGAACTATTGATAATAATAGTAAAATTGAATTGCTAGGTTCAGGAGCATCAACTAATACGGGAGTGCTTTTAGTAAAAGAAAATAAAACTACAACCCCTAGTGGAACATTTGGAACAAATAGTAATATTAAAATTACAGGAGATAACTCAATAGGAGTATTAGTTAGAAATGGTACATTAGATTATGCTGGAACTACAACTGCACAGGGAAAAGGAGTAGCAGGACTTATTGTTGGAGATAATGGAACAAATATGGCTACTGTAACTGCTAAAGATACTGGAACAGTAACAGTAAATGGTGGTGCTTCAACAACTCCAGCTGGAGTTTACAGCTATACAGACGCATCAGGAAACACAATCAAAAAAGGATCTTACGGAATTGTTGTTGGTAAAAATTCAAATCTTTTAAGTAATAATGGGAAGAATGTCGATGTTGATGTAAATGTTAAGGAAGCTGAATCAATAGGGCTGTATGCAGGTGAGAATGCTACATTGGAAGTTGGAAATCATACAGTAAAAGCTGATGAAGGTGCAGTAAACTATGATGCAGATAAAGGTAAGATTACATTAAAAGGAACAGGGACTGCGACAACTGGTAAAAAATCATTGTTATTCTATCTTGGTGAAGATGGTACAGGTAAAGTTTCGATAGATGGAAAAATGACAGCGACTATTGAAGGTGCAACTAAGGCTAGTGAAAGAGGAACGGCTTTTTACTATGTAGGAAATGGTGGAAATTTTGGAAAAAGTGAAATTGAAGGATGGGCAAAGGTTAATTTTGGAGATGGAACAAATACAACTTTGGGAAATTTGACATTAAATATGAATAAAGATTCAAGATTATTTATAGCTCAAAATGTTGGGATGAATTTATCTGATACAACAGGAAATACTATTTCAAGTGCAACAGGAGCTCATATAAATGGGAACGACTATAAGACATTCATGCTGTATTTAAGTAAACTTACAATTAACCAGGATGTAAACTTGGATAATAGCACGGATGCATATAATAAGCTTGAAATTTCAAATTCGTCAATAACAAATGCAAATACGAAGACTATAACTGGAACAAAAGCTAATCAAGTTGCAATGGCACAGGAAAATGACAGCAAATTGTATTCAACAAGTAAAGTTACATTGTCAAATGAAGGAACGATTAATTTAAGTGGTGCAGGTTCTACAGGGATTTATGGGAAATATGGAGAACTATATAATCAGGCAACTGGTGTTATGACAATGGGAGATAAAACAACGGCAATATATGGAACTGGAGATTCAATAATTGAAAATAAAGGAAAGATTACAATAGGTTCCAATACTACAGGGTTATATTCTGAAGGGTCTAAGTCACATGCCATAAAAAATTCAGGAACAATAGAATCATCAGGAAACGATTCAGTTGCAATATCTTATAAGCCAGATGCTACGCTTAGTCCAGGAACAGTATTGGAAAATACAGGAAAAATCACTATGACAGGTGATAGAAATACAGGTATTTATGCTACAGGAACACCAGGTTACACAGCTAAAAACAGCGGAATAATAACATTGGGAGATTCGGCAACAATTAAGAATCCTAATGTAGGACTTTATACAGATCACGATGCTGTCACTCTTGAAAATACAGGAACAATAAATTCAGGAAATAATACAATTGGAATTTATGGATATGGTGCAAATAATTCTGGAAATCTAAAGATAGGAAATGCAGCAATTGGAATCTATTCTCAAGGCAAGGATGTAAACTTGACAGGCGGAACTATTACTACTGGAACTGATGAAGCAGTCGGAGTTTATACAGTTGGAAGTGGACAGACAATTGCAAATAATGGGACTTCATTTAATATTGGAAAAGATTCATTTGGATTTGTAAATGTAGGAAGTGGAAACAAAATAATTTCAAGTATTTCAAATATTGGACTTAATGATAATAATGTCTACATTTATTCAAATGATACGAAAGGAACTGTAATAAATAATACAAGTATAACTTCAGGAGCCGGAGCTAAGACAAATTATGGTATTTATTCAGCTGGAACTGTAACGAATAATGCAAATATTGATTTATCAAGTGGTGTAGGAAGTGTGGCAATTTACAGTATTAAAGGCGGAACTGCAACAAATAATGCAACAATTACAGTTGGAGAATCAGATGTTGTTAACAAGCTTTATTCAATAGGTATGGGTGCAGGATATGAAAATAGCGATACAGGAAATGTTGTAAATAAAGGTACAATTAATGTAAATGGAAAAAACAGTATTGGAATGTATGCAAGTGGAAACGGAAGTACTGCGACAAATGATGGAAATATTGTGTTGAATGCAAATAATACTACTGGTATTTATGTTGACAATGGTGCAACTGCGATTAATAACAAATCAATTACAACAGGTTCAGGAAACTATATGAGAACAGTTGGAGTATATCTTGGAAAAGATACAAAATTGATAAATAATAAAGGTGCTGTTATAGATATAAATGGAAAAAGCGGTGTTGGAGTTTATTTGAAAGGTGGAACAATTGCCAATTATGGAACAATTAGGGTAAATGGAAGCACAAGGGATGAAGATACAATCTATGAATTTAAATTACCTTCTACAGGAAAAGGTATAGGAGGAGTAAATATAGATGCGCCTTCAGGAGCAACAAGTGCTACAATTACATTAAATGGAGTTCCACAAACACCAGTAATTATAAATACAGTTAAGAAAAATCCAATATCTGTATCAGCATCAAGCATCGGTCTTTATGTAAATACATCAGGAGTTGATTATACAAAATCAATAGATGGATTGCAAAACTTGACAAGTGAAGCAGATCTTATTATTGGAGCTGAAGCAGCAGAATCGACAAATAGTAAATATATACTCGTAAATGATCCTAATATAATAAATCCATACAGAACAGCAATGTTAAACAATCCAAGTATTAAGTGGAATGTATATTCAGGTTCAATAGGATGGATGGCTACTCCGACATTGGATTCAAATGGAGTAATTACAAGTTTGTATATGGCTAAGATTCCGTATACAGAATGGGCTGGAAGAGAAAGTACACCTGTAAACAATATGGATACATATAATTTTGCAGATGGTCTGGAACAAAGATATGGAGTTGAAAATTTAGGAACTAGGGAACGTGCAATATTTACAAAATTAAACGGAATTGGAAATAATGAAGAAGTATTACTTCAACAAGCTTTCGATGAAATGATGGGACATCAATATGGAAATACTCAAATGAGAATAAATGCAACTGGAAACTTGCTTGATAAGGAATTCAGATACTTGAAACATGACTGGAGAAATCCATCTAAACAAAACAACAAGATCAAGGCATTTGGAATAAGAGATGAGTACAATACTGATACAGCAGGAATTATTGACTATATAAGCAATGCTTACGGAGTAGCTTATGTTCATGAAGATGAAAAGATCAAGATGGGTAATTCTAGCGGATGGTACGCAGGAGCTGTAACAAACAGATTCAAGTTTAAGGACATTGGACGTTCAAAAGAAGATCAGACAATGATAAAAGCTGGAATATTCAAGACAATGTCACCTAAGAAGGACTATAACGGAGCATTGCAGTGGACAATTGGCGGAGATGTGTTTGCAGGAATTAACAATATGAAACGTAGATACTTAGTCGTTGATGACATATTCCAGGCAAAATCAAATTACAATTCTTATGGAGCTGCATTAAAAAATGAACTAGGCTATGATATAAGAATGAGCGAAAGAACACATCTAAGACCTTACGGGGCATTGAAGATGGAATACGGAAGATTTGACAGCATAAAGGAAGATTCGGGAGAAATGAGACTTCAAGTTAAAGGTAATGATTACTTCTCAGTTAAGCCTGAAGCAGGATTAGAATTTAAATATGTTCAGCCACTTGCAGTCAGAACAAACTTGACTGTTGGAGTTACAGCCGCTTATGAAAACGAACTTGGAAAAGTTGGAAATGTAAACAATGAGGCAAAAGTAAGATATACAAATGCTGACTGGTTTGGAATAAGAGGCGAAAAAGACGACAGACGTGGAAGTGGTAAGTTTGACCTTAACATCGGAGTAGACAATACTAGATTTGGTGTTACGGTAAATGCTGGATATGACACTAAAGGAAATAATGTTCGAGGTGGAATTGGATTTAGAGCAATCTACTAATTTAAATAGTAACAGTTTTAAATTGTTAGTCACAATTATATAAAGACTCCTTTAAATATAGGAGTTCCAAAGAAGTTCGGTAGCTTTGTGAAATTTATTTTCAAGGCTATCGAATTTTTTTTATATTAACCCCCTTTTAAAAAAAGGAACAAATTTTTATAATATTTTTAAGTTTTTTAAAAAATGTAAAAAAATTTAAAAAAAAGTGTTGACAAAAAAATCAAATAGTGGTATATTATATTTGTTAGCAACCAAAGAGATAGAGTGCTAATAAAGAGTAAGATAAATTTAGTAATAAAAAGGTGATATATATGGAACAAAACTTTACGCAAAAAAGTATGAGTGCCATCTCGGAAGCTCATAACTTTGCGATTAGATATAAACATTCCGAGATAAAAACGGAGCATTTACTTCTTGCTTTAATTAATCAAATGGATGGACTTATTCCTAACATTCTACAAAAGATGGGAATTAATCCTGCCGAATTGACTAAAAAGCTTGAAGCAAAATTGAATAGTATGCCAAAAATTGAAGGTGGAGTTGGTGAAGCAAGACCGAACGCTGAAGTTAATCGAATAATTGTTGGTGCTGAAGATTATGCTAAAAAGATGGGTGACAGCTACATTAGTACAGAACACTTGTTTCTTGCGGCATTTGATAACAACTCTTTCTTGAAGGAAAATGGCGTTAATAAAAAACAATTTGAAAATGTTTTAAATGAGGTTAGAGGAGGAAGAAAAATTATGACAGACAACCCTGAAAGTACTTACGAAGCATTAGATAAGTTTGGTAAGGATTTGGTTGAGTTGGCGAGAAAAGGTAAATTGGACCCAATAATTGGTCGTGACCAGGAAATTCGTCGTGCAATCCAAATTTTATCAAGAAGAAATAAAAATAATCCGATTTTAATTGGGGAACCTGGTGTTGGTAAAACTGCTATCGCCGAAGGAATTGCTCAGAGAATCTTGAAAGGAGATGTACCTGAAAACTTGAAGGATAAAACAATCTTTTCATTAGATTTAGGAGCGTTGGTAGCTGGTGCTAAATATCGTGGGGAATTTGAAGAAAGATTAAAAGCGGTTCTTGAAGAAATTGAAAATAGTGAAGGTAGAATAATTTTATTCATTGATGAAGTTCATAACATCGTTGGAGCTGGAAAAACTGAAGGTTCAATGGATGCTGGAAACCTTTTAAAGCCAATGCTTGCTCGTGGTGAAGTAAAAGTAATTGGTGCAACAACAATTGATGAATATAGAAAATATATTGAAAAAGATGCGGCTCTTGAAAGAAGATTCC
Source organism: Leptotrichia wadei (assembly GCF_007990445.1). Taxonomy (NCBI): domain Bacteria; kingdom Fusobacteriati; phylum Fusobacteriota; class Fusobacteriia; order Fusobacteriales; family Leptotrichiaceae; genus Leptotrichia; species Leptotrichia wadei. The sequence continues at coordinate 923,566 of NZ_AP019841.1, forward strand.
AACCAGTAATGGTTAATGAGCCAACAATTGAAGATACAATTTCAATTCTTCGTGGATTGAAGGAAAAATTTGAAATTTTTCATGGAATTAGAATAACTGACAATGCGATAGTTACTGCTGCAACAATGAGTGACAGATATATTAATGACAGATTTTTGCCAGATAAAGCGATTGACTTAATTGATGAAGCTGCTGCGAAGGTAAAAACTGAAATTAATTCGATGCCAGTTGAATTGGATGAAATTACAAGAAGATTGATGCAATTGGAAATTGAAAAAGTTGCGTTGAGTAAAGAAACTGACAAGGCTTCTAAAGAAAGATTGACTACTCTTGAAAAAGAAATTGCTGATTTAAAGGATGAAGAAAAAGAATTGAAATCACAATGGGAAAGAGAAAAACAAGAAGCTGGAAAAGTTGCTAAAATTAATGAAGAAATTGAAAAAATTAAATTACAAATTGAAGAGGCTCAAAGAAAAAATGACTATAATAAATTGGCTGAACTTCAATATGGTAAATTGCCAGAATTAGAAAAACAAAAAGAATCTGAAGAAGAAAAGGCAATAGATAATTCTTCTGTTGCAAATAAATTATTGAAACAAGAAATTGACAGTGAAGAAATTGCTGAAGTTGTTGGAAAATGGACAGGAATTCCAGTTGCGAAATTGTTACAAGGGGAAAGAGAAAAAATCTTACACTTGGCTGAACATATGATGAAAAGAGTAATTGGACAAGATGATGCAATTAAAACTATTAGCGATACAATCATTCGTTCTCGTGCTGGATTAAAAGATCCAAACAGACCAATCGGTTCGTTCATATTCTTAGGACCTACTGGTGTTGGTAAAACTTATTTGACTAAGACATTAGCATTTAACTTGTTTGATGATGAAGACAATATTGTAAGAATTGATATGTCGGAATATATGGATAAATTCAGCGTCACTAGATTAATAGGAGCGCCTCCAGGATATGTTGGATACGAAGAAGGTGGACAATTGACAGAAGCTGTTAGAAGAAAACCTTATTCTGTAATCCTATTTGATGAAATTGAAAAAGCACATCCTGATGTATTCAATGTATTGTTACAATTATTAGACGACGGTAGACTTACTGACGGTAAAGGTAAAATCGTTGACTTCAAAAACACAATTGTAATTATGACATCAAATATCGGTAGTGAAATCATCTTAAATGACCCAATGGTAAGCGAACCTACAAAAGAAGCCGTTTTAGATGAAATGAAACACAGATTTAAACCTGAATTTTTAAACAGAATTGACGATATTATAGTGTTTAAAGCATTAGGAAAAGAAAGTGTTAAAAATATTGTTAATCTTATCCTTGAAGGTATTAACGAAAGATTGAAAGAACAATACATCAAAGTTGAATTTACTGACAAAGCATTGGATTTCATCGTAGACGAAGCATACGACCCAGCTTACGGTGCAAGACCATTGAAACGATTTGTGCAAAAGGATATTGAAACTAATTTGTCTAAAATGATTTTAGGTGGAGAAGTTCCTGAAAATAGTGTTGTTAAAGTTGATAGTGATGGTAAAGATTTGATTTATAAAGTAGAAAAATAAAAGAAAATAATTTTAGATTAGTCTTTTGAAATTAATTCTTAAAAATTAATTTTCTAAAAACAGAAAAGGAAGTATCAGAAGTGGTACTTCTTTTTTGTATTTATACTTGAATATATTTAAAATCAAATTACTAAAATTATATAAATTTAGATTTTGAGTAAGGAGACATAACTTTTGAGTTTAGTTTTAAAGTAGTTTTACTATAATATGAATGAAATATAACATTTTACTAAATTTTATCAAAAAATTTAAAATATTGCAGTTGAATTTTGTAAAATAATAAGATAAAATACAAATAAAAATTATTTGAAGTATATTTTCAAGAAGGAGAATTAACTATGAAAAAAGATTTAAAATGGGCAGTTTTAGGAACAGGAATAATTGCCAATGAAATGGCACAAGCTCTTGAAAAAATGGGTAAAAATCTTTATGCAGTTGCTAACAGAACTCATGAAAAAGCTTTAGATTTTGCGAAAAAATATGGGGTTGAAAAAGTTTATGATAAAATAGAAGATATGTTTTATGACGATGAAACTGATATTATCTACATTACTACGCCTCATAATACGCACATAAAATTTATGATTGAAGCATTGAAAAATGGGAAACATGTGTTATGCGAAAAATCAATTACATTAAATAGCGAAGAATTGGAAGAAGCTGTAAAATTGGCAAAAGAAAAAAATCTTATCTTAGGTGAAGCAATGACAATTTTCAATATGCCACTTTATGGTGAACTTTTGGAAATTGTAAATTCTGGAAAACTTGGCGATGTGAAAATGATACAAGTTAATTTTGGAAGTTACAAGGAATATGATATGACAAATAGATTTTTCAATAGAAATCTTGCAGGGGGAGCGTTGCTTGATATAGGTGTTTATGCAATTTCAATTACAAGACTATTCATGACTTCAAAACCTAATAATGTGCTTTCTCAAGTGAAATATGCACCAACAGGAGTGGACGAACAAGTAGGTATAATTATGATGAATAAAGAACAACAAATGTCAACAATAGCTCTTACACTTCATTCAAAACAGCCAAAAAGAGTCGTAATCGCCTGTGAAAAAGCATATATTGAAATCACAGAATATCCAAGAGCTGACAAAGCTAAAATTGTTTATACCGAAACAGGTGAAGTTCAAGAAATTCTATCAGGAATAACAGAAAATGCACTTCAATATGAACTTCAAAATATGGAAGAATCTGTAAGAACTGGAATTAATAAAATGAAACTTGATTATACCGTGGATGTTATGGATATTATGACGAAATTGCGTAAAGATTGGGGAATGACTTATCCTGAAGAGGAAATGTAGAAAAATTTTATTGAGTGCTGTGATGGTGCTCAATTTTTTTACTTTCTTAAAAAAGTTTTTATAAAATAGTATTAAATTTATTTTCAAATTAAAGTATTTTTTTGAGTACATTAAAAGCAGGTTATTTTATAATTTTTGTATCATAAAAGTTAATAATTTGATAGAATTACAGAATTAAATGGGGCAAAAAATTTGGAAAAAGCAATAAAATGTGGTAAAATATAATGAATTTGCTATAAAAAATTATAAAAATGAAAGTTATAAAAACTAAATAATAATGGTATTTATGACAAATCTGATAAATTTTAAGTTTTATTAAAAAATGATTAATCTATATTAAATAAATATTGTAAATATGAAAGGTGGAGAAAACATGGATTTCAAAGATGTTAAAAAAAATGAAGAAAAATCGGTTTTGGAAAAAAAAGAGATTGTGGAAAAGGATTTTTGGCGACAAAAATATCATATTCAAGGAATTGTAGGACTTATTAATGATCCAAATGGATTTTCACAGTTTAAAGGGAAATATCATATGTTTTATCAATGGAATCCACTAGGGACAGTTCATAAAAATAAAACTTGGGCTCATAGTATAAGTGAAGATTTACTGCATTGGGAAAGACTGGAAACAGCTTTACGGCCTGATACTTGGTATTCTAAGGATGGAGTTTATTCTGGAAGCGCAATTGCGGATGATGGAAAACTTTATTTATTTTATACTGGAAATGTGAAGGATGCTGAAGGGAATAGAGAATCTTACCAATGTTTAGCAGTTTCTAGCGATGGAGAGCATTTTGAAAGATGGGAACCTAGTATTGTAAATCAGCCGGATGGATATACTCGGCATATAAGAGATCCTAAAATTTGGAAAAAAGATGGGAAATTTTATGCAGTAGTTGGAGTACAAAGTGAAAATTTAGAGGGAAAAGTAATTTTGTACAGTTCAGAAAATATAAAGGATTGGAAGTTTGAAGGAGAAATTGCAGGAGCGAATCACGGAAAACTTAAAGATTTTGGATTTATGTGGGAATGTCCAGATTATTTTCAGTTAAAGGATGAAAAAACTGGAGAAATTAAGGATTTGTTAGTATTCTCGCCGCAAGGACTGGAGCCTGAAGGAGATTTGTACAATAATAAATATCAGACAGGATATTTATTTGGAAAGCTGGATTATGAAAAACCTGAATTTGAAATTTCATCAGATTTTGTGGAAATTGACAGAGGGCATGACTTTTATGCGCCACAGTCAATGGAGGATGACAAAGGAAGAAGAATTATTGTAGGATGGATGGGAGTTCCTGAAGAAGAAGACTTTCCAACTGTAAAAAATGAATGGATTCATTGCTTGACATTGCCAAGAGAATTAAAAGTAATTGATGGAAGACTTTATCAATTGCCGATAAAAGAAATGGAAAGTATACGTGGAGAAAAAATTGAATTTAATGAAAAAGTGGCTGGAGAAGTAAAGGTTGGAACTGGGACAACTTATGAATTAAAAGCTAAATTTGCTGATTTTAATTCTGATTTTGGATTGAAATTGAGAACTGGCAAAAATAGTGAAACTGTTTTGAAATTTGATTACAATGACAAAAAATTTGTATTGGATAGAACAAAGGGTGAACAGCCTGATAAGAGATTAAGAAAAGTTTATTTGGGAGATATTTCAGAACTGGAACTTACAGTATTTGTAGATAATTCTTCTGTGGAAGTGTTTATTAACGGTGGACAGGAAGTGTTTTCATCGAGAATATTCCCTGAAAAAGGTGCGGATGGGATAAGTGTATTTGCAGATGGAGATACAAGTGCGAAAATTGAAAAATGGGAATGGAAATAAAAAAATTAATTGGAAAATCTAGAAGGGAAAAAATTGGTAAAGAATAAAAAATTAACAGGAAATAAAATAGTAGGAAATATAAAACTGGATATTATAAATATTATTGACGATATTTTGTATGAGAAAAAATATAGCAATATTCAGTTAAATTATTATTTTTCTAAAAAAAATTATACTCAAAAGGAAAAAACTTTTATTACAAGTGTTGTGAATACTGTAATAAAAAACCTGATTTATATTGATTATTTAATTGAAAAAGGGACACGAAATGTAAAAAAACGGAAAATAAAGCAACTTTTGAGAGTTTCTGCTGCACAGCTATTTTTTATGGACTCGGATAATGCAGGAGTGATATTTGAGGCTGGAGAAGTTGCAAAAATTATAAATGAACATCAAGCTGGATTTGTAAATGCGGCTTTAAAGACAATTTTGAAAAGTAAAGAAAAGTTTGATAATGAGATTCCGACGGATAAAAGGGAAGGTATTGTTTTATCGTATCCTCAATGGTTTGTAAATAAACTTAAAATTGATTATCCAGATAATTATTTGGAAATAATGGAATCATATAAAAAGAGAAGCTATCTGTCGGTTAGATTTGATAAGAATAAAATGACTAAAGAAAAATTTGAAAAATTGTTAAAGGAAATTAATACAGAAGTTTTATTTTCAGTTGATGAAGTCTATTATTTGTCAAATGCGAATATTTTTGATACAGAAATTTATAGAAATGGAGAAGCTGTAATTCAAGATGCTTCATCTTATTTGGCTGTGAAAAATTTGGCTGTGAAGGATGGGGATGCTGTGCTTGATGCTTGTGCCGCTCCAGGTGGAAAATCTCTTGCGATTTTGCAATTATTTAATCCAGAAAAATTGATTTCTACAGATATTCATAAACATAAGGTGAAATTGTTAAATGAACTTAAAAATAAGTATGGTTACGGTAATTTTCAAGTAAGGTTAAATGATGCTATGCAAATTGAAAATTTAGAAGTCAAATTTGATAAAATATTGCTGGATATGCCGTGCAGCGGACTTGGAGTGCTTAGGAAAAAGCCAGAGAAAATATATGAATTAACTTCAAATGATATAAAAACTTTGAAAAAACTTCAGAAAAAAATATTTGAAAGCGCATATAAATGCTTGAAAAATGGAGGAGAAATAGTTTATAGCACTTGTACTTTTTCTAAAAATGAAAATACAAATAATATTCGATATTTTTTGGAAAAATATGAAGATTTGGAAATTTTGGATTTGGAAATTCCAGAAAATGTGGAAATTATAAAAGATGAACTTGGCGGAGCTTATATTTCGTATAAAAATAAATATATGGATGGGTTTTATATTGCAAAATTGAGAAAAAATTAAAGTTATATCAAGTAATTATCAGGGGTTAGTCAAAAAAATAACTGAAAGGACGTATTTGGAATGCGATTTGATCTGGATGATGATGTGAAATTCATATTGGAACAATTAAATAAAAATGGAAAAGGATTTATTGTTGGAGGAGCAATTAGAGATAAAATTCTAAATAGGGATCCAGGAGATTATGATTTTGCGACTGATATAGAGTATTCAGAATTAAAAAGAATTTTTGCAGATTACAATCCAAAGGAAATGGGAGCGCATTTTGGGATTCTTATGATAAAAGTCAACGGGAAAAATTATGAGATAGCAAAATTTCGTAAAGAAACAGGAATTTATAATAGCAGATATCCAAAGGAAATTAAATTTGTAAAAACAATTGAAGAAGATCTGGCAAGACGGGATTTTACGATAAATTCACTAGCTTACAGCAAGAAGACCGGGATAATTGATTTGTATGGGGGGAGACAGGATATTAGGCGGAAAGTGATAAGATTTGTTGGAAAGCCTAAATTGAGGATAGAAGAGGATGCGCTTAGAATTTTACGGGCTTTTAGATTTGTTTCTAAATTGGGATTTAGTTTGGATAAGCAAACTGCGGAGGCTATTTATAAAAAAAGAAAATTTTTGCTGAAAATATCAAAGGAAAGAGTTTTTGATGAGTTAAGTAAAATTTTGATGGGGAATTTTGTAAAAAAGGCGTTTATCGAAATGAAAAAACTAAAAGTTCTGGAAATGCTAATTCCAGAATTTCGTTATGCATATAATTTTGATCAGAATAATCCAAATAATCCAGATGATTTATTTCATCATATAATAAAAGTTATTCATCTTTGTGATTATGATCTTATTACCAGATTCGCTGCACTTTTTCATGATCTGGGGAAAATTAATGTAAAAATTATTGATGCAAAGGGAGTTTTCCACTTTTATGGGCATGAAAAGGAAAGCGCATTGATTGCTGAAGAAGAATTGAGGCAACTTAGGACTTCAAATGAATTTACGAATTCTGTAAAAAAAATTGTTAAAAATCATATGCTGATTTATCAGGATGTTTCAGATAAGACATTAAAAAAGCTGATTATTGAGATGGATGAAAGGAATTTAAAAAGGCTGTTCAATTTATTTTCTGCTGACTTAAATTCAAAGGGTATAAGAACTCGTGCGGAAAATAATGAAATTTTACAAAATTTTAGAAATAAAATTGAAAATATAAAAGAACAGGGAGAAGTTCCGCAGTTTAATGATTTGGATATAACGGGGATTGATTTGATAAATCTTAAATTTAGCAATCGTGAGATCGGGGAAGTGAAAAACAGGCTGTATGAACTCGTTCTTGGGGATGAAATTGAGAATGAGAAGGAAGAGCTGGTAAAATATATTGTGAAACATTACAATTTGAAGGGTGATTTTGAATATGAAAATTCTTGCGGGGCGATTGTTTTTAATGAAAATACAGGGAAAATTCTGCTTGTGAAAATGCACAATGGGAACTGGGGATTTCCAAAAGGGCATATTGAAAATAATGAAACTAAGGAAGAAACGGCAATTCGTGAAGTTTTTGAAGAAACAAATGTAAATATAAAAATTATTCCAGGTTTTGAACGTTTGATAAAATATATTCCAAATGAAAAAACTATAAAAAAAGTTACGATCTTTGTGGGAATTACTCAAGATGAGGATGTTAAAATTGATACTTCTGAAATTGAGGCTTTTCAATGGTGCACCTATGAAGAGGCTTTAAAATTGACAACTTATAAGTTGCAAAAGGATGTGCTTGAAAATGCGAGGAAGGTATTTGTCAGTTCAAAAATGATAAAAGAAAAAATTTAGAATAAAAAAATTAGGAAATAAATTAGGTAGAAAATGAATAAAGAAAAAATTTTAGGATATGAAGTTCATCGGAAAAAAGTAAAAAACATAAATTTGCGGATAAAACCTAATATGGAGGTTTATATTTCTGTGCCAATGAATTTGCATCGTGATTATATTGAAAATTTTATTCGTTCTAAAGAAGAGTGGATAAAAAGTGTTTTGAAAAAGGTTGAGGATGTAAAGGAAAAGCAAAAGGGGTTTGAATATAAAAATGGAGAAATTCATAAGTTTTTGGGAAAAGAATATAACTTGATTGTAAGAACAGGGAATTTTAATGGTGTAAGTTTAAAAAATGATGCCAAATCAAATGTAATGATTTTAACTGTAAATGAAAATATTTTTGAAAATATTGATGAAAAGAAAAAAGTTATGGAAAAATGGTATTTTGAGAATGCCAAAAAATTGTTTCTGAAATTTGTGGAAAAATGGCTGGAAATATTGGATGAACATGTGGAAAAGGTGGCAATAAAGCCGATGAAAACAAGATGGGGTTCATGCAATTATGTAAAAAAATATATAAATCTCAATACAGAACTTATAAAAAGGACACCTTTTGAAATAGAATATGTCATTTTGCATGAATTGACACATTTGAAATATCCAAATCATGGAAAAGGTTTTTATAATTATATAGAGCGGTATATGCCAAATTATAAAGTGGCTGAAAAAATGTTAAATGCTAAACATTATTATTAATTTAAAAATAAAAAGGAACTGTCCATTAATTGAAAAAGTTCCTCTTTTTTTATTATACTATTTCTTATTTAAAATCCATGTCATAATCAACTAGAACTTCAATTTCTCCATTTTCATAAACAAAGAGTCCTGTAACAGCTTCGTGAGGCAAATCAGTGTGCATCTTTTCAGCGGCTTGGCAAATATACTTCTTTTGAGTTTCATCGCTAGTTTGACATCCTGCACAGTCACTATGCCCTGCTACAAAAATATGATCAGATTTATGCTTATTTACTGAAATTAAGACAACCTTATCTTCAATGCTTCTTAAAAAATTTTCATCACTAACAATTTTATTTACAGCTCCGGCATCGGTAATAGTATCCACAAAAGTATATCTATAATTACTTCTAATATATTCATTTAAGATATGGATAAATCTTCCATCCATACAGCAAACTAAAGTACAAAACATAACTTCCTCCTTGATTCAAATAATTCCTTCAAATAATATATATTTTAATTATTATAATTTTGAAATTATTTGAAAATATTCTAAAGATGTTGAAATTATAGCATATTTTTGAATAAAAATCAAAATTTTTACTTTAAATTGAAAAATAATTCTGTTACATTATTGATAAAACTTCAAAAATATAGTATAATTATGAGATTAGAGATATTAGTATAACTTTTGAACTTTATTTTGAAAAGATTTTACTGTATCGCAAATCAGACATATTAATGACAATTAAACAAATTAAAAGACAAATAATATTAAATCATTTAAAATTTAGGGAGGTAGTATTTATGTACGCATTGGATAAACAGCTTGTCTTGGAAGACGGCAGCGTGTATAAGGGATATGGATTTGGAGCAGATGTGGAGATGGCAGGAGAAGTTGTTTTTAATACTGCGATGACCGGATATCAGGAAACTATTTCAGATCCATCATATAATGGGCAAATTATTACATTTACTTATCCGTTAATTGGAAATTATGGGATAAATAGGGATGATTATGAAACTATTAATCCTAGTATTAAAGGGATCATAACTCGTGAAATATGTAGAAAGCCTTCTAATTTTAGAAATGAATTTACATTGGATGAAGTTTTGAAAGACTTAGATATTCCAGGAATTTCAGGGATTGATACACGTAGCTTGACAAAGAAAATTAGAGAGCATGGGACAATCAAGGGAATTATTGTAAGTGCAGATAAAGATCCGCAAGAAGTTGTGGAAAATTTGAGAAACAATTCGCTTCCGACTAATCAAATTGAACAAGTATCGACAAAAAAGGCATTTCTTTCATCTGGAAGAGGTATGAGAGTTGTATTGATTGATTTGGGAATGAAATCAGGAATTATGAGGGAACTTAATTCAAGGGATTGTGATATTGTTGTAATGCCTCATAATGCAACTGCTAAAGAAATTTTAAGACAAAAACCTGATGGAATAATGTTGAGTAACGGGCCTGGAGATCCGACAGATGTTCCAGAAACAATTGCTGCACTTAAGGAATTGATAGGTAAAGTTCCAATTTTTGGAATTTGTATGGGACATCAGCTAATTTCACTTGCATGTGGAGCAAAAACATATAAATTATTATTCGGACATCGTGGAGCAAATCAGCCAGTATTAAACTTGCAAACTGGAAAAGTTGACATTACGGCACAAAATCACGGATTTGCAGTGGATATTGATTCATTGGAGGGTACAGATCTTGAATTGACACATATTGCGGTAAATGACAGAACTTGTGAAGGTGTAAGACATAAGAAATATCCAGTATTTTCAGTGCAATATCACCCAGAAGCTTCGCCAGGGCCACACGATCCAAACTATTTATTCGACATATTTATTGAAAATATGAAAAAAAATCGAAGTTAGCAGTTTTGAAAAACATTTTTAACATTAATTAAAAACAAACAAAAAGAATAAAAATAACTGAAGGAGATGTAGAAAAATGCCTAAACGAAAAGATATAGAGACGATTTTAGTAATAGGATCAGGTCCAATAATTATAGGACAGGCTGCTGAATTTGACTATGCGGGGACACAGGCTTGTCTTTCATTGCGTGAAGAAGGATATAAGGTTATCCTTGTAAATTCCAATCCTGCAACTATTATGACAGATAAGGAAATTGCAGATAAAGTTTATATTGAGCCATTGACTGTTGAATTTGTATCAAAAATTATAAGAAAAGAGCGTCCAGATGCGTTGCTTCCGACTCTTGGAGGGCAAGTTGGGCTGAATTTGGCTGTGGAATTGCATGAATCTGGTGTTTTAAGAGAATGTGGAGTGGAACTTCTGGGAACTAAGCTTGAATCTATAAAGCAAGCTGAAGACAGGGAATTATTTAGAGATTTGATGAATGAGCTGGGAGAACCTGTGCCTGAATCGGATATTATTCATAATTTGGAAGAAGCACGTAGATTTGTGGAAAAAATTGGGTATCCAGTGATTGTAAGACCTGCATTTACGATGGGTGGAACTGGTGGTGGAATTTGCCATAATGATGAAGAATTAGAAGATATTGTTACAAATGGACTTAGATATTCGCCAGTAACTCAATGTTTATTGGAAAAATCAATTGCAGGGTATAAGGAAATTGAATATGAAGTAATGCGTGACAGCAATGATACGGCAATTGTTGTCTGCAACATGGAAAATATTGACCCAGTTGGAATCCATACTGGAGATTCGATTGTAGTTGCGCCATCGCAAACATTGACAGATAGGGAATATCACATGTTAAGGGATGTTTCACTAAAAATAATAAGAGCATTGAAAATTGAAGGTGGATGTAACGTTCAATTGGCATTAGATCCGCATTCATTTAATTATTATATTATTGAAGTAAATCCGAGAGTATCACGTTCATCGGCACTTGCTTCAAAGGCGACAGGTTATCCAATTGCAAAAATCGCTGCAAAAATTGCGGTTGGACTTACGCTTGACGAAATTATAAATCCTGTTACGAAAAATTCTTATGCCTGCTTTGAGCCTGCACTTGATTATGTTGTAAGTAAAATACCAAGATTCCCATTTGATAAATTTGAAAAGGCGGATAGACATTTGGGAACACAGATGAAGGCTACTGGGGAAGTAATGGCTATTGGTAGAACCTATGAGGAAAGTTTGTTAAAGGCTATTCGTTCACTTGAATACGGAGTTCATCATTTAGGGCTTCCAAATGGGGATGAATTTAATTTGGAATATATTTTAAAGAGAATCCATAAGGCTGGAGATGAAAGACTGTTCTTTATTGGAGAAGCGTTAAGACGTGGAGTTACTCCGCAGCAGATACATGAAATGACAAAAATTGATATGTTTTTCCTTGATAAAATGAAAAATATTATTGATATTGAAGTGGAATTAAAGGCAAATGTAAATAATCCAGATGTACTTCTTTTTGCTAAGAGATATGGATTTTCAGATAAAGTTATTGCACATCGTTGGAATACGACAGAAGATGAAGTTTATAAACTTCGTGAAAAATACAATATTAAGCCTGTGTTTAAGATGGTTGATACCTGTGCAGCTGAATTTAAGTCGGAAACGCCTTATTTCTACTCGACTTATGAGCAGGAAAATGAAAGTGTTATAGGAGATAAGAAAAAAATTGTTGTGCTTGGTTCAGGGCCTATTAGAATTGGGCAAGGGGTTGAATTTGACTATGCGACAGTTCATGCGGTAAAGGCTATAAAAGAGTCTGGTTACGAGGCAATTATTATAAATAACAATCCAGAAACTGTTTCTACAGATTTTTCAATTTCAGATAAACTTTACTTTGAGCCGCTTACAGAAGAAGATGTTATGGCGATAATTGAACTTGAACATCCAGAAGGAGTTGTCGTTCAATTTGGTGGACAAACTGCAATTAATTTGGCTGAAAAATTGACAAAACACGGCGTAAAAATATTGGGAACATCACTTGAGGAAATTGATAATGCTGAAAACCGTGATAAATTTGAAGCATTATTACATAAGTTAAATATTCCTCAGCCATTAGGAAAAACTGCGTTTGATACAGAAACAGCTGTAAAAAATGCGGCAGAAATTGGTTATCCAGTTTTAGTCCGTCCATCTTATGTATTAGGTGGAAGAGCAATGGAAATCGTATATCGTGAAGAAGAACTTAGACAATATATGGAAAATGCAGTAAAAGTATCACCTGATCATCCAGTATTGACTGACAGATATTTAGTCGGAAAGGAAATCGAAGTAGATGCGATTTGCGATGGGGAAACAGTTGTAATTCCAGGGATTATGGAGCATATTGAAAGAGCAGGAGTCCATTCTGGAGATTCAATTGCCGTTTATCCTCCGCAAAATGTTTCTGAAGCACATAAGCGTACATTAATTGACTACACAGTTAGACTTGCAAAAGGGCTTAATATTATTGGTCTTTTAAATATTCAATATGTAATTAGCGATGGAGAAGTTTATGTACTGGAAGTAAATCCTAGAAGTTCGAGAACAGTTCCATTCTTGAGTAAAATCACAGGAGTTCCAATGGCAAATCTTGCAATGAAGGGAATTCTTGGAGAATCATTGAAGAGCAAAGGATATGAAACTGGATTAATTGAAGAAAGTAAAAATGTATATACAAAAGTTCCTGTATTCAGTTTCCAAAAATTAAAAGATGTTGATACAACATTAGGGCCTGAAATGAAATCGACTGGAGAAGTTATGGGAAGTGATGAAAATCTTGAAAAATCACTTTACAAAGGACTTGTTTCAGCTGGAATAAAAGTTAAGGATCAAGGAAGCGTCTTATTTACAATTAGTGGAACTGCCAAAGAGGAGGCTTATGGATTGGCCAAGAGATTTTCTGATTTAGGATATCATATAATGGCTACTAAAGGAACTGCTAAATATTTTGAAGATAAAGGTCTGCATGTGGAAACTGTTGGAAAAATTGATGAAGAAGGAAAATATGAGCATGATGTGCTAGGACTGATTTATAAAGGACTTGTTGATATGGTAATAAATACAGCGGCTAAAAAGAAAACCGCCAGAAATGACGGATTTAAAATTAGACGTGCTGCAAGTGAGCAGGAAATTGCCTGTCTTACTTCACTTGATACAACAGATGCCTTATTAAAAGTTTTGGAATCTATTTCATTTAACGTAAGTTCAATATAGATTTAGTTTTAATAAAAATTATTAATTTTCTTAGATTTGTTTTTAAATTATTACTTAGCAAGGGGTTTTAGCCCCTTGTTATTTTTTGTTTATGAATTTATCATAAATTCAAGATATTTTGATATTGAATAAATAAAATTATAAAATCTCTTCAAAAACATATTTCTGAATTTTCATTCCCAATCTTTCATAAAATCGAACAGCCCCAGTATTATCAGCCCAAGCATCCAATGTTAAATTATAACATCCTTCCTTTTTTGCAAAGTTCAATGCAAAATCATAAAGTTTTTTCCCGATATTTTGACCACGTGCACTTTTATCAACACAAAGGTCATCTATAAATAATGTTTTTACATTAGTTAATACACTATGATTTATTTTCTGTTTAAAAATACAGAAAACATAGCCGATTACATTATCATTTTCATCTGTTGCTACAAATATCGGTCTGCTAGGATCATTTAACATTTGTGTAAGTTCCTGAGCATTATATTTTTTGCCAGTTGCCTTGAAAATATCTGGACGGTCTTTGTGATGAACTAATAAAATTTGTTCTAGCAGGTTTTCAATTTTAGGAATATCTTTTTCTTGTGCTGATCTAATTTCTTTCATTGTAATAAAATTTCCCTTCTATGTGTTTTTAAATTTAAAGAGCTTGTAGAAATTTTTTCCCATTTTCAATTTGCATTTCAACATTTTTTATTGAAGTTCCACCGAAAGAATTTCTTTTGTTTACACAATTTTCGATTGTGATTTCAGAAAGGATGTCATCTTTGAAGACATCTGAAAATTTATAAAATTCTTCAAGTTTCATATCATCAATTGCAATTTTCTTATCTTCACAGTAGGATACAATTTCTCCAACAATTTTATGAGCCTGTCTAAATGGAACATCGTGTTTTGCCAAATAATCGGCTACATCTGTTGCATTTAGAAAACCAGATTTTATAGAAGTGTAAATCTTCTCGTCATTTACAGTAACAGTGTTAAGCATTAAGTAAAAAATTTCAATTGATAATTTAATATTGTCAATAGAATCAAAAATTCCTTCCTTGTCTTCTTGCATATCTTTATTGTAGGCTAGCGGAAGTGCCTTCATTGTAGTTAAAATTCCCATAAGATTTCCATAAATTCTGCCTGTTTTTCCTCTTACAAGTTCAGCAATGTCAGGATTCTTTTTTTGTGGCATAATCGAAGATCCAGTTGCAAAGGCATCATCAAGATTTATAAATGAAAATTCAGAAGTGCACCAAATAATAATTTCTTCTGAAAATCTTGATAAATGCATTGAAATCACAGAAATAATCATCGCAAGTTCAATTATAAAATCTCTGTCGCTTACAGAATCTAAGCTATTTTCAGTTGGCTTTGAAAATCCAAGCTCCTTTGCAACAAAATGTCTGTCTAAGTCAAAAGTAGTTCCAGCCAGAGCTCCTGCTCCAAGTGGCATTTCATCACTTCTTTCTAAAAAGTCTTCAATTCGTGAAATATCCCTTTTAAACATTTGAAAATAAGCCATCAAGTGATGAGAGAACAAAATAGGCTGAGCCCTTTGTAAATGCGTATATCCTGGAATAATAACATTTTTATATTTTTCAGCAAGTTCTAATAGTACATTTTCCATTTTCACAAGCAATTTTGAAATTTCTCGTGCTTCTTTTCGCACATACATACGTACATCAAGAGCCACTTGGTCATTACGGCTTCTGGCAGTATGCAGTTTTCCAGCCACAGCCCCAATAATTTGAGTCAATCTCTTTTCAATTGACATGTGAATATCTTCATCTTCAATCTTAAATTCAAATTTTCCATTTTTAATTTCTTCTTTTATCTGAAGCAGCCCATTTTCAATTTCTTTTTGCTCACCTTCTGCAATAATCCCTTGCTTAGCAAGCATTCTGCTATGTGCAATGCTCCCAGTAATATCTTCTTCATACATTCTTTTGTCAAAAGTAATAGATGCATTAAATTTTTCTAATAATTTATTAGTTTCCTTATGAAACCGTCCTTCCCACATTTTTTTCATATTTTATTTTTTCCTTTCCAAAGTGTTATTTTTACTAATATTATAACAAAAAAGAAGAATATTTAAAAGTATAAAAAAATAAATTTAAATAATTAAAAAATATAAATTTTTGTTTTATTATACAGATATGATATAATTGTATAAAGAAAAAAGGGAGGAAATCAAATATGAGAAGTAATAAGAAAGTAAAATTACCAGTTGGAATATCTGATTTCAAGGATGTCATTGAAAATAATTACTATTATTTTGATAAGACAAAATTTATAGAAAATATTTTGGAAGATGGTTCTAAAGTTAAATTATTTACTCGTCCAAGAAGATTTGGGAAGACATTGAATATTTCGATGTTAAAATATTTTTTTAATGTTAAAAATAAAGATGAAAATAAAAAGCTATTTGAAAATTTAGAAATTTCTAAAAGTGAATATTTTGAAAAACAAGGGAATTATCCAGTAATTTCTATTTCATTTAGAAATTATGGTGAAGAAAATTGGGATGATGGGCTTAAAACTATTAAGGGAATATTAAAAAGAGTATATGCTGAATATAAATTTTTGACTGAAAAAATGGATGATATTGAAATAGAAGAATTTAATTCTGTGCGAAGGGGATTAGATTCAGTAGAATGGGAGGCATCGCTTATCAATTTGTCAAAATATTTATATGAATATTATGGGAAAAAAGTTGTAGTGCTAATAGATGAATATGATCAGCCAATAATAGATTCTTATGTAAAAGGTTATTATGACAAAGCTATCAGTTTTTTTAAAAGTTTTTATGGATTAGTTTTAAAAGATAATGAATACTTAGAGATGGGAGTTATGACGGGGATATTAAGAGTTGCAAAAGAGAATATTTTTTCAGGATTGAATAATTTAGAAGTTCACACAATTTTGGATAGTGAATTTACAGAATATTTTGGAGTTATGGAAAATGAAGTGGAGAATTCTCTTAAAGATTTTGAGCTGGAATATGAATTGGATGATGTTCAAAAGTGGTATAATGGTTATTTATTTGGCAACAGAAAAGTTTATAATCCTTGGTCGATTATTAATTTTTTAAAAAGAGGAAAATTGAAGCCCTATTGGGTGAATACAAGTGGAAATGGACTTATAAAGTTGTATTTACAAAAATTAAAAAATGAAATTTTTGAAGATTTTTCAAAACTTTTAAATAAGGAAAGTATTTTCAAACGAATTAATGATAATATGACTTTTGGAAATTTGGAAGCTAATTTTGAAAAGAATATTTGGAATTTGTTTTTTCATAGTGGATATTTAACTTTGGCAGAAGAATACGAGGAAAATAAAGAAGAAACATATTTGAAAATTCCAAATGAAGAAATCTTAAAAATGTTCTCTGAAATGTTTATTGAAATATATTTTGAAAATTATGAAAATTTTTGGTCTTTGACTAATGCATTAAAAAAAGGAGATATTGATAAATTTAAATTAGAGTTGAATAAAGTTTTGATAGAAAATGCTGGAGTTTTTGATGTTAATGGAAATTATAAAGAGCAATTTTATCACGGACTTATGCTTGGATTAGTTTTAATGTTGAAAAATGAGTATGAAATCGTATCGAATGGTTTTGCTGGAAAAGGACGATATGATTTGCTTTTGAAGCCTAAAAATATTTTGAAAGGAAAAGAAGGAATTATTATCGAATTAAAAGCTTTAAATATGGCAAAAAAATTAGACAAAGATAAAATTAAAGCAAAACTTGAAAATGAATGTGAAATTGCATTGAATCAAATTGATGAGAAAGAATATGGCTCTATTTTGAAAAATGCTGGGATCGAGAGAATGTTGAAAATTGGGATTGCATTTTTAGGAAAAGAATTTGAGATAAAATTTAGAAGAGAATGAATTTATTAGAATTATTCGTTAGAATTTGATAAAACAAATATTCTGAAGTAAGGAATCTTGATTTCTAATTAAATAGTAAAAGTTAGGTTATCGGACAGGTCTAATAGAAATAAAAAAATAAAATAGAATAAATTTGGGGAAATATCTTTTAAAATTTTTGGAAAAAAGGTATACTATGTTTGTATTAATTTTTTGAAAGGAAGAATGAAATGGAAAAAAATAAGATGGAAAAGAAAGAATTTAAAAGAGACAATATAGGGCAAGAATATAAATGGAATTTATCGGATATTTATGAAAATTATTCGGCTTGGGAAAAGGATTTTGAGAAAGTTGGAGAATTGAAAGGAGAATTGGCTAAATTTAAAGGGCAATTTGGGAATGAAGGCAAATTGCTGGAATTTTTTCAAAAACAGGAGGAGATGGATAAAATTTCATATAAATTGTATAGATATCCACAGCTTGCAAGAGATTTAAATTCATCAGACAAGGAAGCTGTAGAGCATTTGCAAAAAGTTCAGTTTTTGTTTGCGGAGATTTCTACTGAATTGTCTTGGGTAAATTCGGAACTGGTTGATAATCGTGAGAATATTGAAAAATGGATTGAAAAAAAAGAATTTGATGATTATAGATTTGGGCTAAAAAATTTATTTAGATTGCAAAAGCATATTCTGGAGGAAAAGGAAAGCAAATTGCTATCGTACTACAGCTCATTTTTTTCAGCACCAAGAAGCATTTATTCGGAAGTTACGGTTACTGATGTGGAATGGCCTCAAGTTACGCTTAGTTCTGGAGAAAAAGTGGATGTAACGCCTGCCAATTATTCTAAAATTTTGTCTACAAATAGAAATCAGGAAGATAGAAAAACAATGTTTCAGACATTTTATACAATTTATGAAAAGAAAAAAAATACAATTGCTGCAATTTATAATTCAATTTTGCAAAAAGGAATTGCTTCAAAGAAGGCCTACAATTATGATTCATTTTTGTTAAGCCATCTGGAGAGTGACAATATTCCAGAAGAAATTTACTTAAATCTTGTCAATACGGCGAAAAATAATACAAAACCGTTGCAAAGATATTTAAAATTGAGAAAGAAAATTTTAGGACTTAAAAAATATTATAATTTTGACGGCTCAATTAACCTAATAGAATTTGACAAGGAATACGAGTATGATGATGCGAAGGAAATAGTGTTAAATTCAGTTGCTCCGCTTGGAAAAGATTATGTAGAAAAAATGAAAAAAGCGATTTCAGAAGGCTGGCTGGATGTATTTGAGGCAAAAGGGAAAAGAACAGGAGCTTATTCTGCAGGAGTTTACGGAGTTCACCCATATATGCTTCTGAATTATAACAAGACTTTAGACAGCGTATTTACATTGGCACACGAACTGGGACATACCTTGCACACTCTTTATTCAGATGAAAATCAGCCTTTCTCGATGGCAGACTACACAATTTTCGTAGCGGAAGTGGCTTCTACATTTAATGAAAGACTACTGCTTGACTATATGCTGGAAAATACCAATGATCCAAAAGAAAGAATTGCACTATTGGAGCAGGAAATTGGAAATATTGTTGGAACATTCTATTTTCAGGCATTGCTAGCAGATTATGAATATCAGGCACACAAGCTGGCAGAAGCTGGAGAGCCGATTACAGCGGAAGTTTTGAGCAAAATTATGGAAGACTTGTTTGACAAATATTACGGCGACATAATTGAAAAAGATGATTTAATCTATATTTTCTGGGCAAGAGTTCCACACTTTTTCAACTCGCCATTTTACGTGTATCAATACGCAACTTGCTTTGCCTCATCAGCGATTTTATATGAAAAAATGATAAATTCAAGTGATGAAAGCAAAAGAAAAGAAACGCTTGACAAGTATATTCAGTTATTGAGTTCAGGAGGAAATGACTTTCCAATGGAACAGCTTAAAAAGGCAGGAGTTGACTTGTCGAAGATTGAAACGATCGAGGCTGTGGCAAGGCAGTTTGACTTGCTGTTGGATAAATTGGAAGCAGAGATTGGAAAGTTGTAGAAAAATAATGAAATTTATAGAAAAGAAAATATTTATTTTTTTGTATAACGTTGTATTGACAATGTAATTAAAAATGGTATAATGAATAAAAAAGGAGGTATTTGTTATGGCAAATACAAATTTAAGTATTAGAGTTGATAAAGAAACAAAAGAAAAAGCGAACGAATTATTTAACAAATTTGGCTTGACAATGACAACTGCAGTAAATATGTTCTTAAAAACTGCAATTAGAGAAAATAGAATTCCTTTTGAATTGAAATTGGAAGAAGAGCCAAATGAAGTGACTTTAGAAGCAATGAGAGAAGCTGATAGAATTGCAAGAGATGACAGTGTAAAGGGATATGACAGCATAGAGGAGTTGAGAGAGGCACTTGGTGTATAAAATTAAATTTACAAGACAATTCAAGAAAGAATTGAAATTAGCCAAAAAGCAAGGAAAAAATATTAATAAATTATTTAAAATCGTTGATATTTTAGCTGAAAAGAAAGTATTAGACATTAAATATAAAGATCATGCATTAATCAGTAATTACAAAGGATTTAGAGAATGCCATATTGAACCTGATTGGTTATTAATATATAAATATTATGATGATATTTTAGTCTTATCATTATCTCGTTTAGGTTCACACTCAGAACTGTTTTAGTATGGTTCTGAGTTTTTGATATTATGAAGGAGTAGATTTTTTATGAAAAAAATATTTTTTGTTTTAATTATTATAATTTTAATTATAATAGTTGTTAAATTATACAAAATAAAGGCAAAATCAAATTCAGAACATACAGCTGAAGAGTTTGTTAATAAACTCGATGAATTAGGATATTTTAAGTATGCTAAAAAAGAAGATGCTCCTTCTTTAAAGAAAGAAATGTTAGAGATTATAAGAAAATATGGAAGTGAAGGAACATTAACTACGTTATGGGATGAAAATACAAATGTAGCAAAAGATTATAGATTTTATTTTTGTGATGGGGAAACAGTTTTTGAAGGGGATGGAATACCAGATTTGATAAATGATCTACAACCTTCATTTGAAAAATTTGGAGTTAAAATAAAAATTGGCAGTTTTTCAGAAGAATGGGATGACGAAAAAGGTTTAAGCACTAAAATTAAAATTAATGGCACAGAGTATGAAATTTTTAAAAATTTTAAAAAAAGTGGATGGGGAGAAGCTCCTATGAGAATAGCCCATGCTGTAAATAAAGAACTTGAAAAAAAAGGAATAAATGAAAAAATTTATTTAATATCAGGTGGAAATGACGGGAAATTAGTATTTTTAACAGAAGACCAACATAAATATATCTACAACTTTTTTAAAAACTCCAAAGAAAAGCCTCTCGAATTGAATGAATGGGGAAAGATAATGAAAATAGAGCCGTTGAATTTTTAATCTATTAAGAAAGGATAAATTTAAATGAAAAAAATAATTTTACTTTTCACAATAATTTTAGAATTTAATTTATTTTCAAATACACCGTATAACGAGTTTTTTCAAAAAGTAGAGCAATTGGAAGAAAAAATAAAAAATGGAGATAAAAAGGCGATTAATAATTTGGGGAATTTATATGCAAAAGATAAAAATTCTCGTAATATTCCTAAGGCGAAAGAATATTATAGATTGGCGATAAAAAATGGTTCTGAAATTGCTAAGAAAAATTTGGAGATAGCAAATAAACTTCCAAAATTGTGTCCTGATGGAGCGATATGTGAAAATTGGACAACGATTAGATTTGTAGAGGAAGATGAAAAAATAGAAAAAATGGTAATAAGCGGATTTCCTGTTGATAAAGAAGAAGTAACTGAAACAGAAAAACAGGAAATTAGAAAAGAAATAGAATATATTTTAAATATCTTTTTTGAAAATGAAGAATTTGAAATTGTTGGATATGCTGATAAAACTGAGAATAATAAAAATAAATTATCTTTATTGAGAGCTGAAAAAATGGCAGAATTTCTGAAACAAAATGGATTGAGAAAAGATATAAAAATTACTAAAATGATCGGAAAAGGATCTGAAAATCCAATTGATACGAATGATACAGAAATTGGAAGATACAATAACTGTCGTGTTGAAATTTTGTTAAAAACTGGGAAAGTTAAGAAAATTGATATTGAAAAATTATTGAATCAGTTAAAAGATGAATAGTGTTATCTGGACACTCTCTAATATCCTGTATTTTCATTTGTATTCAATATATCTTCATTATTTTTTATTATTTCTGAATCAGTGTAGATATAATTATTTATTTTCATTATTCCCATCCTTATTTTTATAATTTATGATTTTAAAAAATTTATTTATTCTTTCATTTCCTTGTATTCATGTGCAAATTTTTTGTACTCTAAAGTATAATTTTTTAATCCCTTCGTTGTTTTTAGTCTTCTTACCATTTCATTAGCTTTTTCAACATCACGTTTATCCAGATAATAAGAACATAACTCTATTAATGCTCCCGCTTCCTTTTGTTCAGCAGCCTTTTTATACCATTTAACAGCTTCTTCAATATTTCCTTCCTCCTTTAATTTATCCGCATATTCTATCTGTGCCTCAGCCCTATTTTCCTTTATTGCTGATTCTTTAAAATATTCCCTCGCTTTTTCAATATTCCCTTCCTCAAATTCGATAACTCCCATGTAATAAATAGCGTCTTTCAATCCTTTATCATACGCTTCTTTAAATAATTTTTTCCCAACAGCTTTATCGCCAAATACATCATAAAATCGTGCCAAAGTTACTAATTCATCTTGAGAATATTCTACCATTTTCTTTTGTTCCTTTTCAGCTTCAGAAAAATTTTTCATTATCATATTTTGTGCTGATTTTATATACAAATCTGCTATTTTTCTTTCATTTTCATTTCCATTCAAATAATTCAAATATTTCTCCATATTAGAGTTAAGATTAGTAACTTCAGTATCATTTAATAATCTATTCTTCCAATAATTCATATTTTGCATATCATTTTTTAAATAATATATTCTTACTAAAGAATATATCGAATCTGTATTCTTTACCTTAGCTCCTTCTGTATAAAGTTTTATTGCTTCCTCTGTTTTCCCTAATTCTTCAAGCATATATCCTAAATTCCTATATCCTTCTAAATTTCCTAATTTAATGTATTCTCTGTAATATTGTTCAGCTTCTTCATATTCTTTTTTTTCATAATAAAATTCTCCTAGATTTCCTGCTACTTCTTTATTACCTTCATCGTATGCTATTTTAAACCATTTTTCACTTTCATCTGTTTTTCCTGCCTCATAGTACATAGTCGCTATTTTTACATATGCCGCTTTATTATATTTGGCTATTTCCAGTAGCATTTCTTCAGCTTTTTTATAGTTTTTATTATTAATTTCATTTTCTATTTCAGCAACTCTTTTTTCGTATTCTTCTTTATTTAATACTATTGTATAAGTTTTTTCTTGGGGTTCAGGTTTTTCACAACTTATTGTTGCTAATGATAATATTATCAGTATTATTATTTTTTTAAACATTTTATTTAACTCCTCTTATTTCTATATCTGTTAAAAATGGTTGTTTTGAATATTCTATCTGTGAACGGTAGCTTAGCCAGTCTGAAGGAATACTAGTTTTTATTTCTTTTATAACTATTTTTTTTACACTATTTTTAGGATCGTTATTTATTTTTTTTCAATATCTTAAACTCTATCTGAAATAAATGTAAAATTTTTAAATTTTTTATTACTTAATTCATCATTATTTTTTATTTGTTTTATATTTTTCAATTTGAACTATAGCATCTTTAAATGTCTTATTTTCAATTCTTTCTAAATTTTTTAATTTTATATTATTTTGAATAATTTTTTTATCAAGTCTTTTATTTTTCAAAAACATATCCGCTTCAAAGATTCCTTTACTTATAAAGCCAGCAGTTTCTATACTTTCTACCATTTCTTTAGCAAAACCATACATCTGTATTCCTGGTTCCCCTGCTATACTTTTTGCTTTTTTAATTAGCATTATGCCTTCATCAGAATTTTCAAATAAAGATTTTGTAGACTCAGCAAGAGCAAATGTTTTTGCTCCTACCCCTGTTTGCAATTCAGTGTATAATACTCCTCCTATACCACACTTCTTATGAAATCTCTATCTGAAGGCGAAAACAGACTTCCTGAAAAGGCACTTTCTATTTCTGGATTTTGTCTATTATACACCCTAGATATTAGATTTGTTGGAAATTTACTTAACAAGGGGGTAAAATCCCCTTGTCATTTAAAAAATAAAATATTATTTGTATTTTTGATTTATTCTTTTTTTCAATTCTCCTAATAGAATAGGCTTGGAAGTTTTTATCAAATCCTTATAAACATTATTTAAATGTCTGATTACAGATTTATCGGTTATTTTTATACAAGTTTCGTGATTAAAGAGAAAGCCTGTAGTAGTAAAGTTTAAAGAGCCTAAAAAGGCAATTTTGCTGTCGATTATGTAGATTTTACTATGAAGATTGTAACTTTTTTCAAGAATATGTACATTGAAATTATCTCGTTTTGAGTAGTAAAATTCGTGGTTTATTGTTAGTTTTCTTAAAAAAAGGGTTAATATTCCAAAAATGATGGTAAGTGCTAAAAAATTATTTTTGGAAATTGGGAGTATATTTTTTGTAAAGGAAACATCGAAAATAAAGGATGTAAAGATTTCTAACGCTGCGATGGATAAAATAATATAAAAAAATATTAATAGGGATTTTCCCAAAAGAAACAACCATTTTTCAGAACCTAAAATAGGATTTTGGCTATATAAATTCTTTTTTAAGAAGGGATAAATTCTTTCATTATCTTTTGAAATAATGTTTACTTGAACATCTTTGTTTAATGCCTCAAAAATATCTTCAGTTATCATATCCCCGCTTAAAAAGGGAGAAATTACCGTAATTGATTTTTTAGCTTTCCGTATTGCATTTCTAACACTAATTCCAGCCTTTTTCCCAACATAAATATCACAGGAAATTCCTTCTAAGAAAGATTGTTCAAATTTTGGGATGCTTTTTTTTCTTTCAGTTTTTGTTTTTACAGTTTTTTTTGTTGAATTATTTGTTCGTTTTGTTGTAGTTTTTTTCATTATTTTTCCTTCTCTTTATTTAGATCTGAACTTTTGAAAAATTCAGAAATTTCCTTCATCGTTCGTTTATCCTTTAGAATACTGGTGTGAGTCGTATTTTCAATAATTTTGAAATTATCAGATTTCATTTTTGCAGTTTTTAGAGGCACCATCCCGTCGTCTTTTCCACGAATTATCATCGAATACAGCGGATTATTTGTTTTATTTCCAATTAAAATCATATAGTCGTAATCAGGCTCGCCAAGCTGATTTACAAAACTGTCTTTTTTTGTGCTAAATTGTGGAACGACTTTTCCAAGCATAGACGGGAGTTTATCGACAAAAGGAACGTCTGCCAGATGACTTCCGTGTGATGGTGGAGAAATAAATACGACTTTTCCTAGATTTTCAAGTGGATTTTCCTTTAAATAATACCGAAGGATTCCAGTTCCCATCGAATGTGCCACAAAATTAATTTTTATATTTTGATTAAAATTTTTGTTTATTTTATTACTGTTTTCAGCTATTTCATAATATTGATTTCCTATTTTTTTATGAAAATTTTCTGAGAAAATCTGCTCTTTAATATTTTCAATATTTGGCTCTATATAAAGATCAGAAATTTCCTCAGCAGTTTCTTTTGTTGTGGGATACTGAATATTAATAATCCTGTAATTGTCCTTAAAATTTTGAGCGATGCTTTCCATATCTGAACTTTTTCCATAAATACCATGAAGAAGCACCAAAAAATCCTGATTTTTCCGAGAATCATCATTCTTTTTATAATAGATTTTAACTTTATATTCGTGATAGAGAAGTTTTGCTATGATATTTTTTGCTATAATAATTTCGGCTGTCTTAAATGTTGAACCAATTAATATATCTTTCATTATTTCTTTCATTTTTTACGGTTATTCCTTTTCATCATATTCCGTCACTATTTTCCTTTAAAAAATTAAGTCGATAAAATTCAAAAATCCCCATTTCTCCAAGTTTTGGAACATATTCATCAATTTGTTTAATATATTCTGAAATTTTTTCTCCTTGCCCGCCAGTTGCGATAACATAAGCATTTGGGAAAAACTTTTTATATTGCAGAATTAGTTCTTTTATTGAGCCAACATTTCCATAAAAGATGCCAGCATTAATTTGAGAAACTGTATTTATTCCCAGAACAGTTTCAGGCTCTGTAAATTCGATTTTAGGCAAAGCGGCAGTATTACTAAACAGGGCATTTATCGAAAGTGCAATTCCTGGAATAATGCAGCCGCCCATATAAGTTGAATCCTTTATCATGTCAAAGGTTGTGGCTGTTCCAAAGTCAATTATTAAAAGCTCCTTTTCTGGATAAAGTTTTTTTGCCGCCAAAATATCGACAATTCTGTCTGCTCCAAGCCCACGTTCCATATTTGGCAAGATTTTTATTTCTTTTATCTTATTTTCTACATTGTCAAGCGTTACAAAAGTTGGATCAATTTCAAAATATTTTTTTCCAAGCCTTATAAAGTTTTCATTAATGTTTGGAACAACCGATGAAACTATAATATTTTTTATATTTGAAATTTCCAGATTTTTGCTTTTTGCAAATTCGTTTAACATTACAAAAAGAGTATCTTCGGTAAACTCCAAATGTGTCGGTATTCTGAATGTTGCTAAAATATTTCCAACTTCATTATAAAAAATTGGTACAATATGTGTATTTCCAATATCAAATCCTAAAATCATAATTTTTTTCCTTTCTATAAAAAACTATTTTTAATTTCTTTATTTTTTAACAATTTCATTTAATTTATAGTAATTTTACTTCATAAATAATCCAATGTAGGCCATAATAGATAAAATAACTCCCACAATTGCTTCTCCGCTCATTAGTCCATTTGATATTAAAAGCAGTTTTGAATGGGAATTCTTTGAAACCTTATTTCCTATAAAACTTACAAGCCCTCCTAAAAATACTGTTGAAGTCAAGTAAAATGGAACATAAATTCCAATTCCAAAAGTTAAGACTGGTAAATTTAAAAGGCTTAAAATTAGTCCAGCTGCAAGGCCCATAAAGAAAATTCCTAAAAACGGGATTCCATTTATTACTGTCGCTACGATGGAAGCCTGTAATGCAATTAATTCGGTATTTTCAACAGGTCCGATTACTTTGTAGACTTTGAAAAATACGAAAAATAAAAATGTTATTACAAATGAACTTACGATTGCACCGATTAGTTCTCCAAAAAGCTGTTCTGACGGTTTTACTTTCATTTTGTATCCTGATTTAAAGTCGTTCAGAATATCGCCTGCAAGTCCGCAAGCAACTGTTATAATGCAGGCTAGCATAAATAATATTAAAGTATTTAAATTTGTATAAAATTTTATTCCGCCAATGTTTAAGCCATTTAGCATTTTATTTAAAAATGAAATTAGTAAAATTGTGATTATAGCGTAAATTTCCATTGGGTTGACTCCAGTTTTTCCAGTTGAATATCCAGCGATTATTGTACATAAAATTGAAATCAGTACTAAAACTAATGAAAGAAAAATTGGTAATTTATAAATAAAAGTTATAACAATTATGGAAATAACCGATAAAACAAGTAATTTTGCTACAATGCTTTTATTTTCTGTATCCTTTTTCATTTTATTTGCAAAAATAATTTTTAAAACTATAGCAATTCCAATCCCAATCATAAATCCCATTCCAAAACTGTTTTTCATAATAGGAAAATCAGCAATTTTAAACATTTTTGCAAGCGGCTCTCCAATGAAAAGAACAATTGCTCCGCCTAAAAACCAGACAAATGTATTTACAAATCCAAGCACATATCCCATTCCAACCAGAAGTGGCGATAGATAAATACTGAAAAGCCCATTTTTTAGTGTAATTACTGTTGGAATTACAGGCGCTTTTCCCTTTGTAAAGCTGAAGTCACGAAAAAAAGCAATAATTGAGCTAAATAATGTTCCGAAAGCAACATATCTGATGTTTTTCACACTTTTTCCTGAATCTACAAGATTATAGGCAGCTTCTCCAATTGGAAATTCCAATTTTTCCTCTTCAATCAATTTTGCACGAAAAATGTACGATAAGAATGCTCCTGCAACACTTCCGCCCAAAATAGTTAAAAGCAGCTGATACTGATTAATATCCGTTAATTTTCCACCTAGAATAATATAGGCAGGCATTGTAAAGGCAACTCCTCCAGCTACCATTGATCCAGCGCTCATAATAGTATGTGAAATTGTAATTTCCTTGTTATTCGCTTTTTTAAATAAATTTAACGTCATCATAGATAAGAGCGTAACCATTATAGTCGGCCACGGTAATGCTCCAAATTTTAGTGCGATGTAAAAAGAGCTTGAAGATACTAGAACTGCTCCGATAATTCCTGTTAAAATCGCTGGAAAAGTCACATTTGTTTCACTTTTGCCAGTCTTTGATACTATTTTTCTTGTTTTTGCCATTAAGTTTCCTCCTAATTTTATTTTTGTATGAAGCTATATTTATACTATTTCCAATTAAAATAATAGATTTGCTATAAATTCTGCTATACAAGGGGTAAGGCTTATCTGTCAAAAAAATAAGTTGCAATTTCTATTCTTTCAAAAGGGGTTTAGCTTTATTATTAAAATTTTACTTCATTTAGAGGGTATTTGTCAATGAAATTTTAGAAATATAATTAATTTATAATATTATTTAGTATTAGATTTATTGGAAATTACAATAAATTTTTGAATTTATTATTAAAATATATAAAAAATTGTGGTATAATGTGAAAATATGAGTATAAACAAAAAATTGAATAAAAATAAAATAATTTTTGGAAGAGGAGAATAGAATATATGTTATTAGAATTAAGAGAACTTCAGAAAAATACAAAAGAGTATTTGGGAAAAGAAATTGAAATTAACGGATGGGTAAAAAAAATTAGAAGTCAAAAGAATTTTGGATTTATTGAGTTAAATGATGGAACTTTTTTTACTGGGATTCAAGTTGTGTTTGATGAAGCATTGGAAAATTTTGAAGAAATTTCTAAACTTACAATTTCAACTTCTGTTAAAGTTACAGGAATTGTGGTAGAATCGTTGGGGAAAGGGCAAGATTATGAAATTAAGGCAACAAAAATTTCTGTTTACCAAAAGGCTGATTCAGATTATCCATTGCAAAATAAAAGACATACATTTGAGTTTTTGAGAACGATTGCACATTTACGTCCTAGAACTAATGCATTTTTTGCAACATTCAGAGTACGTTCAATCTTGTCTTATGCAATTCATAAATTCTTTCAGGAAAAGAACTTTGTGTATGTGCAAACTCCGATAATTACTGGAAGTGATGCGGAAGGTGCTGGAGAAATGTTTAGACTTACGACGCTTGATATAAATAATGTTCCAAGAACTGAAAATGGAAGCATTGACTTTAAGCAGGATTTCTTTGGGAAAGAAGCAAATCTTACAGTAAGTGGCCAGTTAAATGTTGAAACATTTGCAACAGCATTTAAAAATACTTATACTTTTGGGCCTACATTCAGGGCTGAAAAGTCTAATACTCCAAAACATGCGGCAGAATTTTGGATGATGGAGCCTGAAATTGCATTTGCTGATTTGGATGTAAATATGGATATTATTGAAGAAATGATAAAATATATTGTAAATTATGTGAGAGAAAATGCTAAGGAAGAAATGGAATTTTTCAATAAATTTGTAGATAAGGATTTATTTAATAGACTTGATACATTAGTAAATAATAAATTTGATAGAATTACTTATACTGAAGCTATTGAAATTTTGAAAAATGCGAAAAAAGATTTTGAATATGAAGTTGAATGGGGAATTGATTTACAAACTGAGCATGAAAGATATTTAGCTGAAGAACATTTCAAAAAACCAGTGTTTGTAACTGATTATCCTAAAGATATTAAAGCGTTTTATATGAAATTAAATAAAGATGGTAAAACTGTAAGAGCGGTTGATTTATTGGCGCCTGGAATTGGGGAAATTGTTGGAGGAAGCCAAAGGGAAGATGACTACGATGTTCTTTTAGGAAAAATTCGTGAAATGGGATTGAAAGAGGAAGACTACTGGTGGTACTTAGACTTAAGAAAATATGGAAGTGTGCCACATTCAGGATTCGGACTTGGATTTGACAGAATGCTTATGTATATTACAGGGATGACAAATATTAGAGATGTAATTCCGTTCCCAAGAACAACTAAAAATTTAGAGTTCTAATTGTTTAGGAGGAACAAAATGGGGAAAACAAGAAGGATAGTAATGATGGTGGCAATTCTTCTCACTTTTGCAACAGTTGTAAGAGGAAATTATTATGTTGCTGAAAATACAGAAACCGAAGGCGGAGATGCAACAACTGTAAACAGTGATGAAGAAAGCGTTCTGCCACCAACAACTAAGGCTGATGAAACTACGAAAAAGGCATTTAAACCGCCAAAGGAAGAAACAGTAAAGCCAAAGGAAAGAGATACTGGGACAATGCCGGCGACACAGACAGAAGACATATCTACAGAGGCAAAGTATAATTCCTATACAAATTATGAAAATGCTACACTTGCTAAAAAAAGTTCATCAGCAACATTTAGAATGGCTCAGCTGTATTTTCGTGATGGACTTTATGAAAAGGCGGTAAATCTGGCATTGAAGGATGAAAATCCTGATATTCCTGTGATGTACGTAATTGCGATTGGATCTCGGCTTATGGGGAATAATGACAGATCGATTGACTATTATGCCAGAATTTTATCGCAGGATGAAAATCAGGCTGAAGCAAAATTAGGGATAGGCATTGCCTATAAATCAAAAGGGGATTTTTCAAAGGCGTTGGGATATTTAAGAGATTATAATTCTACACATGCCGATGATGAAGTAAAAAAAGAAATTACAATATTAAATGAAATATTAGCTGGTTCAAGATAAAAAATAGGGGGGATTATTGTGGAATGGCTTAGATTAAAGGAATATGGGATGAAAAATAACCATATAAAAAAATTGATGTTGATTTTTCAAGATTTTGAAGAATTATTTTATGAGGAAAATTTTAAATTGTTTAACGATGAATTAAAACATCAGCTTGAAGAATCAATGAAAATTGATATGAAAGAAAGGCTCAATCTTTACGAGCGAAACAGAGTTAGAATAATTAGTGCAAATGATAAGGAATATCCAAAGAAACTAAAGGAAATAAAAGATTATCCAGTATTTTTGTACTTAAAGGGGAAAAAACTGAAGGATTATGATAAAATAAAAATTGATAAAGATAAGATTTCAGTGGAAAATAAACGGAATATAGCAGTTGTAGGTACAAGAAGAGCTACAAAATTTGGAAAAACAGCTTGTGAAAAAATTGTAAATGAACTTGTAAATTATGATGTGACCTTAATTAGCGGACTTGCAGAGGGAATTGACACAGTTGCCTTGAAAACTGCGCTTGATAAGGGAATAGAAGTTGTATCAGTAGTGGGGACTGGGCTGGATATTGTATATCCCTATGACAATCGAGGCTTGTGGGAAAGGATTGCGGAAAATGGAACTATTGTAAGTGAATATCCGTTGGGAACACAGCCTACTAGATGGACTTTTCCAAGGAGAAATCGGATTATTGCGGGAATGTCAGATGGAATTTTGGTGGCTGAAAGTTTTAAAAAAGGCGGCGCATTAATTACTGCAGAATTGGGATTTAGTATGAACCGTGAAATTTTTGCCATTCCAGGATTTATAAATTATCCGTCTTTTGAAGGCTGTAATGACTTGATTAAAAATAATAAGGCAAAATTAACAACTTGTGGAAATGATATTGCGATTGAGTTTTTGTGGGATATAAAAAAGGAAAAAAGCAAATTACAGAAATTGACAGAGGAAGAGCAGATTGTTTTTGAAGTAATTACAGAAGAAGTAAGTTTTGAGCAGATATTGCAAAATGTGAAGGAAAAAATTGAGAAAAATAAATTATTTTCCGTAATTATGAGTTTAAAAATTAGAGGATTGATTACAGAAACAAATGGGGCGAAGTATATAAGAATAGTATAATTAAAGCAGGGGAGTATTAATTGCCACACCTTTGTATTTCCGCTTGTCTAAACATTTTTTAATTAGTAATATTAAAAAATAATAAGTAAAATTTTGTATAGAACGTGGGTATAGGGAGATGTTGTTTGATCTCTTGCTTGAAAACTGTTATAAATGAAAACAAAAAAATTTATTAATTAAAATGACTTAAAATAAATATTTAAATAGATAAAGAAATAAGGAGAAATTAGAGTTGGCTAGAAAGTTAGTTATTGTTGAGTCACCGTCAAAGGCGAAAACCATTGAAAAAATACTTGGTAGAAATTATGAAGTTGTCGCATCTTATGGGCATGTGATTGATTTGCCAAAAACTAAAATTGGGATAGATGTGGAAAATAATTTTGAGCCGCAGTATAAGGTTATAAAGGGGAAAGGTGAGATTTTAAAAAAATTAAAGGAAAAGGCAAAAAAGGCAAGCAATGTTTATCTGGCTTCGGATCAGGACAGGGAAGGGGAAGCCATTGCCTGGCACATTTCAAATTACATTAAGCAGCCTGATAAAACTAGGAGAATTGAATTTAATGAGATAACTAAGACGGCTGTAAATAATGCAATTAATAGCCCAAGAGATATTAATAATAATCTTGTTAATGCGCAGCAGGCCAGAAGATTGCTGGATAGAATAGTGGGATATAAAATAAGTCCGCTTCTATGGAAAATAATTAACCGTAATGCAAGTGCTGGACGGGTTCAGTCGGTTGCACTAAAATTGATTTGTGACCTGGAAGATGAAATAAATGCGTTTGTGCCGCAAAAATATTGGGAAGTCAGTGCATTAATTGAAAAAGATATTAATCTTAATTTGGTAAAAATTGCAGATGAAAAAGTGGATAAAATATTTGATGAAAAAGTTATAAAAAAATTAAAGAAAGACTTGAAAAATGAATCGTTGACACTTGAAAAAATAGAAGTTAAGAAAAAGTCGCAAAGACCGCCACTTGTGTTTAAAACAAGTACACTGCAGCAGCTTGCTTCTTCATATCTTGGATATGGCGCAAGTAAAACTATGAGAATTGCGCAGCAGCTTTATGAAGGGCTTGAGATTGACGGTGAAAACAAAGGGCTTATAACTTATATGAGAACTGATTCTACAAGAATTTCCGTTGATGCAATAAATATGGCAAAGGATTACATTACCCAAAATTATGGGGAAAAATATGTAGGAAAATATGTAGTGAAAAATTCAAAGTCAAATGTTCAGGATGCCCATGAAGGAATTCGTCCATCAGATATAAATTTAGTTCCTGATGAAATAAAGGGATATTTGACAAATGAGCAGTATAAATTGTATAAATTGATTTGGGACAGATTTTTAGTTTCGCAGTTTGCAGCGATGCAGTATGAGCAAATGCAAATTAATGCTGTAAATAAAGATTACCGTTTTAGAGGAACAATTAACAAAGTTATTTTTGATGGATATTACAAGATTTTTAAAGATGAAGATGAAATTAAGACTGGAGATTTTCCAGAATTAAAAGAGGGAAGCGTTCATCCAATTGAAAAATTGAACATTGAAGAAGGAATTACAAAGCCGCCAACAAGATTTTCAGAAGCGACTCTTGTTAAAAAATTAGAATCTGAAGGAATCGGACGTCCATCAACCTATGCTTCGATTGTCGAAACTTTGAAAACAAGGGAATATGTGGAAATTATTGAAAAACGTTTTTTCCCGACATATCTGGGATATGAAGTTAAAGATGAACTTGTGAAGAATTTTAAAGACATTATGAATGTGAAATTTACTGCGAATATGGAAAAGGATTTGGACAAAGTTGAAGAAGGGACTGTTGAATGGGTTCAGCTTTTA
Organism: Leptotrichia wadei; assembly: GCF_007990445.1. NCBI lineage: Bacteria > Fusobacteriati > Fusobacteriota > Fusobacteriia > Fusobacteriales > Leptotrichiaceae > Leptotrichia > Leptotrichia wadei. The sequence continues at coordinate 957,243 of NZ_AP019841.1, forward strand.
AGGGATTTTTATAGTTCGCTGGAAAAGGATATTGTCAAGTTTGAAAAGGAAATTGATGAAATAAAAAATCGTAGAGTTGTGGCGGATGTGATGGATTCTGAAGGGAATCCAATGATTTTAAAAACTGGATTGTATGGAAAATATTTGATAAGTGAAACAAATGAAAAGGAAAAAATTTCATTAAAGGGAATTCCTGTATCGCCTGAAGAGATTAGAAAGGGAGAAATCTTCGTAAAGGAAGCGGTTGAAAAACTTCAAAATAATAAAAAGGGAATCCCGACTGATTATTCTGATGAAAATGGAGTCAAATATGTATTAAAAGTTGGAAGATATGGAGAATATCTTGAAAGTGAAAATTATGAAAATGATGAAAAAAGAATGTCGCTGCCGCTGGAATTGAAGCAAAAATATAGAAAAGGTTCTGTAATTGAACTGGATGGCGTTTTGCAAATAAATGAGGAAATGAAACGCCTTTCTGAAATTGACAGAAAAATAATAGAAGAAGCTGGAGTTTGCGAGTTTTGTGGAAGACCTTATGAAATAAAAACTGGAAGATTTGGAAAATTCCTTGCCTGTACAGGTTACCCAGAATGTAAGACAATAAAGAATATAAAAACTGGGAAAGTAACAAGAGTGACTGAAAAGGAAGAAAAAACAAAAACTAAAAAGGCGGTTTCTAAAAAAACAGCTAAAAAATCAACTTCCAAAGCAAAAACTAAAAAGACAGCGACAGCAAAAAAGAAGAAAACAACTAAAAAGTCATAAAGGCAAGAAGGTGAAGAAAATATGAAAAAAACTGGAATGGATAAGTTATTTGATAAATATGTAAAGAGGATTCAGTCTGGAGATACAAAGGCTATGAATGAGATTGCCCTTATTTTTCAAAATAACTATGAAGATGAAAATGCAGAAAAGTGGTTTTTAAAGGCAATTGAGGCAGGAGATTATGAATATGCCAATAATTTAGGATATTTATATGCCAATCGGCACGATTTTGAAAATGCAGAAAAGTATTATTTGATTGCAATTGAAAATAATGATTATGATGCTTTGAATAATTTGGCAATTTTGTATGAGCAATATGGGAAAATTGAAGAGGCAGAAAAATATTATTTGGAGTCGGTTGAGAAAAATTGTGAAGGTGCAGAAAAGAATCTGCTTATGTTTTATAATAGTACGGGTCAGATTGAAAAAGCTAAGGATTTGTATATGCATTTAGCCTGGAAAAATGATACTGATGCAATGAATCGGCTAGGAATAATTTTTGGAAACGAAGGAAATTTTGAGGAATCAAAAAAATGGTTCTTAAAGGCTGCGGCATTGGGAGATGAGCATGCTAAAAATAATTTGAAAGTATTGGAAGAAAATTTGAAAAAGTAAAATAGTTTTTACATTGAAAGATTTAAAATTAGGAATTTCATATTTTAGTAATAATAAAAAAATAAGAGGATTAACTTCTGTTTGTTACACAGTTGTCAATCCTTTTTTTACTTAAAATTTTTGTATTTAAGACTATTTTCCGTTATATAGCAAAACTGATTTAAAATTTAACTTAAAAGTTATGATTGCTTTGCTCAAATCCTAAGTTTATATGATTTTGAATAGGGTCAAATATAATAATGTGTTTGTTTTAAATTTTTTTAACAAGAGATTCTGATTCTCCTTACCAGAAAGTAAATAAAATATATTTAAATTATAAATTTGCTATTTCAAAATAATAGTATTAATTTTCCAAGTATTCTTTATTAAATTGTATCATTTTTTCGACATTTGCAATAACTAAAAGCATATCATTTTCTAAAATTTTTTCATCTGGTAAAAGCGATATTCTAAGTTCTTCGCTTTCCCTTTTTATCCCAATTACATTCATTTCGTATTTTTTTCTCAAATTCAGTTCAATTAGATTTTTGCCTATAATTCTTTTCGGAACTTTAAATTCAAAAATCCTGTATTTTTCAGAAAATTTTAAATGTTCTGTGACATCTGGCTTTAAAAATTCAAAAGCTAAATCTATTCCAACTGTTTCATCAGGAAATACAACTTTAGTTGCTCCAATTTTTTCCAAAACCTTTCCTTCAATTTTTGTAATAGCTTTACAAATAATAGTTTTTATTCCTAATTCTTTTAACATAACCGTGACTAATGCACTTGTTTGCAAACTGCCCTCAATACAAATAAATGCTACCTCAAAATCATCGCTATTTACCATTTTCTTTAGTGAATTTTCTTCTGTTACATCAAAAGAAACTGCTTCTCCGACGGTACCATCGTCTATTATTTGCTGTATAAGTTCCTCATTTTTGTCGATTACAAGTACAGTTTCATTGTGTCTATAAAGTGTTTTTGCAATACTTCTCCCGAATTTTCCTGCTCCTATAACTAAATATCCTGCCATTTTTCCTCCTCAAAATTATCCTATCAAAATATTTTCTTGTGGATAAGTATAATGTCCTTTTTTTAAATTTGACTTTGACAATGCCAAAGTGATTGTGAGCGGTCCAACTCTTCCAACGAACATTGTAACAATAAGTATAAATTTTGAAATATCCGAAAGACTTGGTGTCAAATCTCTAGAAAGTCCAACTGTTCCAAATGCTGAATATACTTCAAATGCCAAATCCAGAAAATTTTTATTTCTTTCAAATAAAATTAATAAAAATACACAAATTACCGTATAAATAAGTGAAATAAATAATATAGCGATTGCTTTGCTATAAATTCTCCAGCTAATACTTCTCTTGTCATATTCGACTGCATCCTTATTTTTAAGTGTTGCCAAAGTTCCTAAGACTATAAGCCCAAGCGTCGTAGTCTTTATTCCGCCACCAGTTGAGCCTGGAGAAGCGCCGATAAACATTAAAATAATAAATAAAAGTGAAGTTGACCTTTTTAGACCTAAAATTGAAATTGTGTTAAATCCAGCGGTTCTCGTTGATACACTTTGAAAAAATGATGCTTCTAATTTTTGCACAAAAGATAAGTTTCCAATCGTGCTTTTATTGGAATATTCCAAGATAAACATTGCAAATGTTCCAGCAATTATTAAAAAAATGGATATTTTAATGCTCAATTTAGTTGTCAAAGTCAGTCTTTTCTCCTTTTTCGTAAAAACATTGTAGCAATTTAAAATTGTTGAAAATCCGATTCCGCCTAGAAATATTAGAAGTGGAATTGTAATATTTATCAAAAAACTGTTTTTAAATCCATATAAATTGTCTGAAAATAATGAAAATCCAGCATTGCAAAATGCTGACACAGAATGGAAAAGTGAATAATAAACTGCTTTAAAAAAACTAAACCTTTTTATAAATTCAAAAAATAAAACAATAGCTCCAATAAATTCAATCAAGATTACAGAAAAAATAACTTTTTTCACATATTCTTCAATTCTAAAAGTTGTGTCAATGTTTATATCTTCTTGAACTATTTTTTTGGTATAATATCCAATTTTCTTTGAAATCATAATAATTATAACTGATGTGAACGTTATAACCCCAAGTCCTCCAAGCTGTATCAAAATCAAAATTATAATTTGCCCGAAAGTATTGTAAACACTGCCAATATCAATACTAGAAAGCCCTGTCACACAAATAGCTGAAGTTGCTATAAAAAATCCATCAATCAACTTTACACTTTTTCCATAATTCACAGAAATCGGCAAAGATAATAAAATTCCGCCTAAAACTGTCACTATTACAAATGATAATAATATTGTCATATATGGTGAAAAAGATTTATTTTTAAAAAACATTTCATTTCCTCTATTCATTTTTCCTTTTTAAATTATTTAATTCTTTAAAATAAATATACCACATTCAATTTTTTTTGTCAATTATGGAAATTAAGAAAAATTTTATAAACATAGATATTTGGTTATGTAAATTTAATTACCTCTAATTTTTGCTCTCTCTCAAGGATTAAAAAAGGTTTGACAAGTTTGATTAATTGTGATAAATTTAAAAAAGTCATTTGATTTATTTAAGATAAATAATAAAAATTATCTAGGCAGTTGTAAAAGTAAAATTGAATAACAGTAGTATTTATGGTTAAGCCCCTTGTCCAAAAGTGGAGAAAAGAAGAAAATTAAATGTAAAAATACTGTATTTATCGTACTTTTCAGACTTTTACAAATGACTAAATAAAAATTATTAGAAAGGAGAGAAATACTAAAAATATGGAATTTTATAATTTTAATTATTTAGAAAACCAAAAATTTGTAACGGATAAATTTTTTCTTGTTGTAATTATTTTCGTAATTGCATTTATTGTATTTGCATTTTGGAAATGGTTTAAAGGAAGCATTTCACTTAGAGATAAACAGCTTAGTTTGCTTGGATTGATGTTTATTTTCTTATTTGCATTATATCATTATGATAATTATAGAGCGAAAAATAATGAAGAAAAAGTTTATAAAAATTCGGCAAGCGTTATAAAAAAATTATCTGAAAAATTTAAAGTTAATGAAAATGATATTTTTATAAATACACCTGAAATAACAGAGGATACTGTTTATAAAATAAAAGACAAATTTTACCAAATTCACTGGGTAGGAAATAATATCTTGGTTGAACAAATGACAGTGCCTTATGTGGATGAAGTTAAAACAATTAAAGAATAATAGCATTTAAGTTGAAAAAATATAAAAGAAAGGAAGATGATGTAATTTTGGATTTTATAATTCTTGTTGCAATAAAACTTACAATTGGATTTATTGCATTAGTTTTGTTTATGAATTTAAATGGACGCAGCCAACTGGCACCAACATCAACAGAAGATCAAATAGGTAATTATGTCCTTGGGGGAATTATCGGTGGTGTAATTTATAGTCCAAATATATCAATAATTCAATTTTTAATAGTTCTTTTGATATGGGGACTTCTAATGACAATAACTGATTTTCTAAAAAATACAAATAAAAGCGTAAAAAAAATGATAGATGGACAAGTTGTATACTTAATAAGAGATGGAAAAATGCTAACAGAAAATTTTGCACAAGCGACACTTTCAATTCCTGATTTTTACACAAAGTTGAGAACAAAAGGTGTTATGCAAATATCAGATATAGAAGAAGCTTTTATGGAATCAAATGGACAACTTATCGTTATAAAAAAAGGTGAAGACGGTTATTCAAATTTATTAGTTTCTGAAGGGAATATACAAGAGGATAACTTGAAACATATTGGAAAAGATGATAATTGGTTGAAGGAAGAGTTGGCGAAATATAACGTTACTGATCTTGGTGAACTTTTCATTGTTGAATATAGCGGTGATGGAAAACTTTTTATTGTGAAAAAATAGAAAAATTTTAAGAGAGAAAAATACTTAAATGGCGATATAGTTTGCTAGTTGAGTATTTTTTATTTTATTGCTAAAATTTTAGACACATATAAATATTAATCTAATTTTAAAAATTCAGATTGAAAAAATTATCAGATGTGATATAATATTATTGTAAAAGTAAAAATTAATTGAAAAAAAGAATTTACAGAATAAATATTTTATACTATAATAAACATAGTGAAACTAATCTAAAATCAGAAACAAAAGTTGTGACTATTTTACTCAAATCTTAAATTTATATGATTTTTAACGGTTTAATTTTGAATGAGTTTGAGTATGTTAGTAAAAAAAGGATTGAAGGCAATATTTAAAGTAAAAAATAAAATAAATTTGAGGAGGCGGAAATAATGGGAAAAAAAGCATTAGTAATTGGAGCTGGAGGAGTATCGAATGTAGTTTGCCATAAGTGTGCACAAAATTCAGAAGTGTTTAGTTCAATTATGATAGCTAGCCGTACGAAGGCGAAATGTGATGAAATTAAGGAAAGAATTGAAAAAAGCAAATATGCAGGAAGAATTGAGATCCAGACTGCACAGGTGGATGCTAATAATGTACCTGAGTTGGTAGCGTTGATTAAAGAATACAAGCCTGACATTGTGATAAATGTGGCTTTGCCGTATCAAGATTTGACAATTATGGATGCTTGTCTTGAAACTAAAACTGACTATTTGGATACAGCGAATTATGAGCCATTGGATACTGCTAAATTTGAGTATAAATGGCAATGGGCTTATAAGGAAAAATTTGAAAAGGCTGGGATTACGGCTATTTTGGGAAGCGGATTTGATCCAGGTGTTACAGGAGTGTTTTCAGCATATGCACAAAAGCATTATTTTGATGAAATAAATTATATTGATATTCTTGATGCAAATGCTGGAGATCACGGTTATCCATTTGCGACAAATTTTAATCCTGAAATTAATATTAGGGAAGTTACTGCTAACGGAAGTTACTGGGAAGATGGAAAATGGGTGGAAACAGAACCTATGGAAATTAAAAGAGTATATAATTTTCCGCAAATTGGTGAAAAAGATATGTATTTATTGCACCATGAAGAACTAGAATCACTTGCTGTAAATATTAAAGGAATTAAAAGAATCAGATTTTTTATGACTTTTGGACAAAGTTACCTAACTCATTTGAAAGTACTTGAAAATGTTGGAATGACTTCGATTGAACCGATAGAATTTGAAGGAAAACAAATTGTGCCATTACAATTTTTGACGGCAGTATTACCTGATCCAGCTTCGCTTGGGCCTAGAACAAAAGGTAAAACAAATATTGGAAATATTTTTAGAGGTAAAAAAGATGGAGTTGAAAAAACTTACTATGTTTATAATGTGTGCGACCATCAAGAATGTTATAAGGAAGTCAGTTCACAAGCAATTTCCTATACAACAGGCGTTCCAGCAATGATTGGGGCTGCAATGGTGCTTACTGGAGAATGGAAAAAACCAGGAGTGTTTAATGTAGAAGAAATGAATCCAGATCCATTTATGGATGCATTAAATAAATTTGGATTGCCTTGGGTTGAAGATTTTAATCCAGTATTAGTTGATTAATTATTTTGAAAGAGTAAGTTATAGGTAAATTACTGTAAAAATAATAGTTGAAGAAACATTATTGTAATATTTAATAATTATTTCTAAATTTTTTCTTTATTATTAAAAGAAAAATTTGACTAATTTGATTATATGTGGTAACATTAAAATGAGATAATTAAAATATAAATAAATAAATTGGAGGAATTAAAATGGGATTATTTGATTTATTCAAAAAAGGTAACAAAGGTGAAGAAGTTAAAAAAGAATTTGATGGGAAAGTAATAGCTCCTATTTCAGGAAATTTAATGCCTTTGTCAGAAGTGCCTGATGAAGTTTTTGCACAAAAAATGATAGGAGATGGAATTGCAATTGAACCAACTGCATCAGGTGTGATGGTTGCACCAGCTTCTGGAAGAATAGAAAAAATATTTGATACTAACCATGCTTTTAGTATTGTAACACCTGCTGGAATTGAAATTTTCGTGCACCTTGGAATGGATACAGTTAAACTTGAAGGAAAAGGATTTGAAAGAATTGCAGAAGAAGGAGCAGTAGTAAAAGCAGGAGATCCAATTGTTAAATATGATTACGACTTCTTAAAAGCAAATGCAAAATCAATTATTACACCAGTAATAATTTCAAATAGTGATGACTACAGTTCATTAAACCCAGTTGAATCTGGAAAAGCAGTAGCTGGAGAAACACTTGTATTGAATGTTGTAAAATAGTTTTAATCTCAGATTAATAAAAAATCTCTATTTAAGCAAGAAAATTCTTACTTATCTAGAGATTTTTTTTGTAAATTTATATAATTATTGCTTCCTTTATTTTTAAAATCTTTTGTCCAGTTGATACTTTTTACAGAAATAAAGAAGATTAATCCTGCCAGTGTATTTGAAAATAAATTTCCCCAGAAAATTGAGTAAAGTCCAAGATATTTTTGAGTTACCAGGATAAAAATATATCTTAATAACCATATTCTTAAAATAGACATAACTAAAGGAACTTTTGTTCTTCCAAGTGCAATAAAAACTCCTTGTGAAATCATAAAAATGCTAAATCCAATTACCGAATATGTATAAATGTGCAAAGCCTTATCAGCGATTTCAATAACTTTTGGAACTTTTGTAAAAGTTAGCACAAGAGGCATTGAAATTGGTAAAATCAGGATAATTGTTAAAATAGAAAGTATAGCTCCTGTTCTCCAGCCAATTTTAAACACATCTTTAGACTTCTTCACATTTCCAGTTCCCATATTTATGCTAATCATGGAAGAAACTGTAGTTCCGATTGAAGATGGCAAAATAAAGCAGATTGCATTGATGTTAGAGGCAATTCCTTGTGCATTTAAGGCGATTGCACCGAATTTTTCCATTTCTTTGTTTATAAGGAAAAATCCAAGATACAGGAAGGCATAGTTTAACATTGATGGAAAGCCGATATTTAGAAGTCTTTTTATTATAGGCAGTTTCATTGAATAATTTCTTAAATCCAGCTTGACATCTCCATTTTTTAAAAATAAATCGTAAAACATCCAGATTGTGATTGCAATATAGGAAAAAAGCGAAGCCATTACTGCACCCACAATTCCCATTTTTAAGACATATAGAAAAATTGAATTAAAAATTATTTTTAAAATTAACAATAAAAAAATTCTAATAAATGTAACTTCAGGTCGACCAATCGCATTTTTCGATGAATTATAAATTGCAGCCAAAAATACGAAGGGCATTACAAGTGAATACAGGGCAATGTAAATATAGACATTGTCACGAATTTCAGCGGTTGTATATTTGGAAATTATAAAGGCTGAAAATATACAGACTGGAATTATAAAAAGTCCAATAACAAAGCTGAAAACAAAAATCTGCAGCATCGTTTCCTTTACAGCCAGCATTCTTCCTTTTCCATAAAGCCTTCCAAGCATAACAAGAGTAGCCACTCCAAGCCCTTGCGACAATGCAATCATAATATTCAGTACAGGCTGGCTAAATGTCACAGAACTAGCCACTTCAACGCTTGTAAGCCTATTTAGGAATAAGCTGTCAGAAAGCGGAATAAGTGCCTGAATAATTCCAACCAGCAATGTTGGGATGGATAGGAAAAGCAGAGTATTTATAACTTTTCCGTTTAAGATCATTTCACGGCGTTCTTCATTAGATTGGGTTTTGAATATTGTTTTCATTTTCTTTTCTCCTTTCTTTAAAAATTTATCGTATCTTATTATTATAGCACTTTTTTGAGAAATTTTAAAATATTTTTTTTCTTATGATTTTCTTTGTTTAGTTTGGTTAGTAAAATTTGAATTCAAATATAAAAAAAATTTATTTCTTTGGGAATTTTCTGTTTCTATAACTTGGATTTTTTATATATAAAAATACTGTTTTTTATAACGGTAAATAAAAATAAATAAAACTTGACATTTTTTAAAAAAGTGATATAATAATTACGTAAGATATTTACGGTAAATAAAAATAAGTAAAAAATTATAAAATAAAAAATTGAAGGAGTAGAATTATGGAAAAAGATTTTTTAAAAATATCTGAAAGTGAATCAGATTTTGAAAAAAAAATTGAGTTAGTAACTGAAAATATGGAAGAATTAAACATAAGTAAAGTAAATAGAATAAAAATAAAAGAGTATAAAGATTACTATGATGAAAATATGGGTTCTACAGATTCAGATTTTATAAAAACAAAAAAATGTCTTGAAATTATTAGTAAACTTGACTGGAAGAGAACTCTAAAAGAAGAAAAAATTAATATTTCTAAAATGAGAGAGTTTTTAAATAAAAAACATTATGGAATGGAAAAAGTAAAGGAAACAATTTTAGAAAGTTTAGCATTAAGATATTATATGCGAAAGTCAGGGGAAAAAATACCTATGATAATATGCTTGGCAGGTTCGGCAGGGATAGGAAAAACTTCAATAGCAGAAGCAGTATCAGAAGGTCTGGGTAGAGAATTCGAAAAGATCTCTATGAGTAGTGTGACGACAGTATTTGAATTAACAGGGCTTACAAAAGGTTATACATCAGCTGCTCCAGGAAGAATTATAAAAACTTTAGCAAAGTTTGAAAGTGATAATCCTGTAATTTTACTAGATGAAATTGATAAGATCAATAAAAAAAATTATGATGGAGATATTGAAGGAGTTTTGCTTGAAATACTAGATCCAGATCAAAATAAACGATTTAGAGATGAATATTTAGAAATAGAGTATGATTTATCAAATATTATATTTTTAGCCACTGCTAATGATCTAAGCAAGATTTCAGAACCATTAAAAAGCAGAATGGAAATTATTCATCTAGAAAGTTATAGTTTGGAGCAAAAGGTTGAAATTGCAAAAAAATATATAATTCCAAGTATAAATAAAAAAATTGCTTCCAAGTTAGTTTTTGAAGATGATATTTTGAGATACATAATTGAAAATTATACAAATGAAGATGGAGTCAGAAAATTAAAGACAATTTTGATGAAAATTTATGGAAAAATTGCTAAAGATGCATTGGAAAAGAAAGAAATTCCTCAAATTTCTCTAGAAAACATCGATTCATTTATTTGTGCAGATAAAATCCCTGATGTATCATTAAAGATAAATGCTGATGAAGAAAGTGTAGGAGAAGTGATGGGAATGGCAGTAACTTCTTTTGGAGGAAGAGCTATGCCAATTCAGACAGTTATTGTACCAGGAAACGGTAAGATAAAAATTACAGGAAATCTTTCAGATATTATGAAAGAAGGAATAGATGTAGCTATAACATACATAAGAAGTAAAAGTAAAGAATTTAATTTGAAAAATCCTGATTTTTTTGAAAAAAATGACATACATATACATTTTAGCGAAAATTCTATTCCAAAAGATGGACCTTCTGCTGGAATCGCTATTGTAACATCAATACTTTCAGCATTGAATGAAAAAGAAATGAAGCATAATATGGCTTTTACTGGAGAAATCACAATTTTGGGAAAAGTGCTCCCTGTAGGAGGAGTGGCTAGAAAGATAGAAGGAGCCTATAAATCTGGAATAAAAAGATTTTTTATCCCGAAAGAAAATGAAAGTAGTATAAATTTAATAAATAAAACAATATTAAATGATATAGAAATAGAACTTGTGGAAAATTATGAACAAATTTATTCAAAAATTTTTGCATAGTATAAAAAAGACTGATAAATAATACTATTCCCTGTTTAAAAAGGAAAAGTTATATTTTAATTAATTTAAAATAAATATTGCTAAAATTATTATTTAAATGGGGTTTAGTATAAAATTAATATTTTTAAATTTTTTGTGTGTATTAAATTTAGGAAAATTAATGCAAATAACAGTAAAAAATTCAATTAAAAATAATAAAAATTGACTTCTGTTAAAATTAATAGTATAATAATTCTGTAATTTAAAACGGTAATTGAATATAGATAAATTTTAGGAAAAACATGTAATAACTTAATAAAGAATAAAAAATATTCTATACTTTTGGCAGTAAAATATACATAAATTGCAAATTATTGTAGTTAAAAACAATTTGAATGGTTGTTTAAATATGAATTAAATTATAGAAAAAAAGGATGTGAAATAATGAAATTAGGAGAGAATGTAGATGTGGTTGCACCGTTAAATGTGAAAACAGCGGAGAAAGAAACAGGTTATTTACTGTTAAATCCTACTCTTATAACTAACGGCAAGATAACAGGCTTTGAAAATGCAGAAGTGCCAGACAGGTATAAAAGTGGAGAAAATAAGATTGATGATAAATATTTTATTAAATAAAGCAAGAACACTCGCGACTTTAGTCGTGAGATGAATTGTACGAAAATTTTAGTAAGCATATAGGGAAACTTGTATGTAGACACGGAGCAAAACCGTGCAACAAAGAAACTGAACTGCTGGGAACTCTTAAAGCTAGTATAACCACAACATAATACCTTCGTTCAAATATGGTATAAGTGTGAAGGTGGCGAAAGCAGAAAAAATATACTAGATGGTGCAAGGTTAAATCCTAAACATTATGATAATAGACAATCAGCAGCTAATCCTGAAAAGGAAAGTTCAACGACTATCCCTCGTGAGGGGAGTACAATACAAGCGATAGGTATTGGAAGTGGTTTCGCCTAAGTCTTTGAAACAGGATATGGATAAGATATAGTCTGTGCTTGTTAGAAATAACAAGAAGTTCATAAGAGAACTGCATAAATGGTAGCGTATTTATGTGAACAACACTTCCCACTGTTGTGGGGTTTTAAAAACTTTAAAAATATTTAAAAATAAATAAAAAATATTACTTTTTTGACAGATAAAATGTAGAATACATGGTATAATATCTCTGATGAAAAGGAGGTGATTATATATGTATTTAACATTAAAACAACAAGTAAAACATCTTAGTAAAAAAGAGTTTAGGAATTTAAAATATTTATCTCATATAGCCAAGAACTTAACTAATGAAGCTATATATAATGTTAGACAACACTATTTTCAAAATAAAAAGTATTTAAGTTATAACGAAAACTATAAAATGCTTAAAAATAGTGAGAACTATAAGAAGTTAAATTCTAATATGGCTCAACAAATTCTAAAAGAAGTAGATGGAAGTTTCAAATCATTTTTTGGACTTTTAAAACTTGCTAAAAATGATCAATATAAGGGTAAAATAAAATTACCTAAATATCTTGCTAAAGATGGATTTACAACTCTTGTTATAGGTTTTGTTAGATTAAAAGACGATATGCTGATGGTTCCTTATTCAAATTCATTTAGAAAGACACATAAGGAAATCGCAATAAAACTACCACCAGTATTAAAAGACAAGAAGATAAAAGAGATTAGAATAATACCAAAACAACATTCTAGGTACTTTGAAATTCAATATACTTATGAGGCAGAAGAAGTTCAAAGGGAATTAAATAAAGAAAATGCACTAGGAATTGATTTAGGTATAAATAATCTTTGTACTTGCGTTATAAATACTGGAGCATCATTCATAATAGATGGTAGAAAATTAAAATCAATAAATCAATACTATAACAAGATAAATGCAAAATTACAAAGTATAAAAGATAAGCAAAAGATTAAGCGGACAACATTAAGACAAAAGCGAATAGCTAGAAAGAGAAATAATCGTATAAATGATTATCTTTCAAAAGCAGCAAGAATAATTGTAAATTATTGCCTTAATAATGATATAGGAAAACTAGTTCTAGGATATAATGAAGATTTTCAAAGGAATTCAAATATTGGAAGTATAAATAATCAAAACTTTGTAAATATACCATATGGAAAATTAAGAGATAAATTAATATATCTATGTAAACTATATGGAATAGAATTTAAACTGCAAGAAGAAAGTTATACATCAAAAGCAAGTTTCTTTGATGGAGATGAAATCCCAATATATGATAAAGAAAATCAAAAAGAATATATATTCCGTGGAAAAAGGATAAAAAGAGGATTATATCAAACAGGTGCAGGTAAACTCATAAATGCAGATTGTAATGGAGCATTAAATATATTAAGGAAAAGTAAAGTTGTGGATTTAAGTATCCTATACAATAGGGGTGAGCTGAACACACCTAAAAGAATAAGGGTAGTGTAAAGCTATCAAACTTCTTAGAAAATTTTTGAATATTTTTAAAGATTTTAGAACCCTGCGACTTTAGTCGTGGGAGGTTCAGTAAAAAAGGGGATGTATTATTTCAAGCAAAAGGAAGTAAGATAGAAGTTGTGTATGTAGAAAAAGATTATGAAAATGTGTTGCCATCAACTCTTTATTTTATTTTGAGAACAAATGAAAAAATAAATCCAGAATACCTTTGCTGGTTATTAAAAACAGAATTGCTTTTATTATATTTTGAAAAAAAGTTTAGAAGAATAAGTATTGTTAGAGCCATAAATAAAAGCTATCTTGTTGAATTAGATATTGAATTGCCAGAAAGGGAAGAACAAGATAGGATGGTTGAAATAATAAAAAGTTTTGAAGAAGAAGAAGATATGATGTTGCAATATTTAAAAACTAAAAAACAATATATTGAAGAAAGTATAATTTCTAAAAATGGGGTGAAAATAAATGAAGAGTGATTTGTTTGATATTTTTTTTGAAAAAATAGGACGTTTTCGAAGAGGACGTTTTAGAGAGAGTGATAATGTAATAGAAATTCTTAAAGCTTGTCTTTTTTCATATGTAGTTTGTATAAGTAAAGTGGTTTTTGAAGAGATAGAAAATTTAAGAGATGATAATTATTTATTTTTAGAATATTTAAAACAAAATGGATTTGAGTATGATTTGGAAAAAAGTTATTCAGAAAATATGAAAATATTATCCGATAAGATAGAATTATTTAACGGATCTTATAATTTTATATTTCAAACTAAAGAATCTGAAGAGATTTTAAATAGTTTGAGGAATATGGAATTAGATTTAAAGCTTGATATTTTAAGAGGGAAATATGTAAAAATTACACAAAATTTTATAAGTAAAGTGATAAATTTACCTATTATACGGGAAGAAACAGGTGATTTTTTATTAGAAATATTTAATGAAAAAAATAATAAAATTTTATATAATGTTGAGTTTTTTTTATTTAATTACTTTGGGGATGTGGTAATTCACGAAAATGAAAAAATAGAAATTTCAAAAATACTTTTTTCAATGACTAATTCTAATAATAATAATAAAATAGTAATGAGTTTAAGATCTGTAGGACTTCAAACAAGGGAGATGATTTTAAAATTATTTAATGAAAATGATAAGATAATAGTGAATAGAAACTCTTTTAGTTATTTACCTTTAGAAGTAAGAGAAGAAGCGGTTAGAAATAATTGGATAGAAACGATAATAGCTATACCTTGTGGCGACTGGATACCTTCTTTGGAAACGGTTATATTAAATAAAAAAAGAGAATCAAAAGAAGATAATATTTTGTTTATTAGAACGGAAACTTTTTTTGAAAGAAATAATAAAATAAAACCAGAAAATTATGAGAGATTACTAGAAATATTTAAAGAAAGGAAAGAAATTAATGGAATCTCAAAAGTTGTACCGAATGAAAAGATATTACTTGAAAAATGTAGGTTATCTATTTTAAGTTATGTTTATAAAACAAAAGAAAAGGTAGATTTAAAAGAATTGGAATATAATAAAAAGGAACTTTGCAATAAAATGGAGAGAAAAAGGAAAGAGTGTGACAGTTTAATAGAAGAATATTTGTTAAAAAAATAATAAAAACATAAAATTGTATATTAAAATTCTGGGAGGTGTTTTACGGATAAACTTAAAATAGATGTATTATCAAGTGGAGTTCAACAAAAAGATCTAAAATAATATAAAAAATTTTTTAAAGGTGTTTACAAATCAAGAAAAATTTAGTATAATGTAAAACAAGATAGAGGTGCGGTTTTTAAGAGTAGATTTATGGAGAAGGTCAATTCGATGAAATAACTTGAAAGGGGAAATCGCCGAAGTACAAAGAGTGACGAACTTTGCTACTGGGTCTATGGAGAATATCTATAGGACTGTCATTATAATGTGTAATGGTGAGCTGTCAGATATATAAATGTGATTTTGATTTTAGATTATATAATTTTATATGCTGATGTTCGTTGTCAGCATTTTTTATTTGTAGAAAAAATTTACAGAAGAAATTTTTAGGAAAGGAAAATTTGTGAAAATATGAAATTATTTGGAACGGCAAAAATTAATGAAAAAGGGAATTTATCAATAGGAGGAGTTGATACGATAGAGTTGGCAAAAGAGTTTAAAACGCCACTTTATGTAATGGATCAGGAATTGATTGAAACGACTATTGATAAAATGAAAGAGGCTTTTCAGTCTACAAGATTTAAAACGAGAATAGCTTATGCAGGGAAAGCATTTTTAACAACTGGGATGATTAAATTGGTTGAATCTAAAGGATTGGATTTAGATGTTGTGTCTGGTGGAGAATTGTATACAGCACATAAAGCAGGATTTCCGATGAAAAGAGTGCATTTGCATGGGAATAATAAATTGGTGAATGAGATTGAAATGGCTGTTGAATATGGGATTGATACGATTGTTGTAGATAATGAAGATGAAATTGCTAAGATTGAAAAAGTTTGTAAGGAAAAAGGTAAGAAACAAGCGGTTTTAGTGAGAATTGATCCAGGAATTGAGGCACATACGCATCACTATATAAAAACTTCAGGACTTACATCAAAATTTGGGATTTCACTTTTCCAAGAAAATTTGATTGATATTGTAAAAAGATTGAATGATAGTCCATATATTGAATTTAAAGGGTTCCATACACATATTGGTTCGCAAATATTCCAATCTGCATTCTTTATTTTTGCGTTAGATGAAATTTTCAAATATTTGGATAGATTGAAAAAAGAATTAGGAATTGTAGTTCACACAGTAAATATGGGTGGAGGATTTGGAGTTTATTACAAAAATGGAGATGATCCTAAACCAATAGAAGAAGTGCTTAGCGAAATTATAACTTATACTGAAGCAATGGAAATTAAATATCAAATTGGATTTAAAGAACTTTGTATTGAGCCAGGAAGAAGTATTGTCGGAAATGCGGGAACTACTTTGTATGAAGTTGGTGGGATTAAAGAAACTGTTGGTGGAAAAACTTATGTATTTATTGATGGAGGAATGTCAGATAATATAAGAACAGCACTTTATCAAGCTGAATATGAGGCTGGAGTTGTTAATAAAATGGAAGATACTGACACAAGAGATGTTACATTAGCTGGGAAATTGTGTGAATCAGGAGATATTATTATTCAAAATGGTAAATTGCCAAAATCGACTAAAGTTGGGGATATAGTTGCAGTTGGTACGACAGGAGCTTATTGTTATACAATGTCAAGCCACTACAATAGAATGGTTACGCCAGGAGTTGTATTTGTAAAAGATGGTAAAGCAAAAGTTGCTGTTAGAAGAGAATCTTATGAAGATTTATTGAGAAATGATGAAATTTTTGAATTATAATTTTGTTTCTTTTTGCAATGAAAATTTGTAATGATAAAAAGAAAATACAGATTGAAAGGATAGAGGTGCATTTATTGTGATTATTGTACATAAATATGGTGGAACTTCGGTTGCCACAACTGAAAAAATTATGAATATTGCTAAATATTTAGGTAGCGTAAAGGATTCAGGAAATGATGTAGTTGTAGTAGTTTCGGCTATGGGGAAAACAACTGATGCGTTGATTAAATTGGCTCATGAAATTACTGAAAATCCAGATTCTAGGGAAATGGATAGATTAATGTCGACTGGAGAGCAACAAACAATTTCGCTTTTAAGTATTGCGTTGAAAACATTGGGATATGAAGCGATTTCATTAACAGGGGCTCAAGCGGGGATAAAAACGAGTGGGCATTATATGAAAAATAAAATAGATGATATAAATGGTGATGTTATAAAAGGCCACTTGAATGAAGGGAAAATCGTTGTTGTAGCTGGGTTCCAAGGAGTTAATAAAGATGGAGATGTAACTACTTTGGGGCGTGGAGGTTCTGATACTTCTGCAGTTGCGCTTGCGGCAGCTTTGGGAGGAAAATGTGAGATTTATACGGATGTTGACGGAATTTATTCAATTGATCCGAGAGTGTATAGCGATGCGAAAAAATTGCCATATATTTCTTATGATGAAATGATGGAATTGGCTTATTTAGGGGCTGGAGTAATGGAGCCTAGAGCCGTTGAACTTGGTGGAAAATATGGAGTAGAAATCTATGTTGGGAAATCACTTGGTGAAAAAAATGGAACGATTATAACTTCAATTCAAAAAATAAAGGAGATTAAAGAAATGGAAGAAAGAGTAATAACTGGAGTGTCGATAAATGAAAATGTATTAATGGTAAACGTGGAAGAAATTCCTACAAATGCACAAAATGTATATGAGATTTTTGAAAAAGCTGAAGCAAATGGAATAAATATTGATATGATAAGTCAAAATGATGTAACTAGCCATCACGGAAGTTTTGCCTTTACTTGTCCAAAAACTGATATAGCAGCACTTGAAAAAATTGGAAAAGAAATAGAAGCTGAATTTCCGAAAACATCATTTATAATAAACCAATATGTTACAAAAGTTTCAATTGTAGGAATTGGATTAATTAGTAACGTTGGTGTAGCTGCAAAAATGTTTAAAATTTTATCTGAAAATGATATAAGTTTTCACCAAATTTCGACTTCAGAAATTAGTATTTCATTGGTTGTGGATGAAGTTATGGGTAAAAAAGTTGCAGAATTATTTGCTAGAGAATTTGATATATAAAAATTATTGGACTTGTTCAGAAACTAAGTGTATTTAGAATTTGGTAAGATAAATATTCTGAAGCTAGGATTCTTGAACTCTTGTGAAAAAAATTTAGATACCGAGCAGGTCTACTGAAATATCTTTTTACAGGATTGGGTTTAATATAAAAAAGGGAATTTTTATGGAAACGGTTTTAATAACAGGAGCAAGCAGCGGAATTGGCTATGAACTTGCTAAAATTTATGCAAAAAACGGGCATGATCTGGTTGTTGTGGCACGAAATAAAGATAAGTTGGAAATTTTAAAAAAAGAGATTTTTGAGGAAATTTCTAAAAATATCAAGATAACTGTAATTGAAAATGATCTGTCGTTGGAAAATGCGGCTGAAAGGCTTTATAATCAAGTGAAATCTAAAAAATTGAAAATAAATGTACTCGTGAATAATGCTGGAGTTGGGATCTATGGGAAATTTTCTGAATTTGATGAAGAAACGATGAAAAGAAATGATGCAATGATAAACTTGAATATAAAGGCAGTTGTAGAATTGACAAGATTGTTTTTAAATGATATGCTAAAGGATGGAAATGGCGGGATATTAAATGTGTCTTCAATTGCAGCTTTTATGCCAGGGCCTTTAATGAGTACGTATTATGCGAGTAAAGCCTTTGTGCAGTCGTTTACGGAAGCAGTTAGGGAAGAAGTGAAAAATGATGTTCGTGGGAAAAATATTAGAATATCGGCACTTTGTCCTGGGCCGACAGATACTGGCTTTGAGAAGAGCAGCAATTTGGAGGAAAGTTCGTTGTTTGAGAGATTGAAAGTTATGACTGCGAAGAAAGTGGCTGAAATTGGATATAAAGATTTTCAGAAGGGAAAAGCGGTTATAATTCCTGGAATCTTCAATAGGATTGCGGTTTTTGGAACTAGATTCCTATCGAGAAAATTTGTTGTAAAAACGGCTGGAAAGTTGCAGGAAAGGAAAAATAAAAATTAATGGAGGTTTGAAATGTTAAAATTTGAGAAATATCAGGGTGCAGGGAATGATTTTGTTATTGTTAGCGAAAAAGAACTGATTGAGAAGGGGATACCTGAATATGGAGAGTTTGCAAGCCAAGTTTGCAATAGACATTTTGGAATTGGTGCAGATGGACTGATTATTTTAAAATATGTGGCAAGTATGCCGTTTATGTTTTTCTTTAATGCAGATGGAAGTCAGGCGCCTATGTGTGGAAATGGAATAAGATGTTTTTCACATTATCTTGTAAATAATCATTTAGTCGATGGAAATGAATTTGTTGTGAAGACAGTTCCTGGAGATTTGACAATAAGGGTGAATTATGATGAGGAAAAGGATGATTTTTCGGCAAGAGTAAATATGGGAAAACCTATTTTTAACATAAAAGAATTGATAAATACAGAAAAAGAGCAGTTTTTGCGAGAAAAAATAAACATTGATGGAAAAGAAATTGAAATTTCGTATATCTTTATGGGAACTGATCATTCTGTAATATTTGTAAATGACTTTAGTGATTATGATATTGATGAAATTGGGAAAAAAATTGAAAACTATACTGATTTATTTCCTAAAAAAGTTAATGTAAATTTTGTGAAAGTGTATGACAGAAAGCGAATGGAAGTAATTACTTGGGAACGTGGAGCAGGAAGAACATTGGCTTGCGGAACAGGTGCAACAGCTTCAGCAGTGCTTGCCAAAACTTTTGGCTTTGTAGATGACAAGGTAAATGTAAAAGTGCCTGGCGGACAGCTTGTTATTGAATACGAAGGCGGAGAAAATGATGCTTTTATGACTGGACCTAGTGAAAAAATTGCTGAAGGATTATATAAGTTTCAAAGATAATTTTTTTATTATTTCTAGTTTAAATGATAAAATTTATTACTAAAATATGAGTTTCAAATAAAAATTATAAATTAAAGTAAAATTAAAGAAAGAAGGAAAAAAATGAAATTTGAAGGATCTTATGTGGCTTTAATAACACCGTTTAAAAATAATGGGACGGAATTAGATGAAGATAAATTAAGAGAATTGGTAAATTATCACATTGAAAATGGGACAGCTGGAATTGTGCCTTGTGGAACGACTGGAGAAGCTCCAACATTGACATTTGCAGAACATGAAAAAGTGATAAAAATAGTTGTGGAAGAAGTGAAGGGAAGAATACAAGTTGTTGCTGGAGCAGGTTCAAATAATACAGCGAGAGCAGTAGAATTGACAAAGTATGCAAAAGAACTTGGAGCAGATGCGGCATTAAGCACTTGTCCATATTATAACAAGCCTAGCCAAAGAGGGCTTTACGAACATTATAAAACAATTGCAAAAGAGGCAAAATTTCCTGTAATGCTTTATAATGTGCCAGGAAGAACTGGAACAAACATTGAAGCAGAAACAATTGCAAGATTGGCTGAACTGCCTGAAATTGTGGCTGTAAAGGAAGCAACAGGAAGTCTGGAACAAATGATAAAAATTCAAGATTTATGTGGAGATAAAATTGAAATCTTGTCGGGAGAAGATCATTTAATCTTGCCAATGCTTTCGATTGGAGCAAAAGGAGTAGTTTCAGTAGTTGCCAATATAATGCCGCAAGAGATGAGCGATCTGATTAGTTCATTCTTAAATAAAAATTTCAATAAGGCATTTGAATTGCATACGAAATTATATGATGTAAGCAGAAATATGTTTGTGGAAGGGAATCCTGTGACTGTAAAGGCGGCTATGAAAATACTTGGAAAAATGGATAATGATGTGGTGAGATTGCCATTGGTTGCAGCTGAAGCGGATACTTATGGAAAATTAACTAAAGTATTTAAAGAAAAAGGAATTTTCTAATTATTTTTTATTAAAAAAATTTTTGAATTGTAAAGAGAGCTGGAGTAAAATCCAGTTTTTTTATTTGATAAATTTTAAAATCAATGAATTTTGCAAAAAATTTGAAAAAATATTAAAAATTTTTTTGAATATTAAAAATTATGGGGTACAATATTGTTAATAGGGAAATGTTTTAAATAATTGAAATTAGAAATCGAGAGGAATGAATAGAGATGATACACACAACGAGAGAGCTGGAAGAGATACAGAAAAATTTTATTGAGATGGAAGTGAAAAGTTTTGCAAGGGAAGTTATCGAATTTATCGATGAAAGTCCAAGTACTTATCACGTTGTGAAAAACTGTTCGGATATTTTGGATGAAAATGGGTTTGAAAGAATTATGCCACGTGAAAAATGGGAAATTAAAAAGGGTGGAAAGTATTTTTTAAAAAAATCTAGTTCCACTATAATTGCCTTTACGGTTGGAGAGGATTTTGATGTGAAAAATGGATTTAAAATATTTGGGGCACATACAGATTCTCCTTGTTTTAGAATAAAGCCTAGTCCTGAAATAGTCACAGAAAATGTAGTGAGATTGAATACGGAAGTTTATGGAGGACCTATTTTAAGCACTTGGTTTGATAGACCGCTTTCTATTGCTGGACGTGTTATTGTGAAGGGGGAAAATTCATTTTTTCCAAGAACTGTGAAAATTAAGATAGATGAGCCACTTTTGACAATACCAAATCTGGCAATTCATCAAAACAGGGAAGTAAATAATGGTGTAAAAATTGATAAGCAGAATGATGTTTTGCCTGTAATTTCACTTATTAACAAAAATTTTGAAAGGGAAGGTTATCTTGAAAGAGTTATTTTAGAGAAAACTGGAATAAAAAAGGAAGATATAATTGATTTTGACTTGTATTTGTATGCGACTGAAAAAGGATGTCTTTTGGGGGCAAATGAAGAATTTATGTCATCACCAAAAATTGATAATCTTGCTTCTGTTTATACAGGGCTGATTGGACTTTTGGAAGCTGAAGAAAATCAGGATAGAATTAATATTTTTGTGGCATTTGATAATGAAGAAATAGGAAGTGCTACAAAGCAAGGGGCAGATTCTAATTATTTGTTAAATACGCTGGAAAGAATTTCGCTAGCTCTTGGGCTTAGCCGAGGGGATTTTTTGCAAATGCTGGAAAGTTCATATATTTTATCAGCTGATGCGGCACATGCGGCACATCCTGCACATTTAGGCAAAACAGATCCTACAAATCGTGGGAAAATAAACGAAGGGATTTCTATAAAAATAAGTGCAAAGCAAAAATATACTTCTGACGGATATTCGATTGCAGTAATTAAACAGCTTATTGAAGGCACTGAAATACAAATTCAGCCATTTGTAAATGAATCAAATGAACTTGGTGGAAGTACGATTGGTCCGATTTCATCGACACATCTGGATATAGATGGAGTGGATCTGGGAGTTCCGATGCTTGCAATGCATTCGGTACGGGAATTATGTGGAATTTTTGATGTGTTTTATTTAAAGGAATTGGCAAAGGAATTTTTTTCAAAAGAGTAGGATATGTCATTTTTAAGGAGATAGTCAGAATCTGGCTGTCTTTTTTTGTATTCGGTTATTTAAAAATATCTAAATTTGTAATATTATGATATTTGTGATAAAATAAAAAATAAATGATTTAGAAAGGTAGTAGGTAAAATGAAAGTTTATTTGGAATTATTCTGGATTTTCTTTAAAATTGGCGCCTTCACTCTTGGTGGCGGATATGCTATGGTGCCGCTTATTCAAGCTGAGATTGTGGCTAAGAAGAAGTGGATTGAAGAAGAGGAATTTATAAAGCTTTTGGCTCTTGCACAATCTTCACCAGGAGCGTTGGCAGTAAATATATCAGTTTTTGTGGGATATAAAATAAAAAAGATGTTAGGCGTGGCAGTTACAGTTATAGCCTCGACATTGCCGTCATTTATAGTAATTCTTCTTATAGCTTCATTGTTTAGCAATATACAGGATAATGTTTATGTGATAAAGGCTTTTAAAGCTATAAGACCAATGGTAGTTGCATTAATTGCGGCAAGTGTTTATACAATTGGAAAGTCAGCTAAAATTAATCGTAAGACATTGTGGATTGTGCTTTTAGTAGCGGCAATGGTTGCATTCTTGAAATTTCCGCCTATTGCGATGATTGTTTTAGGTGCTGTTTTAGGTAATGTTTGGATGATTTGGAGGAAAAATAAATGATGTTATTGATACTATTATTTTCTATATTTTTTAAGATAGGATTATTCAGTTTTGGTGGAGGATATGCGATTTTACCGCTTATTCAGGCTGATGTTGTAGATTTTCATAAATGGGTAAATATACAGCAGTTTACAGACATTGTGGCAATTTCTCAAGTTACTCCAGGTCCAATTTCACTAAATTCGGCAACTTATGTTGGATATTTAGTTGGGAACAAAGCAGGAATTTGGCACGGAGTTCTGACTGGAACAGTTGCAACAATAGGGCTGATTCTTCCGTCAGTTATTGTAATGTCCTTTTTCAGTAAATTTTATTTAAAATTTCAAGATAATAAATATATAGACAATGCATTTGCTGGTTTAAAAATTGTTGTTGTTGGACTAATTTTGGCGGCTGCAATGCTATTGATCGATAAAAATAATTTCATTGACTGGAAAAGTGTTGTGATATTTGTTGTGTCAATGGCACTTGTGCTAAAGTGGAAGATGAGTCCAATATTGCTGACAGTAATTGCGGCTATTGTGGGAATTATAATTTATTAAAATTTTTTGTTAAAGTAAAAAAACAAGTTATTGAATTAAAAATTAAAAAGTTTAGCAAAGAAGTAATAATAGAAATAGAAAGAAGGAAATTATGAAAAAAATATATATTATTGCAATATTAATATTAATTCTGGTGTTTAGTTGCGGGAAAAAAAATAAAGGAACAAGGAATTCCAAAAATAATGTAACTGTGGAAAATAAAATGAATGATAAAATTAAGGAATTGACAGAAAAGGCTAAAAAGGGGGATGTGGAGGCGCAGGCGGAACTTGGGGAAATATATCTTCAGGGAGATGGAATTAAGGCAGATTATAAAAAATCTATGGAATGGAGTAAAAAAGCCGCTGAAAATAAGAATTATCGCGCAATGAGAAATATTGGAATTCTTTATTTGGAAGGCTTGGGGGTAAAAAAAGATTATAAAAAGGCATTTGCATCATTTTCAAGTTCTGTTGATGGCGGAGATGCCCAAGGGCCTAGATATTTGGGAATAATGTCTGAAAATGGGCTTGGAGTGAAAAAAAGCCTGGATGATGCAGAATTTTATTATGAAATTGGGGATAGCAGCGGAGATTTAGTTTCAAGTTATAAACTTGGAAAACTTTATGAAAAAGTTGGAGATTATGCAAAATCAATAGAGTTTTATAAAAAAGCCGAAGGCAGAATGGATAAGACTACGGCCCCAATGTATGAAGCGCTTGGAGATCTGTATGCAGATGGAAAAGGTGTAGAAAAAAGTACGAAGGAAGCTAAGGAATATTATGAAAAGGCTGTAAAATCTGGAAGTCAAGAGGCGACAAATAAATTGGCTAAATTGAAATAATGTTTGAAATTCCCATTTTGTTTGACTTTCTAATCTTAATTTTAAAAGAATTGAAAAAAATTTATGAATAATGTTATTTACTAAAATCATTATTTGTGATAAAATAAGTTAAGAAATTTAAATATATTTATGCAATTCTATAATTTTTATTTTAATTAAATCTAAATTCTATAGTTTTAAAAATTTAATTATTAATTTTATAATTTTAAATACTTCATAAATTATAACTACAATATTCATCCCAGAGATAACCTAAAATTATAAATTCTCCAAATTATAGATTTTTTATTAGATTTTAGATAATTTTTGAAATTTTTATAAAATTAAGAAAAAGAAAGGAGATGCTACATTAACAGACTATTTAATTAAGAAAAACTGGCATTTTAATTAAAAGTAGATATGGTAGCAATGGGAAATAATGTTAGAAACATTGATTTTTAGAGAGATAAGATACAACGAAAATAATGAACAGCTTCTTAAAGAAAATTTAGGAAAAATAAAAAATAATCCAGATGATGTGGAAGTATTAAAAACATTGGCTTCTATTTATCATGCACTAAGGGAAAATGACAAGGCAATTGAAATTTATGAAAAATTAACAAAGTTGCAGCCAAATGAAATTGAAATACGAGCTTTTTTGGGTTATTTGTACTATGAAAATGAAGAGCTTGACAAGGCTGAAGAAAACTTTAACAGGGCACTTGATGTAAGTACAAAGGATGAACCGTTTATTTTGTTCCTTTTGGGAAATATTTATTCAAGAAAGGGTAAAATATCGGAGGCGGTTGACTGTTATGACCTTGCGATATTCCTTGATTTTGATATGTATATTGCACATATTGACTTTGCTAGAAAGTATGAGCACATGGGGCGGCACAAAAAGGCTTTGGAAGAATATAAGGCGGCATTTAGAATTGATTCACGAGATGAAGGGCTTATTGAAAAAATACATTACATAGAAGATAAATACGGAAATGTAATCAAGGAAGAGAATAAAAAATTAAATTTTAAAGCTACAAATGCAGAAGTTATTTAGTATTAAATAAATAATTTAGATATGTTTGGCAATTTAGTATTTTTATTTTTTACAAGAAATTTTTTCCTTTTTGTTATATAATGATTATTTAATTATATTTGCAGTTGTCAAACAGGTCATTAGATAAAATAGTAAAAATTGAATATGTAGCCAGTAAAACATATAAAAATTAATTTGGGAATTTAAGTGAATAAGAAATGAAATCTTTAGTATAAAAGTTGTCTTAAAATAAGGAGTGAAATTCTTATCTATGACAGCTTTTTATTATTTTTGCTTAAAATTGAAAATATAAAAATTTAATTTATTATTAAAAAAAAGTATAAATTATTGTAAGGAGAAGGAAAGTGGTAAATTTAGTATGTGAAGCGATACTTCCAGATTGTCCAATGAAGGATGTGGAGGAAATTGAAAAAAGTATAGTGACAACTTATAAAAAAAGTATCTGGTCAAAATTCTTGAAGGCAATCAGTGATTTTGATATGATTCAAGATGGGGATAAAATTGCGATTGGTGTTTCTGGAGGGAAGGACAGTTTACTTTTGGTAAAATTATTTCAGGAATTAAAAAAAGACAGGCGGAAAAATTTTGAATTTAAGGCAGTTAGTCTGAATCCGGGATTTAGAAATTCTGATTTAGATAATTTTAAAAATAATTTGGATAAGTTAAATATTGACTGTGATATTATTGATACAAATATTTGGGAAATTGCAAATGAAAAGGCTAAAGATTATCCGTGCTTTTTGTGCGCTAAAATGCGACGTGGAATTTTGTATACGCAAGTGGAAGAACTTGGATTTAATAAACTGACGCTTGGGCATCATTTTGATGACGTAATTGAAACGACTCTTATAAATATGCTTTATGCTGGGACAATGAAAACAATGACTCCAAAAGTTCCCTCAACTTCTGGAAAATTAGAATTGATTCGTCCGTTAATTTATGTAAAGGAAGCCGATATAATTGATTATACAAAAACAAACGGGATTCGTGCAATGAACTGCGGATGTACAATTGAAGCTGGAAAAACTTCAAGCAAACGTAGGGAAGTGAAAAATCTGCTGGCTGAACTTGAAGAAAAGAATCCAGGAGTAAAGCAAAGTGTGTTCAATTCAATGAGAAATATAAATTTGGATTATGTTTTTGGATATACAGGCGGTAATGTAAATAAAGATAAATAAATGTTAGAACAGTTATTAACTGTTCTTAATTTTTATAAAATAAATATCTTGAAGCAAAGGTCTTACCTTTTGTAGAAGTAAAAAAAATTTAGGTTATCAAACGTATCTAATAGCAAATTTTAGAGAGATGTTAAATCTTAACGTTAAATAGAAGTTTAGAAATATTTAAAAATTTTAAAATAAAAATAAAAATTTTTTTGTATATACGAAAATAATAGGGTATAATAAAGTTGAAGTTATAAAAAAAAATAGAAAATAAACAAATATTTAGGAGAGGTGCATTTATGAAAAAAGATTTTGAGCAAAAATGGTGGCATAAATCGGTGGTGTACCAGATTTATCCAAAGAGTTTTAAAGATACGACTGGGACTGGTCAAGGAGATATAAAAGGAATTACGCAAAAATTAGATTATTTAAAGAAACTTGGAGTGGAAGTTTTGTGGCTAACACCGATGTATAAATCGCCTCAAAATGATAACGGATACGATATTAGTGATTATTACAATATTGATGAGAGCTATGGGACAATGGAAGATTTTGAGGAAATGTTGAATGAGGCTCACAAAAGAGGGTTGAAAATAGTGATGGATATTGTTATAAATCATTCTTCGACTGAAAATGAGTGGTTTAAAAAATCTGAAGCTAGAGATCCAGAATTCGAAGATTTTTACATTTGGAAAGATCCAGTTGATGGAAAAGAGCCTACAAACTGGGAATCAAAATTTGGTGGAAATGCTTGGCAATGGAGCGAAAAGAGA
Organism: Leptotrichia wadei; assembly: GCF_007990445.1. Taxonomy (NCBI): domain Bacteria; kingdom Fusobacteriati; phylum Fusobacteriota; class Fusobacteriia; order Fusobacteriales; family Leptotrichiaceae; genus Leptotrichia; species Leptotrichia wadei. The sequence continues at coordinate 984,807 of NZ_AP019841.1, forward strand.
GGACAATATTATTTGCATCTATTCGATGTTAGTCAAGCTGACTTGAATTGGGAAAATGAAAATGTTAGAAAAAAATTGTATGAAATGATTAGATATTGGTTAAATAAAGGAGTAGACGGATTTAGATTTGATGTAATTAACTTGATTTCAAAAGATCAAAGATTCTTGAATGATGATGGAACTGATACTAGATTTGTGCCTGATGGAAGAAGATATTACACAGATGGGCCTAGAATTCATGAGTTCTTGAAAGAATTACATAAAGAGGTATTTGGAGAAAGTGATTTATTGACAGTTGGAGAAATGTCATCTACTGCCATTGAAAATTGTATAAAATATTCAAATCCTGATGAAAAAGAACTTGCTATGACATTTTCATTCCATCATTTAAAAGTTGATTATCCAAATGGTGAAAAATGGGTAAAAGCACCGTTTGATTTTGTGCAATTGAAGAAAATATTGTCTAAATGGCAAATTGGGATGTATGAAGGGAACGGATGGAATGCAACTTTCTGGAATAATCATGATCAGCCAAGGGCATTGTCGAGATTTGGGAATGATAAAGAATATCACGATGAATCAGCAAAAATGTTAGCGACAGTTCTTCACGGATTACAAGGAACACCTTATGTTTATCAAGGAGAAGAATTTGGAATGACAAATCCATATTTTGATAAAATTGAGAAATATCGTGATGTTGAATCGACTAACATGTATAAAATTTTGTTGGATAGAGGATGTTCTGAAGAAGAAGCTATTGAAATTTTAATGCAAAAATCAAGAGATAACTCAAGAACGCCTGTTCAATGGGATGACTCTAAAAATGCAGGATTTACAGAAGGAACACCTTGGATTTCAGTTCCAGAAAATTACAAAGAAATTAACGTGAAAAAAGCGTTGGAAGATCCGAATTCTGTATTCTATCATTATCAAAATTTGATTAAATTGAGAAGAAATGAAGAATTGTTGATAACTGGAAGATATGAAGATTTTGACATTGAAAATGAAAAGGTTTATGCTTATAAGAGAGTTGGAGAAAATGCTGAATTAATAGTAATTTCTAATTTCTATGGTGAAACTTGCGAATTTGATGTTAAAGGATTGGATTTAGAAAATGCGTCAATTTTATTGTCAAATTACATTGAAGGGCCTAAAATTTCAAATGATAAAATTATTTTAAAACCTTATGAAAGTATTATTTTTAAAAAATAAAATAAATATTTAAATATAAATTTGCCGTTAAATAAAATTCTGAAATATGGAATTTATACAAAACCCCATTTAAATAACGAATATATTACAAATCTTTTTAGTAGTTTAAACCTGATATTTATTTTCAAGTAATTAAAATATAATTTTTGCTTTTTAAATGGGGAATAGTATTATTTAGCGGTATTTTAAATGAAAAAGAAAGGAAACTAAAATGAAAGCAGAAATTATATGTGTTGGAACAGAATTATTAGTTGGAGATATTGTAAATACGAATGCACAGTATATTTCAGCGAAGTTTACAAACATTGGGATTGATTTATATTATCAAACTACAGTTGGGGATAATTATGGACGGCTTAAAGAATGTCTGGAGAATGCTTTTAAAAGAGTTGATCTGGTAATTACTACTGGAGGGCTTGGGCCTACGGTTGATGATATTACGAAGGAAGTTGTGGCTGATTATTTTGGGGAAGAGCTGGAAGTTATTGAGAGATATTATGATTTGATTGTGAAAAAATATAATGAAAGGGGCTTTGGAGAAGTGGCTTCTGGTGGAAGAAAGGAGGCTTCAATTTTAAAAAATTCAAAATTATTAGAAAATGAAGTTGGACTTGCACCTGGATTTTTTTATAAAAAGGATAATAAAAAAATAATAGTTTTGCCAGGACCTCCAAGAGAAATGACATGGATGGTTGACAATCAAGTTTTGCCACTTTTGAAGCAATATTCAAATGATGTTTTGTTAATGAAGACTCTTGAAATAAAGGGAGTTCCAGAAGGAAAAATTGATGACAGGCTGAAGGATTATTTTGAAATGTCGAATCCGACTGTTGCTCCTTATGCAAAGGAAGGGTGTGTTCACGTTAGAATCGCAATGAAGGGGGATCGTGGAAGTTCAGACTATTTGACTGCCGAAATTGATAAAATTGCAGACGAAATTAAGGAAATTTATCCGCAGGCAATGGAAATTAAGGAAGATTGATGAAGGGGAATTATTTTTTGCTTGCTTAATCATGGATACTCGTTAAAAAAATTTTAACTGTTAAAGTGGAGAGAGGGGATAAATTTTTATTTGGAATTATTTTGAATATTTTAAATTTACTCTATCTTGACAAAAATGCATTTATATGATATAAATAAATTGTCTAATAGAGATGCCCCATCTCTACGTTTAGACTTCTTTCATACAAAAAGACGAGCACACGGCTCGTTTTTATTTTATGGTTTAGATAAATGAAAAATATTGTTGAAATGTTATTACTGGAATAAAATTTAGGAGAATGAGATTATAAGATGAAAAGAGAAATAGCAATAATTGGTGGTGGCGCTTCGGGATTTTTAACAGCGATTACTGCCAAGAAGAATGGAAAAGATGTTATCATTTTAGAAAGAAAGGACAGGGTTTTAAAAAAAGTTTTGACTACTGGGAATGGTCGGTGCAATTTGACAAATGTGAATGCTTCTAATCAAAATTATTTTGGGATCGAGAAAATGAAGCAGCCGATTGAGGAAATTTTAGGAAGTTTTACTTCGCAGGATGCAATGAGATTTTTTGAAGATGAAGTTGGAATTATTTGCAATGAGGAGAACCGAGGAAAGGTTTATCCACTTAGCGGGCAGGCGGCTTCGATTGTGGATGGGCTTAGATTTTATGCGCAAAGCCTTGGGATAGAGATAATTACAGATTTTTATGTTGTGAAAATTGAAAAGGAAATGTTTGATTTTAAGATAATTTCAGAAGATAAAAGGCAAATTACTGCAAAAAAGATTGTACTTGCCACTGGCGGTAAATCTTATCCTGAGCTGGGATCTAATGGAAGTGGGTATGAGCTGGCGAAAAAGTTTGGGCATACTGTTACGAAATTAACGCCTGTTATTGTGCAGTTGAAGGCGGAAAAGGAGAAAATAAGGGGATTAAAGGGGATTAAGTCGGATGTGGAAGTTACGGCTTTTGGAGAAAATGAAGATGGAGAGAAAATAAAAATATGCACTTATGATGGAGAGCTGCTGTTTACAGATTTTGGGATTTCTGGAAATGTTGTTTTTAATATTTCCTATGTTTTTCCAATTTATAAAAATGTAGAATTTGAAATTGATTTTATGCCTAAGTTTACATATAATGAAATATTTGAAATATTGAAAAAACGTAGAAAAATATTGAAGAATTTTACAATGGAGCAGTTTTTTAATGGAGCTGTTAATAAGAAATTGGGACAGTTTTTGACAAAATCGGCTGGAATAGAGAAATTGTCGAAAAGCATAAGTGATTTGACAGATAATGAAATTCGTAAAATTTGTACGGCTTTGAAAAAATATAAAATAAAAATTATTGATACAAATGGCTTTAAGGCGGCTCAAGTTACTGCTGGCGGAATTCCGTTAAGTGAAGTAAATTTGGAAAATTTAGAGTCTAAAAAAGTTAAAAATCTTTACTTTGCTGGGGAAATATTGGATGTTTACGGTGAATGCGGAGGATTTAACTTGCAATGGGCTTGGACATCTGGATATTTTTTAGGGAAAAATATTTAACCGAATATTCTTTTTTACAAAATTTTTATTTAACAGGAAATATAAAGGAGAAAAAAATGATTAGAATAAATAATATAAAAATGCCTGTGAAACATACCGAGAATGATTTAAAAAAAACAGTCTATAAACTTTACAGAATTAATGAAAAAGAAGTAAAGTCCTTTGAAATTGCAGGACAGGCAATTGATGCGAGAAAAAAGGATAATGTTGTATTTGTTTATGCGGTGGATATTTCCTTTAAATTTGATGAAGAGAAGGAAAAGAAAAGATTTGAAAATGTGAAAAATGTTAGAAAAATTGAGAAAAAACCTTATTTTACAGAGAAAATTGAGAATTTTACAGAAAATGAAAGTGTAAAACGTCCTGTTGTCGTTGGAAGCGGGCCTGCGGGCATTTTTGCTGGGCTTGTGCTTGCTGAAGCGGGATTAAAGCCAATTATTATTGAGCAGGGGAAAAGTGTGGATGAACGGGAAAAGGATGTCTATAATTTTTTTAAAACTGGGAAATTAGATAAGTATTCAAATGTGCAGTTTGGGGAAGGCGGTGCGGGAACATTTTCAGATGGAAAATTGAATACGAATACAAATAATTTTAGGATTCAAAAGGTTTATGATGAATTAATTCTTGCTGGAGCTGATCCAAAGATTAACTATATGTCAAAGCCACATATTGGAACTGATAAATTAATTGAAATAATGCGTAAAATCAGACATAAGATTGAGAGTCTTGGTGGAGAATATAGATTTAGTACAAAATTAATAAAAGTAAATTATGAAAAATCTGATTCAGAAAATAAAAAAATAAAAAGTATTTTAGTTGAGAATGTTGAAAGTTCCGATGAAAATAAAATTTATGAAATTCTATCTAATATTGTAGTTCTTGCAATTGGGCACAGTGCGAGAGATACTTTCTTTATGTTAAATGAGGAAAATGTTGTGATGGAGCGAAAAACTTTTTCGGTTGGAGTTAGGATTGAACATCTTCAAAGTATGATAAATCATTCTCAATATGGAAAATTTGCCAATAAATTGCCAGCTGCAGAATATAAATTGAATGTTAAGACAAGCAATGGGCGGGGAGTTTATACGTTTTGCATGTGTCCAGGCGGAGTTGTTGTGCCGTCTTCAAGTGAGGAAGGTCGTCTTGTTGTAAATGGGATGAGTTATTCTCAAAGGGATTTGGAAAATGCAAATTCGGCGATTTTGGTAAATGTATTTCCTGAAGATTTTCCTGGAGAAAGCGTTCTGGCTGGAGTGGAATTTCAAAGAAGATTGGAGGAAAAGGCTTTTGAACTTGGCGGAAAGAATTATAAGGCTCCAGTCCAGCTGTTTGGGGATTTTGTAAATAATAAAATTTCGACAGAATTAGGAAAAGTAAAACCAAGTTATTTGGCAGGCTATAAATTTGCAAATTTAAATGAAATTTTTCCGCAATACATAAATGATTCTCTAAAAGAAGGAATTAATTTGATGGATAGAAAAATAAAGGGATTTGCCAGTTATGATGCAGTTTTATCGGGAGTGGAAAGCCGCAGTTCATCTCCAGTGAAAATTCCTAGAAATGAAAAATTTTTCTCGAATATTGAAGGTCTTATGCCTTGTGGAGAAGGTGCAGGATATGCTGGCGGGATTATGTCGGCGGCGGTTGATGGGATAAAATGCGCAGAGTATGTGATTGGGTATTATCAAATGATTTGTAAAGCGAAGGGGTAATTATGAAACATAAGAAAGATAAAATAGCAAAAACAAATGCTTTAAGACAGCTGGATAAACAAAAAATTCCATACATTATTCATACTTATGAATGGAGTGAAGATAAAAGCGGAGGGCTTGGAGTTGCTGAAAAATTTCCTGAACTTGCAGAGAGAGTCTTTAAGACAATTGTGTTGAAGGGGAAAAGTAAAAATTTGTATGTCTGTGTTATTCATGGAGCAGCTCATTTGGATTTGAAAAAGGTGGCGAAGGCTTGTGGGGAAAAAAATATTGATTTGCTTCCGCTTTCAGAGCTCGAGAAGGAAACAGGATATATTCGTGGGGGATGTTCTCCTGTGGGAATGAAAAAGCTGTATAGAACTTTTTTTGATAAGGAAGTAGAGAAGTTTGAAAAAATAATGGTTTCAGCTGGCAGAAGAGGATTGCAGATGGAAGTGGAAACTAAAAAATTAGTTGGAATTGTGAATGGTACAGTTGTGGATTTGTTAATGGAAGAGATTAAATAGAAATTTTATTTGAATAGTAGATTTTTTTAACAATAAAATTCTGGCTCCTTAACAGCAAATAAATAAAATCTAGTTTTTAGTATTTTGCAAGTAAAAATAAATAATAAAACCTGCTTTAGAATTTTTTTTAATAAAAGCAGGCTTTTTATTTTTGATATATCTAAATGTTTAGAAAAATGTTGCTAGCAAATAGTTCCACCAGTTTCTTTAATATCTTTATCATTTTTTACAATAGCTTCAATTGCGGCGGTTAAACCTTTTACAATAGTATTTAATTCCATCGATGGTGTATTTTTTTTGTTAATAACTTGTTCTGGTAAAAATGGAATATGGATAAATCCAGATTTCTTGTCTTTGTATTTTTTATGTATTAAATAAAGTGTACCGTAAAGAACGTGATTACAGATGAAAGTTCCTGCAGTGTATGAAACTGAAGCTGGAATTTTATTTTTTTGTATGTTTTTTACCATAGCTTTTACAGGAAGATCTACAAAATATGCATTTTCTCCATCTGGAAAAATTGGCTCATCAATAGTTTGGTTTCCTTCGTTGTCAGGTATTCGGAAATCATCAAGATTTATTCCAACTCGTTCAACGGAAATATCAAATCTTCCGCCTGCTTGTCCGATTGACAAGATGACATCTGGATTGTGCTCTTCAATAGCTTTTTCAATTTTTTTAATAGATTTTCCTTTTACTGTCGGAATTTCCAATTTGATAATTTGTGCTCCTGCAATATTATCAGGCAATTTTTTAACTGATTCGATGGCAGGATTTATGGGCTCACCTCCAAAAGGGTCAAAGCCAGTAACTAATATTTTCATAGTATTTTTTATATGATTTTATAAAAATAGATTTAATTTATAATTTCATACTCTCCTTTCTAGATTTTTTTTTAATTTACTTGTTTGTAAAAATTTAGAAATCTCAATAAACATAGTATTTTCAGTTTTATTTTACTCCAAATAACAGCAGCATAAGTATAATATGTGTTACAAGCAGTAATAAAGCCATTGGAGCTTGGACTTTTATAATTCCATATTTATCTTTTATTTCCAGAATTGAAGCAGGGACAATATTAAAGTTTGCTGCCATTGGAGTCATAAGAGTTCCGCAATAGCCGGCGGTCATTCCTAAAGCACCAATAATAGCTGGATTTCCACCGTTTTTGATAATAAATGGGATTCCAATTCCTGCAGTTATTACTGAAAATGCAGCAAAGGCATTTCCCATAATCATAGTGAATATAACCATTCCAATAGCATAAATAACGATTCCTATAAAGATATTTCCAGTTGGAACAACAGATGAAATGCTGGCAGCTATTACTTTTCCAACTCCAGCTTTAGTAAATACAGCACCTAATGCAGCAAGAAGCTGTGGCAAAATGGCAGTTGCACCAATTTGCATAAGAAGTTTTGAAGTATCTTCGTTTGTTTCGCTGAATTTTGGTTTTATGATAATTGCAGCTGCCAGAAGGGCGACAAGCGAACCTCCACCGATACCTAATGCAGGTGGTATAGCAGTTTTTCCAATTTTAAATTGAAGTATCAGAAAAGCGGCAATTCCAATTAATACAGCTGGGATGAAAATTTTATTTTTTAATTTTTCACTTTGTGCGATTTTGAATTGTGAAGAAATATTTTCAAATTTTCCAATATGTAATTGTTTTGTTACAGTAATTATGGCAAGAATTACAAGAAGTCCGCCAGTAACCTTATATGGAATAGCTTCTCCAAAAATAAATATTATCCCAAGAATAGTCCAAAACAAAAATGTTCCTATTTTTGCCTTTTCATTTTTCAACCCTCTAATTCCAGTACTTATACTGACAAGTCCGCAAAGAATATAAATAATTTGTGTCAAAAGTTTTAAAAGAGCTTTTATTTCCATTATTTTTTACCTCCTTTGCTCAAAATTATTTTTTTATCATAAATATATACTTGAATAAAAGTAAAAATTATTGCAATTATTCCAATTGGTATTGAAGATAGCGCCAATTGCTTCAAAGATACAGCATATCCATTTTCCTTCAGTGTAGTCTGAATCAAAAGAAGTCCTGATGCCCCTACAAATATGTTTTGTGAAAAGAAATTTCCATAATTTTCAATTGCGGCACTTAAACTTTTTAACTCTTCAGTTTGCTTTTCTGTTAAATCCTTATTTTTATGAGTTTTTGCAGCAGCTTCAGACATTGGGTAAATAAGAGGTCGTATAAACTGAATATGCCCACCGATTCTAATTGACAATGCACTCGCAATCGAACGGATTACCATATAAAGTCCTAAGATTCTGCCGGCAGTCGCATTTTTTAATTTTTCAATTAAAGCTGCACTTCTTTCTCTAAGTCCATATCTTTCAAGCACTGCAATAACTGGCAAGCTAATCAAAAAAATTGACATAAGCCTATTATCCACAAAAGCCTTTCCAATAATTCCAAGAATTTCAAAAAAATTCATTTTTGCGGCAATTCCAGTAGCTATACCAGCAGTAAGCACCACAGCCAGCACATCTAGCTTCAAAGAAAATCCCACTACAATAATAACAATACCAATAAGTATCCATAAATTCATAAGTATTCCTCCTAATAAAATTTATTATTTTTTTTAATTATCACATAATCCTAATATGATTTTACCTTGAAATAGTGAAAATGCAATAGTTTTAGAAAAAAATAGATTTCTAATTTTATACTGCTTTTTAAGTTTTGAAAAATAAAAAATAAAATTTTTTAAATAAAAATTTCTGAAACTGCAAATAATACAGCTTTTCCACTCAATGAAACTCGATTTTTTTCTCTATCTAATTTGCAATAAAGAATTCCAGTTCGTTTGGAAGCCTGAAATGCGACGATTTCGTTTTTTCCCAATTTATCTGACCAAAGTGGTATAAGATGACAATGTCCAGAGCCACAAACAGGATCTTCAGCAACATTCAATTTTGGTGCAAAAGAACGAGAAACACAATCAAATTCTGAGTTTTCACCAGCTTTAGCCGTAATGTGTAAAAGAAGCCCGTCAAGCAATTTAATTTTTTCCAAATTTGGCTCAAACTTTTCCACAAGTTCCGAATTTTCCAAAACACAAACTAAATCCCTGTCAATAAAGACTTCTAGCGGTTTAACTCCAATCGCATCAATTATCTCTTTCGTAATTTCAACAGATTTTAAGTCGTAAGAAGGAAAATTCAATTCAAATAATTCTCCTTTTTTATGAACGATTAAATCGCCACTCAATGTGTCAAACACGATTTTATCAATATTTTTTTCATAAAAATTAGTTATTACAAAAGTTGTCGCCAAAGTAGCATGTCCACAAAGGTCGATTTCTCCGCCAGGAGTGAACCAACGTAATCTATATTTCTCATTTTCCTTCACAGCAAAAGCCGTTTCCGACAAATTATTTTCTCTCGTAATCGAAAGCATTAAGTTGTCATCTATCCAAGAATTCATAATACACACAGCAGCAGGATTCCCTTTGAAAACGGTATCTGTAAAGGCATCTACAACATATTGTTTCATATTTTTCCTTTCTATTTTTTTGAAATAAAATTTAAAAAATTAGTTTTGAATACTTCAGAATATTGTATAGTAAAATGGGAAAAAATTCAATATTTTTTAAAAAGTTTTGTACTAAAAATAAATTTTATTTGAAATTATGATATAATGTTAACAAAAAATAAATTATGAATAGATATAAGGAGAAAGAAGTGGCAAATACAAAAGAATCAAATGAAACGGCACAAAGAGCAGAATTGCATCGTAAAATCTGGGCAATTGCAGATAATGTGCGTGGAGCGGTAGATGGTTGGGATTTTAAACAGTATATTTTGGGAATATTATTTTATAGATTTATTTCGGAAAATATGACAGAATTTTTCAATAAAGCAGAACATGAAGCTGGAGATTTGGAGTTTAATTATGCGGATATTTCTGATGAAGAAGCTGAAGAAGATTTTAGAGCTGGTACTGTGGAAGATAAAGGATTTTTTATTTTACCAAGTCAACTTTTTGAAAATGTAGTAAAAACAGCGAGAACCAATGAAAATTTGAATACAGATTTAGCAAATATTTTTAAAGCTATTGAAGCAAGTGCTGTTGGATTTGAGTCGGAAGATGATATTAAAGGATTATTTGAAGATGTCGATACTACGAGTAATCGTTTAGGTGGAACGGTTGCTGAAAAAAATACAAGATTAGCAGATATTTTAACAGGAATTTCTGAAATTAATTTTGGAAGTTTTCAGCATAATGATATAGATGCTTTTGGAGATGCGTATGAATATCTAATTTCAAATTATGCCAGCAATGCTGGTAAGTCAGGAGGAGAATTTTTTACACCGCAAACAGTTTCTAAACTTCTGGCAAGACTTGTAATGGAAGGAAAAGAAAATATCAATAAAGTATACGATCCGACATGTGGAAGTGGTTCTTTATTACTTCAAATGAAAAAGCAGTTTGAGGAACATATTATTGATGAGGGATTTTTTGGACAGGAAATAAACATGACTAACTTTAACTTGGCTCGTATGAATATGTTTTTACACAATGTAAACTACAATAATTTTTCAATAAAACGTGGAGATACCTTACTTAATCCATTACATAATGATGAAAAACCTTTTGATGCGATTGTTTCAAATCCGCCGTATTCGATTAAATGGATAGGAGACGGAGATCCGACACTTATTAATGATGAACGATTTGCACCAGCAGGAAAACTTGCTCCAAAATCTTATGCAGATTATGCGTTTATAATGCATTCATTAAGTTATTTGTCAAGCAAAGGAAGAGCAGCAATAGTATGTTTTCCAGGTATTTTTTATAGAAAAGGTTCAGAAAAAATCATTCGTAAATATTTAGTAGACAATAATTTTGTAGATTGTGTAATACAGCTTCCAGAAAACCTGTTTTTTGGAACATCAATAGCGACTTGTATTTTAGTAATGGCAAAGAATAAGACAGAAAATAAAACGTTATTTATTGATGCAAGTAAGGAATTTAAGAAAGAAACGAATAATAATATTTTGCAACCTGAAAATATTGAAAAAATAGTAAGCGAATTTAGAGAAAAAACTGATGTAGAATATTTTGCAAGATTGGTTGATAATAGTGAAATAGCTGAAAATGACTATAATTTGTCAGTTTCAACTTATGTGGAAAAGGAAGATACTCGTGAAAAAATAGATATCGATGTGTTGAATAAGGAAATTGAGGAAACAGTAAAAAGAATAGATGAATTAAGGGCTTCTATAAATGAGATAGTGAAGGAGCTTGAAAGTGAATAAGTAAGCAATATTGTGGGTGGGAATTTGTAAAATGTGGTAAAAGACTCTTCTGTTGATTGCCACTCGACAAAATAAAATTGAGGGAAAACGACTAAAAGAGGGAGAGAAATAATGAAATTTATGGAAAAACTTTTAGTGGGGGAAAAGGTTGAGTGGAAGAAATTGGGGGAAGTTTGTGAAATTTTAGATAATAAAAGAAAACCTATTGCGAAAAAAGATAGGATAATAGGAACATATCCGTATTATGGTGCAAATGGAATACAGAGTTTTGTTAATAATTATATATTTGATGGAAGTTTCATTTTAATGGGAGAAGATGGAAGTGTAATCAATAAAGATAAAAGTCCAGTATTACATTGGATAAACAACAAAAAAATATGGGTAAATAATCACGCTCATGTTTTAGGTCAATTGAATATAAGATATAATTTAAAATATATCTACTATTATTTATCAATAGTGGATGTTTCGTCTATTGTAAAAGGCACTCCACCTAAAATAAATCAAGCAAATATGAAAGAAATAAAAATTCCAATTCCTTCACTAGAAATACAAGAAAAAATTGTAAAAATACTTGACAATTTCACAAAATGTGTTACAGAATTACAGGCAGAATTACAGGCAGAATTACAGGCAAGAAATAAGCAGTATAACTATTATAGAGATATGTTGTTAAGTGAAGATTATTTGAATAAAATTTCTAAAAAGATTTATGAAATCGAAGAAAATAGAACACTTGCATTAGTACCAATTAAAGAAGTTTGTATAAGACAAAGGGGATTTAGTATAACAGCTGGTGAAATGAAGGAAATTCATAAAGACAATGCTCCAATTAAAATATTTGCAGGTGGAAAAACAACAGCAAATATAGATGAGTATAATATTGATAAAAAATATATAATTAAAAAACCAAGTATCATAGTGAAATCACGTGGGAATATAGATTTTGAATTTTATGATAAACCTTTTTCTCATAAAAATGAATTATGGTCTTACTCATCAAATGATGATAATATATTAAATATAAAATATTTATATTATTATTTGAAAAAAAATATAAAATATTTTGAAGATAAAGCAATATCAGGGAAATTACCTCAAATATCAACAGGCATTACTGATAATTATAAAATTTGGCTGCCTTCTATTATTATCCAAAATAAAATTGTAAAAATTTTAGATAGATTTCAGGAACTTCTTTCTGATACAAAAGGACTACTTCCTTTGGAAATAGAGCAAAGAAGAAAACAATATGAATATTATCGAGAAAAACTCTTGACATTTGATAAAGAAGAAGGGTATGCTTTAAGCACAGCACAGCACAGCACAGCACAGCACAGCACAGCACAGCGGCAAATAACGAGTGAATTTTTTGAATTACTTAAAGAAGCAGCAAAAATTGCTGGCGTTGATGTAAGTGATAAAGTCGAGTGGAAAACATTAAATGAAATATTTAATACAAGAACAGGATATACACCTTCAAGAAAAAAAATGTCTTATTGGGAAAATGGTGTTATAAATTGGTTTACAATAGAAGATATTCGTCAGAGAGGAAGAAGTTTAGATTTTGCAAATGTAAAAATTTCAGAATCTGGAGTGAAAAAAGAGGTATTTAAAAGTAATTCAATGGTGTTATCTATAATCGGAACGATTGGAGAATATGCTTTAATAAAAACAGATTTTGTAATTAATCAGCAATTTATGGTATTTACTTTAAAAGATAATTATTTAGATTTTATAAATATGGAATTTTTAAAATATTATTTTAGTAAAATTTCAAACTATTGTACAAGAAATATTAGAAAATCAAGTATTCCAACGATTGATATAGATGGAATTCTAAGAATAAAAATCCCATTACCATCATTAGCGGTACAAAAACACATCGTATCAATTTTAGATAAATTTGATGTTTTAGTTAATGATTTATCACAGGGTTTACCAAAAGAAATAGCCTTAAGACAAAAACAGTATGAATATTACAGGGAAAAATTATTGAATTTTGAAAAATAGACATTTAAAAGGGGGAAGATAAAGGAAGTGAGTTTAAATGTCGGAAAAAAGTGCGATTTATGAAAGATCAACAATTGCTGAGATGACAAATGGAATTATTTTAGCTAATTATGAAGAAATACTTCAAGTTCAAGATACATATCAGAGTGAAAAAGAACTTGAAGATGGGATGATAAGGGATTTAGAAAGTCAAGGGTATGAAAGATTTTATGGGAAGACATCAGAGGAACTTTATAAAAATTTGAAGGTTCAAATTGAAAGATTAAATAAAGTTGCTTTTACAGATAAAGAATGGGAAAGATTTTTAGTGGAATATCTTGATTGTCCAAATGACGGAATGATTGAGAAAACTAGGAAGATTCAGGAAAATTATATCTATGATTTTATTTTTGATGACGGACATTTGAAAAATATAAAAATTATTGATAAAAAAAATATACATAATAATATTTTACAGGTTTGTAATCAAATTAAGCAAAAAGGTAAGCATAAAAATCGTTATGATGTAACGATATTAGTTAATGGATTGCCACTTGTTCATATAGAATTGAAAAAACGTGGAGTAAGTCTTCATGAGGCATTTAATCAGATCCATAGATATAGTAAGGAAAGTTTCAATAATGAAAATTCACTTTATAAATTTGTTCAGATTTTTGTAATTTCAAATGGGACTTATACTCGTTATTTTGCAAATACTACGGCACAGAATAAAAATCATTATGAATTTACATGTGAGTGGGCAGATGCGAAAAATAAAGTTATTAGAGATCTTAAAGATTTTACAGCAACATTTTTTGAAAAGCGAACTATTTTAGAAGTTTTGACAAAATATTGTGTTTTTGATTCAAATGATATTTTGCTAATAATGCGACCGTATCAAATAGCAGCAACTGAACGAATTTTGTGGAAGATAGAATCCAGTTATCAAAATAAGAAATGTGGTAAAATTGAAGCTGGAGGATTTATTTGGCATACTACAGGTTCAGGAAAAACTTTGACTTCTTTTAAAACGGCAAAACTTGCTACAGAACTTGAATATATTGATAAAGTGTTTTTTGTGGTTGATAGAAAAGACTTGGATTATCAGACAATGAAGGAATATCAGAAATTTCAGCCTGATAGTGTAAATGGTAGTAAAGATACAAAAGAACTTAAACGAAGTATTGAAAAACAGGATAACAAAATAGTTGTTACGACAATCCAAAAATTAAATGAATTTGTCAAAAAAAATCCAAGCCATGAAATTTACGATAAACATTGTGTTATAATTTATGATGAATGTCATCGTTCTCAATTTGGAGACGCACAAAAAAATATTAGGAAATCTTTTAAAAATTATTATCAGTTTGGATTTACAGGAACACCAATTTTTCCTGAAAATGCTCTTGGAAGTGATACAACAGCTGGAATTTTTGGAGCTCAATTACATAGTTATGTTATAACAGATGCTATTCGTGATAAAAAGGTTTTAAAATTTAAAGTGGATTATAATGATATTAGGGCAAAATTTAAAGCGGCTGAAGCAGAAACAGATGATAAAAAGCTCAAGGAACTTGAAAAAAGAATGTTGTTACATCCTGAGAGAATTTCTAAAATAGTAGAATATATTTTAAAAGTATATAATACAAAAACTCATAGAAATGAATACTATAATATAAAACAGAAACGGCTAAACGGTTTTAATGCTATGTTTGCTGTTCAAAGTGTAGAAGCTGCAAAACTTTATTATGAAGAATTTCAAAAACAGCAAGAAAATTTGCCTGAAGAAAAAAGACTGAAAGTAGCGACAATTTATAGTTTTGCTGCGAATGAAGAGCGAAATGCGATAGGAGATATTCCTGATGAAAATTTTGAGCCAAGTGCAATGGAATCGACAGCGAAAGAATTTTTGGATAAAGTAATATCTGATTATAACGATTATTTTAAAACAAATTTTTCAACAAATGGAAGTGAATTTCAGAATTATTATAAAGATTTGTCTAAAAAGGTTAAGGATAAAAAAATTGATATTTTAATTGTTGTGGGAATGTTTTTGACAGGATTTGATGCACCAACATTAAATACTTTGTTTGTTGATAAAAATTTGAGATACCATGGATTAATTCAAGCGTTTTCAAGAACAAACCGTATTTTGAATAAAGTTAAAACTTTTGGAAATATTGTATGTTTTAGAGATTTGGAAAAGGCTACAAAAAATGCTATTAAAACTTTTGGAGATGAAAATAGTGTAAATATAATTCTTGAAAAAAGTTATAACGACTATATAAAGGGATTTAAAGATGAGGAAACAGGAAAATCAATAAAAGGATATGTAAGTTTATGTAATGAAATAGTTGAAAAATTTCCAAAGCCTGTTGAAATTGAAAAAACTCAAGATAAAAAGGAATTTGTAGAATTATTTGGAGAATTGCTTAAAACAGAAAATATACTTAAAAATTTCGATGAATTTGAAAATTTTGAGAAAATTATATCTGATAGACAAATGCAGGATATGAAGAGTGTTTATGTGGATATTTGTGAAGAAATAAGAAATGCTGGAAAAGATGATAGTAACGAAGAAGGAATTGATTTTTCTGATATTGAATTTCAAATTGATTTACTTAAAACAGATGAAATTAATTTAGATTATATTTTAGAGTTAATTTTAGAAAAGACAAAAGAACATGATGATATTGAAACATTAAAATCTGAAATAAGAAGAGTTATACGTACAAGTTTAGGAACTAGAGCGAAAGAAAATTTAGTTATAAATTTTATTAACAAAACAGATTTAAAAAAATTGAAAAATAATGGAGAAATTCTTGATGCTTTTTATAAATACGCAAAAGAAGAAAAGAAGGAAAAAATTGATGAATTAGTTAAAGATGAGAATTTAAAGGAAGATTCTAGAAGATTTATTGAAAAATCCATAAATAAAGGTTTTGTTGATTATGCTGGTTCTGAATTAGATAGTATTCTTCCACCAACTTCACGAAGAAAAGGGGCAAGAGAGGCTAAAAAACAATCTGTATTAGAGAAAATACAGAAAATGGTAGAAATTTTTATAGGAATATAAAATAACAAAATT